>JBBIGW010000036.1:0-27085 GCA_037447355.1 Bacteroidia bacterium | reverse complement strand
ATTGTTTTCCGGGGCCACGGTCCGGATAAAATCCTCATATGATTGTTCAAACAGGCTTTTCTGGTAGCCGCTGGACTGGCTGAATTCCCGGCGCCAGTGTTCGCTTTCTTCATAGGGAAAACTCATCAGGGATACAGCGAAGGCACTGAGACGGGTATCGGGGTGGTGGATAAAATAACCCCGGTTCGCCTGTTGCGGATTTTGTTCCAGTAATTCTTTGAAGACCGCGATCAGCCGGATGACTTCTTTGTTGTCCAGGAGGGATTCATCCACCATTTCCTCCAGGATATATTCCGCGATCAGTTTCTGGCCGTCCCATTTCTTAATCCCGTATTCCAGTAGGATCCGGGCTACTTCCCGTTCCTGCAATTCGTCTTTAAAAAGTAAATTGAAAGTCGCTTCATCAAAATTGGTCTGTTCAGCCTGTTTGGCATTTTCTTCGAACTGCTTTGCTTCTTCGAAAGGCAGTTTCCGCTCCAGGGTGGAAACCCGGTCACGGATAAATTTATTCACGAGGACATGCAAACCACCTTCATCGATCTTCAGTAATTCAGCGCACTGCTTGATATAATCCTGCTGCCGGGTGAAATCCTCCGCCTTGTTGATCCGGGAAATGGTTTCCGCCATCCGGTTCACGACTTCCGATTTCCTGACAGAATCCGATCCCGCATCTTTCAGGGCTACTTCCAGCTGGAAAAGGATAACATCTTTCTTACTCTTTTGCACAAACTGGGTAAAAGCCGCAGCCCCCACTTTATTGACATAACTGTCGGGGTCTTCCTTATCAGGGATCAGCACCAGTTTCACATTCAATCCTTCCTCCAGCGCCAGGTCAAGCCCCCGCAGCGCTGCCTTTACTCCCGCGGCATCCCCGTCGTAGATAATGGTCAGGTTATTCGTGTATTTCCGGATCAGTCGTAACTGGTCGGGTGTAAGAGAGGTACCGCCGCTGGCCACTACATTTTCGATACCAGCCTGGTGCAGGGAGACCACATCAGTATATCCTTCCACCAGCAGGCATTCATCCGCTTTGTCAATGGCCTGCCGGGCGAAATAAGACCCGTAAAGGATCTTGCTCTTGATATAGATCTCGTTTTCCGGGGTATTGATATATTTGGGCGCCTTATCATTGCTCTTCAGGATACGGGCGCCGAAACCCAGCACTTTGCCACTGTGGTTATGAACCGGGAAGATGACACGGCCCCGGTAATTATCCATCAGCTGGTCATTCCGGTTGGCCACCAGCCCGGATTTGATCAGCAATTCCGTATTGTACAGTTTGGCGATGGCTTCCCGGGTAAAGGCATCCCGTTGTTCCGGGGAATAGCCCAACTGGAATTTCTTTATAATGTCTTCCCGGAATCCTCTCTCTTTAAAATAAGCCAGTCCCACATCCCGTCCTTCTTCTGTTTCAAAAAGTACCCGGCTAAAAAACTGCTGGGCAAATCCATTGATAATATAGAGGCTGTCGGCGGCCAGCAGTTGCTGCCGCTGTTCATCGCTGGCAAAGGTTTCTTCGATCTCGATACCATAACGGGCGGCGAGCCATTTCAGGGCCTCGACGTAACTGTATTTCTCGTGCTCCATGACAAAGCTGACTGTATTCCCGCTCTTGCCGCAGCCAAAGCATTTGTAGATCTCTTTACTGGGAGAGACCGTAAAGGAAGGCGTCTTTTCATTGTGAAAAGGGCAGAGGCCCAGGTAATTCGTACCCCTTCTTTTCAGCTTGACAAAGCTGCCGATCACATCAATAATGTCTGTGCGACCCAGTATCTGCTGTATGGAATTAGGTGAGATCATGAAGAACCGGCAAGTTATCGAATTTCAAAAAAATCCTGTATTTTTCTGTATCCGGGACGATGCCGGTTAAACCCCGCGGACAAAACACTGTCTGACCAAAAACTTCATTTTATGAAATTATACAGACTACTAAGCACCCTGTTCCTATTACTATCATTCAATACAAAGGTCCTCCTTGCTCAAAGTCAGTCGGGCGTGGATTCCACCGGCTTACCGGGCGATCATTTCAGCCTGCAGGGAGCCCTTCAGCTGTTCAGCCAGTCAGCCAGCATTGAGGATTTTGAAAAAGCCCTCAACCTGGAATCAAATCATGTCAATAACCTTGACCTGAACGGTGACGGCGAGACCGATTATATCCGGGTGACCGATCAAGCTGAAAAAGACGCGCATGCGTTTGTGTTGCAGGTACCGGTTTCAGCAACGGAAAGCCAGGATATTGCGGTGATTGAGCTGGAAAAAACAGGTGAGGCTTCGGCGATTGCCCAGATCGTAGGAGATGAAGACATTTATGGGGAAGCGGTGATTGTGGAGCCGGACGGCGGGGGAGAGGATGACTCCTTTATTAATTATAACAACAGCCGGCTCAGCGGGCCCAGTGCAGGATATGAATACCCCGCCGCGGGGGTCGTGATCAATGTATGGGTATGGCCCTCTGTACGTTTTGTATACGGACCCGTTTACCGGCCCTGGATATCTCCCTGGCGCTGGAGTTATTATCCGGCCTGGTGGAAACCCTGGCGGCCATTTGCCTGGCATGTATGGCATCCCTACCGGGCCCATTATCACCGGAGCTTTGTTGTGGTGCATACTCACAGGGTACTGCATGCACACCGGGTGTACACGCCTTTCCGCAGCAGTTCTGTACTGGTAAGAACCCGGCATTCCGCATCCGTTGGTCATTACCGGGTAACCCATACGCGTACCAGCGTAACCGGCCCCAGGGGGAAGACAACCACCGTAAAGAAAACAACGGTTACCGGGCCCAGGGGTGGTAAGGCCACGCGGGTGAAAGTGAGAAGACATTAATCATTACACTCCTTATTATATTCAAATGCACAGGCTCCTTCCTGTGCATTTCTTTTTTTAAAATCTGCCTTCAATAATTTGTTTTTATCCAAATTGGTGCTAACTTTCATTAAACATTAACCCACCTCTGCCCAATCCATTACCCGGAAAAATCGGCCAGCCCCGGCCAGTATTTTTCTTCAGTAGTTCTTTATTTTTTAAACCCTAAATTTTAAATCCCATGGTACAGGTAGACATCTCACAGCTCTCCGCGGAGTGCAATGCCTGGAGAGAGCAACTCCGCATTTACCGCGATGAATTCACAAAAGACGAAAACAGGATCCGCCAGGTAGCCGGCCGCCCGCTCTCCAAAGATCAACTACAGGAAGTCGAACATCTCCACAACCAGTTTCACATTCAGCTAATCAATATTCACGATCTCAAACAAGCGATCAAAACCTATGACCGCAAGTTGGGTATTGCTGCCCCGGAACCTGACGGAACCCCGGAAACGATCAACAGCACCCACGAATCGCTGCAGGAACAATTCCGTTCGCTTGAGCAGACCTTACAGGACCTGCGAAATGAATTCAACGGGTTCCTGTCCCGGACCTCCTGAACCGCTGCTGACTGACTTTAATCAGCCCGGGTACTAACCGGGTTCATACGATTCTTTCAATACCTTTTGAAGATTTGTACAAGTCGTAAACAATTTCTTCAAACAATAAATTCTATTGCTATGCCAGAATTTGATACCTCACACGTAAAAAATATAGTCTTGCTGGGGCACGCCGGCTCCGGTAAGACCACCTTAGCGGAGTGCATGCTATTTGAAGCAGGACTGATCAACCGGAGAGGTTCTGTCGCGGAGCGAAATACAACAGGAGATTACCACGAGCTTGAACAGGAACGTGGTAATTCTATTTTTAGCAAGCTCCTGCACACCCGTTGGAAAGGATATAAGATCAATATCATTGACACACCCGGTTACGATGATTTTTCCGGTGAAGTGATCTCCGCCCTCCGGGTAGCCGATACGGGGGTCATGCTGCTGAATGCCGTCATGGGCGTGGAAGTAGGCACGGATATCATCTGGGAATACACGGAAAAATTCAGGACCCCGATGATCTTCGCCGCCAACAAACTGGATGATGACAATGCCGACTTTGATAAAACTGTACGCGAAGCCAAATCCCATTTCGGACCGAATGTGGTGGTGGTGCAGTACCCCCGCCAGACCGGCGCCGGTTTCCACGAGATCATTGATGTGCTCCGGATGACCATGTACCGCTTTAAGGACAATGGTGGCAAACCGGAAAAAGCGGTGATACCGGATGATGAAAAAGCGAAGGCCGACGAGCTGCACAAAGAACTCATCGAGGCGATCGCCAGTAACGATGAGACCCTGATGGAAAAATATTTCGACCAGGGCGAACTGGACGAGGACGAGATGAAGACAGGTCTTAAAAATGCCATGATCCATCATGACCTGTTCCCGTTGTTCTGCCTTTCCGCGGAACGGAATATGGGCAGCGGCCGCCTGATGGGATTCATTGATAATGTATGCCCGAGCGCCAATGAAATGCCCCCGCAGCAAACAAAGAAAGGAGAACCGGTGCCCTGCGATGCAAGCGGGCCGGCCTGTATTTTTATTTACAAAACCATTTCTGAACCCCATGTGGGAGACCTGTCTTTCTTTAAAGTGTACTCCGGTACGATCAAAAGCGGGATGGAACTTGAGAATGAAACCACGGGTGTGACTGAAAAAATCACCCAGCTCTTCCTGGTGGAAGGAAATAAACGGCTGCCCATCAATGAACTGGTGGCCGGTGATATCGGCGCCACACTGAAACTGAAGAACACGCATGTGAACAATACCCTGCATACAAAGGGCAAAAATTTTGAATTACCTCCCATTGAATTCCCGGCCCCCAATATGACCATGGCCATTGAAACCCTGAAAAAAGGGGAGGAGGAGAAATTGTCACAGGCCCTGCACCAGTTACGGGAAGAAGATACCACGCTGCTGGTGGAAGTTTCCTCTGAACTGAAACAAACCCTGATCCATTGCCAGGGGGATATGCACCTCGCCGTGGCCAAATGGAAGATCGAACACCAGCATAAACTGGAAATAAAATTTGTAAAACCGCGTATTGCTTACCGTGAGACCATCCGCAAGATGGCCGATGCCAGTTACCGCCATAAAAAACAAAGCGGCGGAGCGGGGCAGTTCGGGGAAGTGTTCATGCGGATCGAACCCTGGTATGAAGGTATGCCCGAACCTGCCGACCTGAATGTACGGGGACGGGATGTGCACAACCTGGACTGGGGTGGCAAACTGGTCTTCTACAATTGTATCGTGGGTGGAGCCATAGATGCCCGCTTCCTTCCGTCGATCCTGAAAGGGGTGATGGAGAAAATGGGGAATGGCCCGCTGACCGGTTCCTATGCCCGCGATATCCGCGTATGCGTTTATGATGGCAAGATGCACCCGGTGGACAGCAATGATATCTCGTTTAAGATCGCCGGGCTGCAGGCTTTCCGCCAGGCATTCCAGCAGGCAGACCCGCAGATACTGGAACCTATTTACCAGTTGGATGTCCTTTGCCCGGACGACCTGACCGGTGCCGTGATGGGCGATTTACAAAGCCGCCGGGCGATTGTGGAAGGAATCGACAGCGAAGGCCATTTCCAGAAAGTGATCGCTAAAGTTCCGCTGGCTGAAATGGACGGGTATTCCTCCTCACTCCGTTCCATCACCCAGGGAAGAGCTAAATTCAAAATGACGTTTAGTGGTTATGAAGCAGTACCCTTCGATCTGCAGCGCAAACTGATCGATGACTACAGTAAAACAGCGAAAGAAGAATTCGCATAATACCCGTGTCATTCCTTTTAAAACGCCGGTTTCACGACCGGCGTTTTTTATTCCCGGTACACCTTGATGGAGGAAGCCCGGTCATTCCAGCTGGTCAGGGCGAAATTGCTGCGGGAAACGGTAATCGTATAAGTTTTGCCCCTGAAATTTTCTCCCTCATACAAAACCACCCGGTACCCCGGTGGCAATTGTAAAGAGCTTAGTGCCTTATCCGGAAAACCGTTTGCCTGGGCCATCGTGGCATAGGTACCCGGTAATAAGGTAACCGCCTGCCCTTTGTAATTGGCATCGGTGTAGATCATTACATGCTGAACCACGGGCTGACCGGTGCTGCCACCGTATTGCTCCACCAGCAGCGACCCGATCTTATCCCGCCAGTCATAGCCCAGGCAGTTCATGTCATTCGTAAACTGTACCGAGGGACCATTCCCGCTTTCACCCGCATAAGCCCTGACAGAAAAACCGGCGGGCAACTGAAGGGATGCGATTGAATATTTCAGGATACCCAGTTGTTCTGCATTGTACCGGCCGGGTTGTAAACGCAGTGCATTTCCCCCATAATTGCAATCTGTATAGAAAAGAGCATAAGCTCCTTCCCCGAACCCGCTACCCGAACCCGGGGCAACAGGGGAGTAGGGTTTATATTCAATCACCAGGGAACTGATCCGGTCGTTGAAATTTCGGCCCAGGCAGGTCTCGCTGTTGTCAAAATTGCTGTAATAACCGGTGGCTTCTTCATTCCCGGTATAGACCCGCACCCGCAAGTTTCCGTAAATGGAAAAGGAAGAAATATTGTTTTTTAATTCACCAAGGTCATTTCCCTTGTACACACCGGGGCGCAGGCTCCGGGAAAAACCACGCGCATAACAATCATTATAAAATACTACGTATTCATTCGGGTTTGTTTGCTGGTAGTTGGTGTTTTCCACCACGATGGAAGAAGCCATGTCATTCCAGGCCGAATCCAGGCAGCTCACCCCTTCGGAATAGGTCTGTGAACGGCCCCTGAAATTATCATCCTCGTAGATAGTAACCCGGTATCCGGCCGGGACCTGCAGGGAAGAAAGTTTGTCGTTGCCAATCCTCATCTGGTAAGTGCGGTACGTGCCTGCTTCGAGGTAGGAGTTCCTGCCGCGGTAATTGCAGTCTTCGTGCAAAGTCACATAGTTCTGTGCGGTGACCGATACCACGCTTATTGCCAAAACAGCGAGTGTGATCAGTATTCTTTTCATAGTAAATGGTTGAAGTCATAAAAAAAGTCAGGGTCATGCCCGGCTATCCAGCCGGATCAAAACTGACACATTCCTTCAGCTCTTTTTCCGTATAAGCTAATTTATACCTGGCCAGGACATCTGACGGTACTCCATTCCATTGACTGGGTTTGTTACCGATATAGCCGAGGTCTTTCACCCCGGATTCCGAGGTATAAAACCCGGAGGCTGTGAGGTCTCTCATAAGCGAAAAGAATTTTACGCCCTGGCTCATCCCCCGCCTCGCTTTTTCCGGGTAAGCGATCTGGTCGGCCATTTCCAATTGCTGAGCTGTTGTGCAATCGTTGAATGCTTTTTCATATTGCTTGATGCATTGCAGGTCCAGCCAGCGCAACCCGCCTTTCAGGGGCACCTGGTGCTGGGGCATATCTTTTACAATGAATTCAATAAAGGCCGGCACCCCCGCTTCACTGGCGCTGCCACTGACCTCATCCTTCGGAATGATAAGATCACATAATAGCGTGATCGTCGTCCTTTCATGCTCATCAAAAAATCTTTCCCTGGCGAGCAGTTCCTTCTCGTATTTCAGTTCATCCGGGTTGCGGTCCAGGTGGAAGACAGGTTCTTCCTTTTTTTCCACTGTCTTTTTATCGTCTGTTGTGCAGCCAGCCACAGCAGCAGGTACGGCCAGGGCACCCGTTGCGATCAGTTTTAGCGATTTTCTTCTGTCCATAAAATTTATATTTTAACGAGATACTACCGTCTCATTCCGGTTTTCTCTCTACAAATTCTGTTTTTTCATTTCATCAATAATATATTCGCTGGCCCGCATCGATAAAGCCAGGATAGTCCAGGTGATATTTTTATCCGCCTGGCTTACAAACTGGCCACCGTCCACGCAAAACAGGTTTTTGCAGTCATGTGCCTGGCTCCATTTGTTTAACGCAGAAGCCCGGGCATCATTTCCCATCCGGACCGTTCCGGCTTCGTGAATGATCTCACCGGGTTTGGAAAGTCCCCAGTTATTTTTCTCATCATCGTCCCCGCCCCAGGTGATCACAGCGCCCATATTGTGCATCACTTCCTTGAAAGTTTCCTTCATGTGTTTGGCCTGCCTGATCTCGTGTTCGCTCCATTTGACATTAAATTTCAATACAGGAATTCCGTATTGATCCACCACATCCGGATCTATAGCACAATAATTTGATTCGAGGGGGATGGCTTCCCCGCGCCCGGCCATTCCCACACCCGCCCCGTAAAAATAACGGTAGTCCTCTTTCAGGGAAGCTCCATAACCCCCGGCTTCCTTTTGTTTACCTTTTACCAGGTATTTGCCGTTGAGGTTTTCAATACCCCAGCTGAATCCATAAGAAGGCTGGCTCATCCCGCCCCAGTATTCAATATGATATCCCCTGGGAAAATCCAGTTTCTTATTATCCAGCCACCAGGGAGAATAAATATGCATACCACCCACACCATCTTCATTGTACCGCTTCCGGTCGAAGAGATCAGGAAGTACCCCGCCCAGGGCCGCCCCGGTTGAGTCATGCAGGTATTTTCCCACTACATTGCTGCTATTGGCCAGCCCGTTCGGATGACGGGCTGATTTCGAATTGAGCAGGAGCCGGGCGCTTTCGCAGGCGCTGGCAGCCACAATCACCACACGGGCTTCCACCTGGTATTCCATCTGGTCCTCCTTACTGATATAGGAAACGCCGGTTGCCAGTCCCTCGCTGTTTGTCAATACCTCCCTGGCCATGGCATTGGGCACGATATCGAGATTCCCCGTTTTCATAGCCGGGTAGATCAGCACATTGGTCGAAGAAAAATCGGCCTTGGCGATGCTGCAGTTGCGGTTACACTGGCCGCAGAAAAAACAGGAACCCCGGCCGGCATCATTTTCGATCGGTTTGGTCAGGATCGATAGACGGGAAGGAATCACTTTTACACCTGCATGGCCGGCGGCATTTTTTATAAACAATTCATGCAGTCTGGGCCTGGGAGGCGGCAGGAAAAAACCATCGGGATCATTTTCCAGTCCTTCATTCGTGCCGAAGATTCCGATCAGTTTATCAACTTTATCGTAATAGGGCTTTACATCTTCATACCCGATCGGCCAGTCATCACCCAGCCCGTCAATACTTTTCCGTTTGAAATCCTTCGGTCCAAAACGCAGGGAGATCCGTCCCCAGTGATTGGTGCGTCCGCCCAGCATCCTTGCCCGCCACCACATCCAGTCGGTACCCGCTTCTTTGGTAAAAGGTTCACCTTCCACGGACCATCCGGCATAGCAGGCATCAAAATCGCCGAAGGGACGGAAGCGGGTGCTGGCTCCCCGCCGCGGGGAATCCCAGGGATTTTTTAACTGGGTAACATTCTTCTGCGGATCATACATATAACCCGCTTCAATAATACAAACTTTTAACCCCGCCCTTGCCAGTACATAAGCGGCCATACCGCCGCCGGCACCGGAACCCACAATCACCACATCGTATTTCTTTGTTTGTTTTTTAACCTGGAAATCTCCCATACGGCAAAAAATGTAGTTGTTAGAAATGGAACAACAATTTACAGGATTGGAGACTGGCTTCCGAAATTATTTATCCCGAATGCTGCATAACTGCATTCAGTAACTTTGCCGGAAATAACCGTTATTCAATGAAGCGATTTATTATGTTGCTCCCTTTTATCACCCATTTATTTTCCGCCAGCACCCAGCCTGCTGATTTTGCCAAATACCCCGTTTATACAGGGAAGGATCTGGGTATAACCTATTCACCGCAGCGGACGATCTTTAAAATATGGGCCCCCACGGCATCCGCTGCTGAACTTAAATTATACCATAATGGTACCGGGGATTTTCTTGCCGGGTCTTACCCGATGGTGAAACAAAGAAACGGGGTCTGGATGATCACCATGTATACTGATCAGAAAAATAAATTCTACAGTTTCCGGGTAAAAATAAAAGACCGGTGGTCGGAGGAGGTCACCGACCCTTATGTAAAAGCCGTGGGAGTGAATGGCAAAAGAGGAGCTGTGGTGGACCTGAAAGAAACCAATCCCCCCGGCTGGGAAAAAGACCGGAGTCCTGTTTTACAAAACCCGGTGGATGCGATCATTTATGAACTACATGTCAGGGATGCCAGTATTTCTTCCGGCTCCGGGATACAGCACAAAGGAAAATTCCTGGGACTTACTGAAACCGGCACCCGCAACGGGGAAGGACTTGCCACCGGGCTGGATCATATCAAGGAACTGGGCGTGACACATGTGCACCTGCTGCCTTCTTTCGATTATCATTCGGTGGATGAATCCAACCCGGATGCGAAATTCAACTGGGGATATGATCCGCTCAACTACAATGTACCGGAAGGTTCCTATTCAACAAATCCCTATGAAGGGGCGACCAGGATCCGGGAGTTCAAACAACTGGTACAGGCTTTTCATGCCAACGGGATAGGCGTGATTATGGATGTGGTTTACAACCATACCGCCTTGTCTGCAACATCAAATTTCAACCAGTTAGTGCCGGGTTATTATTACCGTATGGATAAAGAAGGAAAATTTTCCAACGCTACGGGTTGTGGTAATGAGACAGCGAGTGAAAGACCCATGTTCCGGAAATTCATGCTGGAATCCATGCGCTATTGGGTACAGGAATACCATATAGACGGGTTCCGGCTGGACCTGATGGGGGTACACGATATTGAAACCATGAACCTCATTTCCCGGGAGCTGCATAAAATAAAACCCGGGATACTTTTATACGGGGAGGGCTGGACAGCCGGGACTTCTCCTTTACCGGATTCACAACGGGCATTAAAAGTCAATGCGGCCAAACTGGATCGCATCGCGGTATTCAGCGATGATATCCGGGATGCGATAAAAGGAAGTGTATTTGAGCATGCCGATAAGGGATTTGCCAGCGGGAAAGCCGGAATGGAAGAAAGTATCCGGTTCGGGATCACCGCCGCGTGTAAACATCCGCAGGTGGAGTACAGTAAAGTCAATTATTCAAAATCACCCTGGGCCTCGTCACCCGCGCAGACAATAACCTATTGTGAATGTCACGACAACCATACCCTCTGGGACAAACTGGGCCTGTCTGCCAAAGAAGCCACAGCAGAAGAAAGGACAAATATGCAGAAGCTGGCCCTTTCTGTGGTGCTCACCTCGCAGGGTATATCCTTCCTGCACGCCGGAACAGAATTCCTGCGGAGCAAGAACGGCGTGGAGAACTCCTATGACTCGCCGGACAGTATCAACGCGATCAACTGGAAATTAAAAACAGCAAATGCCGGGGTGTTTTCATATATAAAGGCTCTTGTCAGTTTGCGCAGAAATCACCCGGCCCTGCGTTTGCAGACGGCAGAAAGTATTCAAAAGAATATCCGGTTCCATGATGGTTTACCGGGTGGATTAGTTGTATATGAAATCAACGGGAAAGCCGCCGGTGATCAATGGGCCAGGATCCTGGTTTGCTTTAACGGATCGGGCAAGGAGGCCGGATTCACGCCGGAGGGCTCCTGGAATTTTTTTATACAGAATAACAGTACCGTCCCGCCGGGATCAACAGGTGAAGTGAAAACAGAACTTCTTTTATCGCCCTACAGCTGTTCAGTATTATACCAGCTATAGGTTTGCCGGGTGAAGGAAAATAAGGGACAGCGAAAACACTCCCCGCTTTCTGAAGGAACCGGGCAAAGATCCAATAAAAAAACCCGGTGTAAACCGGGCTGAAGTATAAGCAATTTGTTTGGTTAATACCTGTCGCGGGGAGGCCTGCTGTTGTTGCCATAGCGGTTATAGCCACCACCACCGCTATTACCACCACGGTCACGGTTTGGGCGGAAACCACCACCACCGCCGCCTTGTTTATCCTCAGCCTCTTTTACCACCAGTACCTTTCTCCCGATGGGAAGGTCATTCAGCCCTTCAATCGCTTCTTTGGCCTCGGTACTGTTGGGCATTTCCACAAATGCGAATCCCTTGCTTTTGCCGGTTTCCCGGTCCATCGCCACCTTAACGGAGGTAACTGTTCCGAATTTTTCAAAAAACTCCTCCAGTTCCGCGTCATCCATATCATACGGTAAGCCCGCAACAAAAAGCTTCATCTTATAAAATTTAAGCAAATGTAAGTAAGTTATCCCTGTAAAATTGAACCTTATTTCCACAAATTATTTTGATCCGGGGCAAAGAACGGGAGACTACTTGCCCTCGTCTATTTTTTTTCCCACGAAATAACCACCGGCAGCGCCCGCCAGCAGGCCCAGGGTCATCCAAAGCAATTCCCCTTCTGATGCAAAATAACCGATGGCAAAGCCGGCTAAAGCTCCGACAATCATGACAATATTGACGGCTTTACCGTTGCGGCTCTGCGGGGTGGCGGTGCTATGTGTATGACTGAATTGCCGTACATGTTCCCGGTGTTTCTTACGATGATGTGATCTGGCCATTTTTTATTTTGAAGTTAAACAATCCTGACTTCCCGGGAAAGGGGATTGATAAAAATCATAGGAAAAAAACCGAAAACCCTGATTTCAAACAGCTGCACCGGATAATCACAGTTCCGCTTACCTTTAAAGAAGAAATCAAAAACGGACGATTATGTTCAGGTCATTATTTTTCATCATTCTGCTTTTATCAGCGGACAGGCTGAACGCCCAGCAAACACAGAAGCCGGTTTTGCATGGGAAGAACTGGATGGCCATTACCGGGAAACCCCTGGCAGCAACAGCTGGAGCCATGATATTTCAGAAAGGCGGGAATGCAGTGGATGCAGCCTGCGCCATGCTGGCGGCCACCTGTACCATGTGGGATGTACTGAGCTGGGGCGGTGAAACGCAGGTATTGCTGTATAATCCCAAAACAAAAAAAGTAATTGCTATAAACGCCATGGGTGTGGCACCCACCGGCGCCACCCCTGAATTTTTTAAAAGAAAAGGCTATTATTTTCCCCCGGAATTCGGACCACTGGCCGCCACCACACCCGGTACCCCCGGCGGACTCTGTTATCTGCTGGCTGAATACGGTACATTAAGTTTAAAGGAAGTACTGGCGCCTGCCATGCAACTGGCAGCCGGTTACCCGATTGAAGCGCAAACGGCCAACAGCATGGAAAGAGGGAAAAACCGGATCAAAGAATGGCCCTACAGCAAAAAAATATTTCTTACGCACCCCGGAGAAAAAAGAGAAGCGCCGGAGGCAGGAGAGATCTTTGTGCAAAAGGATCTCCTGCAAACCCTTACCAAAATGGTGGAGGCCGAACAGGCGGCATTAAAGAAAAGGAAAAGCAGGAAGGACGCGATCATGGCTGCTTACGACCGGTTTTACAAAGGAGATATTGCCCGGGAATTTGTCAGGGGCTGCCATGAACAGGGCGGACTCATTACGCTGCAGGACCTGGCCCGCTGGAAACCACTTGAGGAAGAACCCCTGACAGTGAATTATAAAGGTATCGATGTATATAAATTACAGCAATGGACACAGGGTCCCGTGCTGCTGCAGGCGCTGAATATCCTGGAGAATACAGACCTGAAATCAATGGGCTACAACAGCAGCCGTTATATCCATACCCTTTACCAGGCGATGAGCCTCTCTTTCGCGGACCGGGATTTCTATTACGGCGACCCTTATTTCCCGCCGGCCGAACCGATCAGGGGCCTTTTAAGCAAAGAATACGCGAAACAACGGGCGGCCCTGATCAACCCGGACCATAACGACCCGCTGATCGGGCCGGGTGATCCCTATCCTTTTGAGGGGAAGACCAATCCCTGGCTGGGACTCCTGAAACAACGTGGATTTATACCGGACAGCAGTAAGCGAAATTTTATGCCGGCCCATGATAACCAGGGTACGGCTGCCGTGGATATAGAATATATGGACCGTTTGTGGAGAGGCACCACCAGTGTGGAGGCCGCTGATAAAGAAGGCTGGGTGGTATCCATCACACCGAGTGGCGGATGGCTGCCGGCCTGCATCGCCGGCAATACCGGGGTGGGTATGAGCCAGCGGATGCAGAGCTTTGTACTGGATTCCACGCTCAATCCCTTTAATGTAGTGGCCCCGGGTAAAAGACCCCGCGTAACCCTGACACCCACACTGGCCCTGAAAGACGGCCGGCCTTATTTGTCCTTTGCCGTACAGGGAGGTGATACCCAGGACCAGAACCTCCTGCAGTTCTTTCTCAATATGACGGAATTCGGTATGAATGTACAACAGGCCACCGAAGCCGCCAATATCAATACAAACCAGTTATGGCTTTCACTCGGAGGTGCTAAAGCGGATGACCGCAAACCAAGGCCCGGGTATATATTACTGCAGGACGGAACTCCCGAAAAAGTCCGGAATGAATTAAAACAAATGGGCTATATCCTCAGTTTTGATGACCGTACCAGCGGACCCATCAATGCTATTTACTTCGACTGGAAACACGGCAGTTTCTGGGGAGGCAGCAGCAATCATGGAGAAGATTACGGTATTGGCTGGTAAGCCACCGCGGAGTTTAACAAAAAATTGCTCCCCCAAAGAAGAGGGAGCGGGGGTAGCGGATTACTTTTATAGATGCCCCGGACGAACGCATCGCTTAGCCTGCTTTTTTTGTTTTTTACAGTCCCCGCTTTTTCTCAAACAACCATACAGGGAACCGTGTATGACGCTTCCACCGATTCGATACTGGCCGGAGTAACAGTTATGAACAGTGCCGGTAAATCTTTTGCGCTGACAGATAAAAACGGGAACTACAGCATTCCGGCACAGGAAGATGACAAACTGGTTTTCACTATCAGCGGGTACGAACCCGATACCCTCCCGGTAGAGAATTATATGTTTTATACCCGTATGGACATCACCCTGCATGTAAGATCGCTGTTGTTAAAAGGGATAACCGTTGTGGCTACGGATTACCGGACCGATTCGCTGAACCGGCGGGCCTATTACAGTCATCTCCTGGATCGAAAAGAGCCGGGTATCACCGGGCGGAATACGCCAGCTAGCGGGTTCGGGATCGTATTTAGCCCGCTCAGTCATTTTTCCCGCGAATCCAGGCAGCGAAAAGAACTGAGGAAGCGATTAGAGCGGGCCGAAAAAGACAATTATATTGATCGCCTTTTCTCTGCAGAGCTGGTAAAACGGGTCACAGGGCTGGAAGGAGACTCACTCCGCCTTTTCATGTACAGGTATCGCCCTTCTTATGATTTCTGCAGGAAGACCAGTTCCCCGGAAATGCTGGTATATATCAGCGACAAGCTCAAAGAATTCAGAAAACCTCTCATAAAAAAGCCTGGGTAAGGGCAGTGTCATTAAGTAAGGGTGAGTGTACAAGAAATAACTAACAGCAGACCCGGAAACTGCATTCTTACTTAGGCCAGATGAAATGAGGAAGGTGCATTATCCCCTGAGTCCCCTTCAGGAGACTCGGGGGGGAATGAGAATTCAGAAAACCTCTCATAAAAAAGCCCGGGTAAGGGCAATGTCATTAAGTAAGGTTGCGTGTACAAGAAATAACTAACAGAAGGCCCCGAAACTGCATTCTTACGCCAGATGAAATGAGTAGCTGTATTATACGCCAGTCGAAATGAGGGAATGTGCTTTGTCCCCCGCCCGGCGGGGGAAGTAGGTCAAACAGAATGAACCTTACAAATAGGGGTGGATATAAAATGCTTTTTTTTCCCACCCCAATTGAAAATTCTATTAAATAGCAGATCCGGCCCCCGCAGCGGGGGATAGCGGGCAGTCACTCTCCTGGATCGCGTAGTTCCTTAACTAAATAACGTGTGGAATGGGCCCCATTATTTCATACTAACAATTGTTATCTTCGCAGAAATTCAACGCTGTATGAAAGAAGTCGTAATTATATCCGCTGTCCGCACGCCACTGGGTAGTTTTGGCGGAAGCCTGAAATCACTTAGCGCCACACAGCTCGGTGCTGTGGCAATTAAAGGGGCCCTGCAAAAAGCAGGTCTGCAGCCCGGACAGGTAAACGATGTCCTGATGGGTTGTGTGATCCAGGCCAACCTGGGACAGGCTCCTGCCCGGCAGGCAGCAAAATTCGCCGGTCTCCCAAATGAAGTGAATTGTACCACCATCAATAAAGTCTGTGCCAGCGGTATGAAAGCCATTGCCCTCGCGGCCCAGAGCATCGCCCTGGGGGATGCCGATATCGTAGTGGCCGGTGGAATGGAAAGCATGAGCAATGTACCTTTCTACAGTGAAAACCTGCGCTGGGGCAATAAATACGGGAACGTAACCCTGGTTGACGGTCTTGCCAAAGACGGTCTTACCGATGTGTATGATGGCAAAGCAATGGGGTTTGCTGCCGAGCTTTGTGCAAAAGAATGCGGGATTACCCGGGAAGAACAAGATGCTTTTGCGATAGAAAGTTATAAACGCTCACAGGCTGCCTGGGAAAAAGGCCTGTTCACCCATGAAATTGTGCCGGTGGAAATTCCCCAGCGGAAAGGCGATCCCTTGATTGTTGCGAAAGACGAAGAACCTTATAATGTAAAATTTGATAAGATCCCCGGTCTCAGCCCGGCCTTCCTGAAAGAGGGATCTGTCACCGCTGCCAATGCTTCCACCATGAATGATGGCGCGGCGGCCCTGCTGCTGATGAGTGCGGATAAGGCAAAAGAACTCGGGTTGACCCCCCTCGGCAAGATAAAAGGATTTGCCGATGCGGAACAGGCCCCCGAATGGTTTACGACCACACCTTCCCTGGCTGTGCCGAAAGCGGTTGCTAAAGCAGGATTAAAAATGGAAGATATTGCTTACTGGGAATTGAATGAAGCCTTTGCCGTGGTGGGAATAGAAAACAGCCGCCGGATGAAACTTGATCCTGCCAAAGTCAATGTGCATGGCGGTGCCGTTTCACTGGGACATCCGCTGGGTTGCAGCGGGGCACGGATCATTGTCACCCTGTTAAATGTATTGAAAGCGAATAAAGCGAAATATGGCGCCGCCGGTATCTGTAACGGGGGGGGAGGAGCCAGTGCGATGGTGATCGAAAATTGTTAATTGTTTCACCAGTAAAATAAAGAAACGGTCCAAGGGCCGTTTCTTTATTTTAAAATTACCTTCCTTATTTCGAGCTCAGATCAGCCCGGAAAAAAAGCAATTCATTCCAGCGCTTTTCCACACATTTCGCATAATCAGCCAGCCAGTATTCCCAGGTACCATCACCATATACTGCATTATATCTTTCGCTGGTTGACTTCCGGTATGACGGATCCAGCTCCTTTAAACCGTCTTTTAACCGGGTGACTAAGGAGATTTGCGGTTCTCCCGAATGGATGACATTATAAACGGCCACCATTTCATTTCCGGCTTCCCATACTTTTTTCATTTTTTTTACCAATTCGGTCATTTTAATAATCATACCCGGTTTGGGATACATATGGGAAATGACAATTTTGTTCGTAAAATCAGTCAGCTGAACGGTACTCATAGCCTCATTAAACTGGCTGTACCCCGATGTGCCCGTCCCGGTAGTGAGCGGGCTGACATTTTTATCCCAGTCCAGTTTGTGTTCAGTACTTATATCGCCACGGCCTTCCATTGCGTCCCAGCTGCCGGGGCCTTCCGTTACATGAAAGGCACCTGATTCAGGGCCTGACTGAATCTCAAATACCCGCCATTTCCAGTCGCCGGTATGATATTTCTGTGCATGAGCAGCCAGGGCTTTTTCAAATTCCACAACTTTGTCTGGTTTGGGTGTAACGCGAAAAGTGCTGAGCACATTCTTGGTTTGGCCTGCGCCCATAAGGGGAGCAAGCATGAGCAAAAGAAACATCTTTTTCATGTTGCAAATTTTGATGGTGAAAAAATAGAGGAGGGTAGCGTTGAAATAGGGAGGGGGAAGTAGCTGTAAGGTAGGAAAAAAAACATCCAGCCGGTTTATTTAATTTGCAGCCATGGAAACGCTGAAAATCCGGCTTGCCAATTCGCAAGATGCCGCCCTGGCTGCAGACATGAGCCGCACGACTTTTTATGAAACCTTTGCGGCCTCAAATACGACAGCCGATATGGATCTTTTTATGAACAGCCAATTCACCCGGGAAGTGCTGATGAAAGAAACTGCTGAGCCGGGCAACATTTTCTTACTGGCTTATTTTAATGAAGAACCGGCCGGATATGCCCTGGTCCGGGAAGGAGAGTTGCATCCCGAATTTAAGGGAAAGCCTTCTATTGAAATTGCCCGGATATATTCCATCAAATCCATGATTGGCAAAGGCATCGGGAGCGCCCTGATGCAGGCCTGCCTGGATACTGCTATTTCGCTGAACCGGGAGATTGTCTGGCTTGGTGTTTGGGAAAAGAATGAACGGGCCCTTGCTTTTTACCAGCGTTGGGGATTTGAAAAGTTCGGGATCCATGATTTCCGGCTGGGCAATGATATCCAGCAGGACTGGCTGATGATGAAACACCTGGATACCCAATTGCCATACCCATCGTAAACTTTCACCCCGGTTATCGTATATTTTCCAACCCGGAATCGTACTAAGATCAGGTTTCACCCGTTTTAGGCTGTGATCTTCACTATTTAAAAAAATAATCAGGTTCTTGTTAAACTAACCGGCCACCAGACCCGTCTATTGCCTGTTAGTTGACCATTATTAATCTAAACCCCTTTTATGAAACCCAGGTTCTTATCCGTTGCTGCTGCTATCCTGTCCTTTACATTCATCTTTACCTCCTGTAAAAAAGAAGGCAGTACTTCCGGTACGCAGGATTTTACAGCAGAAACCTCCACCCACTCCGATGACCAGTCCCGTTTTTCTGCCGAAGTGGATGCAGTGGCCAATGATGCCAATTTTGTGCTCGAATCCACAGCCGGCTTTACCGGTAAACCCGGCGATATTCAATCAGTCATCTGCGACGCAACTATTGTAGTTGACACCCTCAGCAACCCCCGCACCATTACAATTACTTATGATGGTACCAATTGCCTGGGTGACCGTACCCGTACCGGTGTGATCGTTCTTTCCATGGCACAGGGTGTACACTGGAAAGATGCCGGAGCGGCCCTGAATGTAAGCTACCAGAATTTTAAAGTAACCCGCGTAAGCGATAACAAAAGTATCACCATCAATGGTACGCAGACCTTTACCAATGTAAGCGGCGGGCTGCTGTTCAACCTTCCCAATTTGAATTCCATTACCCATACCATCACCAGCAGCAATATGTCGGTAACCTTTGACAATGGTTCACAACGTACCTGGCAGGTGGCCCGCCAGCGGGTGTTTACCTATAGCAATAGCGTGGTAACCATCACGATCACCGGTATGCATACCGATGGAACTATCACGGGTATCGCCGAATGGGGAACCAACCGTTTTGGCCGGCCGTTTGTAACAGCTATTGCCGAGCCGGTCGTGCTGAAATCGAATTGCGCTTTCCGGGTGGGCAGCGGCAAAGTGGTGCATACAACGGATTCCTATAGTGCTTCAGCCACTTTCGGACTGGATGCAAATGGTGCCCCCACTGCTTGTCCCGGTGCCGGACATTATTATATGAAAATTGTATGGACCGGTCCGGCGGGGAATACCCATACCGCCCTATTGCCTTACTGATAAAAGCAGTTAAATGATTCAAAGGGCCTGCAGCATTGTTGCAGGCCTTTTTTCTTCTGCTGACTTGATTTTTTCCAAGTAATTTAGTGCCCGATGGCCGCTACACTGATCAGCAATATCAAATTACTGGTAAATACCCGCGAAGAAAATAAATGCCTGCGGGGTAAAGAACTGGCTGTACTGCCCTGCGTTGAAAATGCGTATCTCATTGTGGAGGATGGCATCATTACCGGCCTGGGCAGGATGGGAGAGATCCTTCATCCCCAAAAAAAATTCAGGACCATTATCGACGCCAGTGACCAGCTGGTTTTACCGGCCTGGTGCGACAGTCATACCCACCTGGTATTTGCCGCCAGCCGGGAAGAAGAATTCATAGATAAGATCAGGGGACTCAGTTATGCAGAGATTGCCGCCAGGGGAGGTGGGATCCTTAACTCGGCGGCAAAAATGAATGCGGCTACAGAAAACCAGCTATTCAATGCCGGCTGGAAAAGACTGGAAGAAGTCAGCCGGACCGGCACCGGGTCCATTGAGATCAAAAGCGGTTACGGGCTAACGGTAGAAGGAGAACTGAAGATGCTCCGTGTTATTAAGAAGCTGAAAGAGAAATCTTCGCTTTCCATCAAAGCCACTTTTCTCGGCGCGCATACCTACCCGGGGGAATACCGGGATAATCATGAAGGTTATATAAACCTGGTTACCCGGGAAATGCTTCCGGTGATCGCCGCAGAAAAATTAGCCGATTATATAGATGTTTTTTGCGAAACCGGTTTCTTCTCCCCGGAAGAAACGGAAACCATTTGCCGGGCTGGAATGAAACTGGGATTAAAACCGAAGATCCACGCCAACCAGTTGAGTCTTTCCGGCGGTACACAGGCCGGTGTGAAACTGGGCGCCCTCAGTGTGGATCATCTCGAAACAATGGATGAGGAAGCCATCCGCTTACTCGCCGGTTCATCCACCATCGGAACCCTGTTGCCCACGGCCGCCTTCTTCCTGCGAATGCCATTTCAGCCGGCACGTCAGTTGATCGATGCAGGTTGTGCCATTGCCCTGGCCAGTGATTACAACCCGGGTTCATCACCCTCGGGAAATATGAACCTGGTCGCTTCCATGAGTTGCATCCGGATGAAGATGCTGCCGGAAGAAGTGATCAATGCCGGGACGCTGAACGGTGCCTGTGCCATGGAATTACAAAATGAGACCGGGAGTATCCGCATCGGGAAAAAGGCCAACCTGGTCTTTACCAAACCGGTCCCTTCATTGGCTTACCTGTTCTATGCTTTTGGCAATAATCATATTGATAAAGTAATGATAAACGGCGAATGGGTATGAGGCTGCCCTGTACTATCATCCTGTTCATTTGTTTCATCTTTATGTATTTAAATAGCACGGACCTGGAAATAAAAACTGGCAGTTCCGGAAGCAAACATAAATGAACGGAAGAAGGGGGATGTTGAACACAATCGTCCTTCTGTAAATTCCGGTTGTTAAAATCATAGGGAGCCCTGATTTTTCTCAGTCAGCAGCTACCGGCTTTACAGGTAGTTTGAACAACTTATATGCAGCCTGTTTACACCCATAATTCCCTG
The DNA here is from genome assembly GCA_037447355.1 of Bacteroidia bacterium. Taxonomy (GTDB): domain Bacteria; phylum Bacteroidota; class Bacteroidia; order Chitinophagales; family Chitinophagaceae; genus JJ008. The sequence goes on along the minus strand of JBBIGW010000036.1, from coordinate 6,033 downwards.
CCCGGGCGCAGGGGTGACTTTTTAACCTGGAGAATCATTCAATTCCTGTTCTGGCTGGTTGGGATTGTATTGCTCATCATCCTGTTTTATAAACCCGGATTGGGCACCCTCTTATTCTGGAACGTACTGATTCCCCTGGCGCCGGCTTTATTGGTACTCTGTACCGGGATTTGGAGAAATATCTGTCCTTTGGGTACTACATCGCTGTTGCCTGACCGGCTCGGAATCTCCCGTGGTCTGAAAATACCAGCCCGTGTACAGCCTGTCTTACATCTGACAGGGCTGATCCTGTTATTAGTGATCATACCCCTGAGACATGTTCTATTCAACCACGACGGGATAGCCACGGGTCTTCTTATTATGGGATTGGCTACCCTTGCCTTTGCCGGCGGAATCCTGTTTGAACGGAAAAGTGCCTGGTGTTCCGGACTCTGCCCGGTTCACCCGGTAGAAAAATTATACGGCTCCGGGGTGGCTTTTACCCTGACCAATGCCCATTGTGCGGATTGCGTGAAATGTTCCGTACCCTGCCCGGATTCAAGCCCGGTCACAAAACCATTTTTGCTTCACCGGTCAGCCGTAACGAAAGCAACGGAGTTTTTACTCGCCGGCGCCTTCCCCGGTTATATATGGGGATGGTTCCACACACCGGAATATACAGGCGCTGAGGGCTGGAAACATTTGGATATTATTTATGGACTTCCCCTGGCCGGGTCGGCCTGCAGTTTTGTTTTTTACCTGCTCCTGACCCGGCTGTTTCCCAATCAACAGAACCGGGTCATCCGTTTATTTGCCGCGGCAGCAGTCTCCTGTTATTACTGGTACCGGCTGCCGCTTTTATTCGGATTTAACCAGGATGAACCACATCACCTGCTCATTGACCTGAGCCCCGTATTGCCCTACTGGAGTATCACTGTTTTCACGGTGCTGACCACTGCTTTTTTTACCTGGTGGATCCTGATCCGGAAAAGGGAAAGAAGCAGCTGGTCCTTCCGGCCCGGGCCAGCAAAGAAAAAAGAGGCATCCCGGTAAAATAGCTGAGCAGTGAACCGGCCCCTGAACGGAGCGTCGCAACAAAGCTGCCATCCGCACTGCAGCCGGCCTCATCATACCGGCCTGTCCCGGAGGTAAGTAAAATATTTATTAAGCAGGTATTTTATTTACATGCAATATCTTAGCATACAAATCGTATGGCATGCACCCCCTTATTGAATGTGTCCCCAATTTCAGCGAAGGAAATGACCTGGCGCTGATCAAACAGATCACAGACCAGGTGGAAACCGTGGAGGGAGTCCGTTTGCTGAATGTGGACCCGGGAAAGGCCACGAACCGTACCGTAGTGACTTTTGTGGGGCAACCGGAAGCGGTGATTGAAGCTGCCTTCCGGACCATAAAAAAAGCGGGTGAACTGATTGACATGAGCAAACACAAGGGTGAACATCCCCGTATGGGCGCCACTGATGTTTGTCCGCTGATCCCCATTTCCGGGATCAGTATGGAAGAAACGGCGCAATATGCACAACGGCTCGCCAAGCGGGTGGGGGAAGAGTTGCAGCTCCCCGTGTACCTCTACGAATCGGCCCAGCCCGATAAGAGCCGCAGCAATCTTTCAGTGATCCGCGCCGGGGAATACGAAGGCTTTTTCAAAAAGATCAAAGAGCCGCAATGGAAACCGGATTTCGGTCCGGTTGTATTTGATGCGAAAAGAGGTGGTACAGTGATCGGCGCCCGGGATTTCCTGGTGGCGTATAATGTCAACCTGAATACCACCAGTACCCGGAGGGCAAATGCCATTGCCTTTGATGTACGGGAAGCGGGCCGCAATGTGGTGGAGAACGGGGTAACTATCAACAAACCCGGCAGCCTGAAATCGGTGAAGGCGATCGGCTGGTTTATTGAAGAATACGGGGTGGCCCAGATCAGCATGAACCTGACCAATATCCATATCACGCCGCTGCATATCGCCTTTGATGAGGTTTGTAAGAAGGCAGATCTAAGAGGCATCCGGGTTACAGGTTCGGAACTCGTGGGACTGGTACCTTTGCAATCCCTGACCGATGCCGGTAAATATTTCCTGCGCAAGCAAAAACGCTCCACCGGTGTTTCAGAGAAAGAACTGGTACGAATCGCGGTGAAGTCCATGGGACTGGATGAACTGGGTCCTTTTAAACCGGAAGAAAGAATCATTGAATACCTGCTTCGCCAACCGGCAGACAGTAAGCTGGTACAGATGACCCTCACTGATTTTGCGGATGAAACGGCCAGTGAGAGCCCGGCCCCGGGAGGAGGATCCATTTCTGCCTACGCGGGCGCCCTGGGTGTGTCCCTGGCCACTATGGTGGCGAATCTCTCCTCGCATAAAAAAGGATGGGATGAACGCTGGGAGGAATTCAGCAACTGGGCAGAGAAAGGAGAGCAGTTAAAAAAGGAATTAGTGAAACTCGTGGATGAGGATACAAAAGCGTTTAACCGGATCATGGATGCTTTTGGAATGCCCAAATCCACCGAAACTGAAAAAACGGCCCGGAAAGCGGCTATACAGGAAGCCACCCGCTACGCAATCGAGATCCCGTATAAAGTGATGCAGGCTTCCTTCAGCAGCATGGAGATCATTAAAGCCATGGCAGAAACCGGTAATCCGAATTCTGTTTCGGATGCAGGCGTGGGTGCGCTTTGTGCAAGGGCGGCCGTACTCGGAGCTTTTATGAATGTACGGATCAATGCGGCCGGTTATGACGATAAGGATTTTGTAACAGAAATGGTGAGGAAAGGGAAGGAGATCGAGGAGAAAACAATAGCTTTAGAAGAGGAGATACGGAGGCTGGTGAATGAAAAGATCGGGATATGAAAATACCGGTGATGTGAAAAGAACCATCCGTTCATCTGGCAGCACAGAGATACCAGTTTATCAAAGCGATAAATAATTTTTATATGGAAGAAGGAATCAAACCGGAGATCAGGCAGGCGCAACCGAAACCGGATGCAATGCGGCATTTGAAAATATACAATAAGCAGGATATCTTATCGCTGACGCGTATCCGTCGATTTGAAACGAAACTCGGTGAAAGACTGAACCTGATCTTTGATACGGCGGAACTGGAAAAATCGATTGAGGGTTCTGCGGCCCGTTACGTGTTATTTGGCATACCCGAAGACCTGGGCACCAGGGGAAATCACGGTGTCGGGGGTGCCGATACCCTCTGGATCCCTTTTCTCCAGCATTTTTTTAATATCCAGAGCAATGATTTTCTCGACGGCAATGAGATCCTGCTCATCGGGCATTTTGATTTTGGCGATATCCAGTACCTGATCGATACCACGGCTAAAGGAGATGATGAACGGATCGAAGCCTACCGGCATGCCGTGAATACGATTGATGATGAAGTGGAGCAATTGGTGAAGATCATAACGGCTGCCAAAAAAATTCCACTGGTGATCGGGGGCGGTCATAATAACGCCTACCCCCTGATCAAGGGGGCCGCCAAGGGCTGGTACAAGGCCGGCAAGATCCCGCTGGCCCAGATCAACTGTATTAACCTGGATGCCCACGCGGATTACCGGCCGCTGGAAGGAAGACACAGCGGTAATGCATTCCGCTATGCAGAAGAGGATGGTTACCTGCAGAAATACTGTGTGATCGGGCTGCACGAAAACTATATCCCGCAAAACAGCTGGGTGGATATCGTGAACAATCCCTTTATTGATTGTATCACGTTCGAGGACATCTTTGTGCATGATAAACGAACCTTTCTCCAGGCCGTGGCTCATGCCACCGGGTTTACCGAAGACAGCATGACCGGTATCGACCTGGACCTGGACTCCATCCAGCATATGCTGAGCAGTGCCATGACGCCCGTCGGCATAAGCCCCGTACATGCCCGGCAATATGTTTCCTTTGCCGCGGCGGATACCAAACCGGCTTATCTCTATATCTGTGAAGGGGCCACCCGCCTGAGTGACGGGCGCACGGATACCAGCAGTGGCAAGCTGATCAGTTACCTGGTGACTGATTTTGTAAAAGCAAATACCGCTTTCTGATAAGCTGTGTAAGTGATCAGCTTTCCAGTTCCATGATCCTTTCAAAAAGCTGCTCGTATTGCCGGTTTAGCGAGGCCAGTTCATCAGCAGCTTTTTTATATGCGGTTTCTGCCGCAAGGAATTTGGTTTTATCCGAATAGGTAGCAGGATCCGCAAGGGATGCTTCCAGTTCTGTTTTCCGGCTATTCAGTCTGGCAATCTGTTCTTCGGTTTGCTGAAACTGCCGCTGTACCTTCTGCAATTCCTTTTTCTTATCTTTATCAATGGCCGCACCGGGTTGCTGTTCCGCCGGGGCGGGAGCGGGTTTTGATTGTTTGACTTCCGCCGGTTTTGCCGGTTCTGTATTTTTTTCCTGTTTTTTATTGTCCGCTTCCAGTTTGGCCATCCGTTCTTTCCAGGCCACCCATTCTTCATAGCCTCCTTTGAATTCCTTGATCTGGTGATCCACGATCTCCCAGATCTTATTCGCCGTCTTGGCCACGAAATACCGGTCATGGCTGACCAGGATGATACTGCCCTGGTATTTGTTCAGCGAATCGATCAGCAGATCGCAGCTGTGCATATCGAGGTGGTTGGTCGGCTCATCGAGCATCAGGAAATTGGCCTTGCTCACAATGACTTTGGCCAGGGCTACCCGGGCTTTTTCGCCCCCGCTCAGGATCTTAATTTTTTTATCGGCATCATCCCCGCTGAATAAAAAACAGCCCAGCAAGCCGCGCAACTCAAGTTCCGTCATCTGGCTGCCGCATTCTTTCATTTCGTCCAGGATGGTATTGTTCACATTGAGTGCCTCCAGCTGGTGCTGGGCATAAAAACTCTCTTCCACATTGTGTCCCCATTTCCGCTCCCCGTTGCTGAAATTTTCCACCCCGGCAATGATCCGTAACAAGGTCGACTTTCCCTTCCCGTTCGCACCGATCAGGGCTATCTTATCACCCCGGTCGATTTCAAGGGAACTGTTTTCGATGATCACGTTATCGCCAAAGGCTTTTGATACATTTTTCAGTTCCACCAACACTTTCCCCGGTGTCTTGTCCACCCGGAAATTGATCCGGATATTGGGGCGTTCGATCTCCGCTTCTTCAATCCGTTCCAGCTTATCCAGTTTCTTCATGATGCTCTGTGCCATGGCGGCCTTGCTGGCCTTGGCCCGGAAGCGCTCCACCAGCCGCTCATTCTGGCGGATATAATCCTGCTGGTTCTCGTAAGCTTTCTGCTGCATCTCCACCCGGATGGCTTTTTCCTTTTCATAATAATCATAGTTACCGGTATAGATATGCAACTGCTGCTGGTACACTTCCACGATCTTGGTCACCATGCGGTTCAGAAAATATTTATCGTGACTGACGATCACCACTGAACCCTGGTAATGCTGGAGATATTTTTCCAGCCATTCAATAGAAGGCAGGTCGAGGTGGTTCGTAGGCTCATCCAGTAACAGGAGATCCGGTTGCTGCAGGATCATCTTGGCAAGTAATACCCGCATCCGCCATCCCCCGCTGAATTCTTTATACGGCCGCTGCAGGTCCGCATTGGCGAAACCCAGTCCCTGCAGTACTTCTTCCGTTTTATGATGAATATTGTACCCGTCCAGGGTTTCCAGTTCATGCAATTTATCACTGTACTCGTGCAGGGTCTTTTCATCACCGGTTCGTTCCAGTTCATGCCCCAGTTCCTCGATCTCTTTTTCCAGCTGCAACACCCTTTCAAAAGCGCCCAATGCCACGAGCAGGATGGAATCCTGGGTATCAAAACTCAGCAGGTCCTGGTGGAGATAGCCCATCGAAGTGCTCCGGCTCCTTTCCACCGTTCCCCCGGAAGGCAGGTATTCACCCACCAGTAATTTTAACAGGGTGGATTTCCCCGTTCCGTTGTAACCGATCAGACCGATCCGTTCCCCCGGCTGAATATGCCAGGTCGCGTCTTCCACGATCGTCCTTGCACCAAATTCAAAAGTCACATTTTGCAGTCCTGCCAGCATGAAAAAAATTTAAC
>JBBIGW010000035.1:0-27369 GCA_037447355.1 Bacteroidia bacterium | reverse complement strand
AAAAAGAAGCTGAAATGAAAGAGCCCAAACTTAAAGTGGAGAATATTACTTATTCTTCCGAAGGCACCAGGGACAGCCTGGTACTGGACGGCTATATTGCCTGGGATGAAAACATAGCGGGAAAAAGACCCGTGGTACTGGTGGTACATGAGTGGTGGGGCCTGAATGACTATATAAAAAGAAGGGTCCGGGAACTGGCCGGTCTCGGGTATATCGCCATGGCGGTGGATTTTTATGGAAATGGCAAAAGAGCCGATAATCCCACGGATGCCGGGAAACTGTCGGGCCCTTTCTACCAGGATCCCTTAATGGCCAAACAGCGTTTTGACGCGGCCCTGAAAACCATCAAATCATACAGCCAGGCAGATAGCAATAAAATTGCGGCCATCGGCTATTGCTTCGGCGGTACCCAGGTATTAAATATGGCTAATCTTGGTGAAAATTTGTTAGGTGTGGTAAGTTTCCATGGCGGACTACAGGTGGTTACCCCGGATAAAGCAAAACTGAAAGCACAGGTACTGGTATGCCATGGCGGGGCTGATCCGTTTGTGCCTGCAGACCAGGTAGCGCAATTCAGGAAACAGATGGATTCCGTCGGGGCGAAATATACATTCAAAGCCTATGAGGGCGCCACGCATGCTTTTAGTAACCCGGACGCAACGGCCAACGGGAAAAAATTCAATTTACCGATTGCCTATAATGCCGCCGCAGACAGCGCTTCCTGGAATGATATGAAATCCTTCTTTGGGTCCATTTTTAAATAGTAGATTTACGATATTCCTGCAGAGCCCGGAACTTTCCGGGCTTTTTTATTTTCCATTGGCAATCATAAAAACTTCATACTCAATACATGTATTGAATATAACTACGGCATCTTTTGAAAATTTACTAAGTAATATTATGAGATATGAAATCCAGTTTCTATTTTGGCGGCCCGTACCTTTTTAAAACATAACCCTTGAAGAAAACATTTATCCTCCTGGTTTCCGGGATCCTGTTCCTGGCCTCCTGTCAAAAAGAATCTATTCAAATCCCCATAGTTAAAGCATCTTGCCTGATACAAACTGCTAACCCTGCCGGACGGTCGTATTCATCCGATTCGGTGCAGGCATTTACCTGTACCAGCAGTCATTGCGGAATTTTGCCACTGAATACCCGTAACTTTTGGGTTTACGAGGATTCAGTTTTCAATAACGGGGTTTTTCAAAAAGTACAATACGACACCCTGCGTTTTACCAGTGCCCTGAAATCATTAAGTGACGGACTGGTCTGGTGGGAAAGCAATATCGGGGTGGGGCTCCCGGAGAAACTATACGCCAGTGATTCTTCACTTTTTAAAATGGAAGACCGGATGTTTACCAGTGGCATCATCGATGCCAAAAAGGAATACGGTCTCTTCGCCGGTGATTCATTGCGTTACCTGTCCGCTTTTAAGGATGCGGCCGCCATTGCCCGTTCACTGAAAACAAATACGGTCCTGTCCACCCCGGCCGGTGATTTTTCCGGTTACCTGTATTTTGAAAAAAATGCCCGCAACTACCGCAAAGACCAGGTATTTTTCCAGCCGGGTATTGGTGTCATTAAATATGTCCGGGAAATGGCCAGTATGGGCAGCCCCTTTATAAAATTGCAGCAGGTATCCACCCTGGTCAGTTATCATCTTGAGTAGTACAGATCAGGATTGTCGTTTAATAATATCCGCCAGTTCCTGCAGCATTTTCACATATTCAGCACTGTAGCTGTCTTTATCCTGGAACGGGAATCTGGCCTTGCTGATCGCCCCTTTCAGTATATAATGGGCTGTTTCCGCCTGCTGAGGTGAATAGAACAGCGAGACAAATTTGCTTTCCTTATCAAAGGGTTTCAGGCCGATGGCGTGCTGGTAAAAAGTGAAAGGCAGGAGTACCCGGCCCGGCATAAAGTAAGAAGATTCTTCCGAGATCAGCCGGAAATAAACTGAATAATATTCCAGCATCTGTACCAGGCGGTTTCTGATTTCGGTATCGGTTTCCACTTTTACCGCCTTGTACCGCCATTGGTTCTTTTCTTTATCAAATAATACAGTGGCAAATCCCTCCTCAATTTTTTTCAGGTGCCATACCAGTTTTAATTTCTCTCCCCTTGTTTCCACCATCTCGGTGAGCCGCAGCACCCCGTCCTTATAACCGGTAATACGGGCCCTGAACCGGTCAAAACCCCGTCCCCCGCCGAATACATTCAACAGCTCTTCCTCCTTAACTCCCCAATTACCGGTTATCGCCACACTATCCAGCTGGTTAAATGCCCCTTTCTCAGAAAAGCGGAGCAGTTTCAGGCATTTCAGCCCGGTCAGCGAATCCTGGGTGGCCGCGTACACTTCTTCCTGCTTCCGGGTCTGCAGTTCGTCTTTCGGGTACAATACAAACCAGTTCCCGTTCAGGAGTTCATCAGCAGTTTGCTGCTTTTCCCCAGAGCAGGACAACAGGAATATAAGAAGAAGTATAGTCAGGTACCGCATGCTGCAAATATAAAAGTCCCCCCGTAAAACAGGGAGGACTTTTGAATTTTGTTACAGAACAAGGTTACGGTAAAATAATCAGGCGCTGGTTGGCCCCGGCATTCCAGGTCAGCAGGGCTTTATTATCGCATTCGCCGTTATTGGGTGCCCCGTAATCCAGGAACAGGACGCGGCTGTTGATTTTAATTTTCAATTCGCCCTTGCTGATCCAATGACAGATCATTTTCTTGATCAGCGGGGTCTCGGTATTCAGGTTAATGGTCACGCCGCTGTTGAATTCAGTTTTGGAGCGTCCCTCAATACTGTACACATCATCACGCAGGGGGCGGGTGGCTCCACCTTCAATCTGTTTCACATATTTTATTCCGTTGTAGACATAGCCCCTTCCATTCGGGTGGGTGACTTTGCCCCCGGTTACCTGTACAGTGAATTTGACATTTCCGTTCTCGCTGAGATTGCTCACCACTTTGGTTCCTTCAATATGGGCGCGGTTGAGGTAAAAATCAACAAGTGTAACGGTCATAACAGCACCGGGACGGCGGATCGGGGCGGTCAGGTGGATCACAATGGCTCCTTTGCGGTGTTTGCCATCAGCGCACCAGCAACCTACCGGGCCGAAATCGATGGTAATGGTCTTGGGATAGGTGCTGTCATTCGGGGATACCGTAATCGTGGCACAATCACCGAGACGTAACCGCAATTCAACAAAGGGGAAGAGCCGGCCGGTCTCACTACCGCGGCCATATACACTGGCATCGCCTTCTTCATCGGCGGCCAGCATACTGATATCCTCCACATCATCATAACTGGCTTCGGTCTGGGCACTTTCATCTGAGTAGGTAGTGGCATCCGCCTCGGTTACCGTATCATTGGTGGCAGACAGGCTGCTTTCCTTCTGGCAGGAAACCAGCGCAAATAAGAAAAGGGCTGCAAGAACAGCGGTTACATTCAACGTTTTTAATAAAGTTTTCATGGCTATACTTTTTTTGTTTTTAAATTATTAACGAATATTTGGAACTATCCGGCGCAGGAAAGTTTAAAGACCGTCAAAAAAAATTAATTTAGAGGCGACTGAACACCCTCCTTGCCTATATCCGCCATTACCTGCAGCGTGCTGATAAAAAATTATTTATCGGAACCAGTTTATTTTGTAGTGTGTTGGTATTCCTGAATTATTATTTCGATCTCTCCCGCCTAATCGAAAAAAATAATTCCGCACTCATTAAACTTTTTGCCTGGTACGGGGTCTTCCTGGTTGCAATGGTCGTACCGCTCCTGCTCATCCGCAGCCGGCAAACGATCAGGCGGAATTGCCCCCTACCCTGTCTCATCCTTCTATTCCTCGCACCCCTGGTCTTTGCATTGAAACTCACCCAGTCATTCCATTTTACCATTGTGGCAGATGAATACCGGAATTATTTCTGGAACAAAATAATCAGCTGGCCTCTCTATTTATTGTCACTCCTGGCAATCCTTTACGGAATCCGGCAATGGGTTATTAAGGAAGAAAGCTGGTTTGGCATACGCAACCGGGTGGAGGATTGGAAACCCTATGCTACAATGATATTGCTGATGCTGCCGCTGCTGGCCTTTGCTTCCTCCCAGCCGGGGTTCCAGGCAGTTTATCCCCAGTTTAAAAACCTTTCTGGTACCGGGAATATGGAGCCTTTCAGTTGGTGGAAGATCCTCCTGTTTGAAGGCAGCTACGGGACTGATTTCATAACCATTGAATTATTTTTCCGGGGTTTCCTGGTACTGGCTTTTGTAAAATGGATGGGACGGGATATCATATTGCCGGCAGCCGTATTTTATTGCTGTATCCATTTTGGAAAACCGGTGGCAGAATGTATCAGCTCCTTTTTCGGGGGAATACTCCTGGGAATCATCGTGTACCATACCCGTTCCATCCGGGGCGTTTTGGCGGTACACCTGGGGATGGCGTGGATGATGGAAGTGCTTGGTTGGTTAGCGGTAATGGGCAGTAGGGAGTAGGCAATGGGCAGTAGGGAGTAACAATCCAGAAACCAGCATCCAGAATCCAGTATCAAAAAAAACTACAAGCCATAAGCCGGATTTTGTGACACATTTGCATGTGCGGCCTATCATTTATCTGTCCCGGCACTTACGCACCGGGCTCAATCTGCCTACCCTGTACCCCGACTGCTTTTCAGCAATCACGAACGAGCCGCCCTTAATGGGTACTATACGTGGCATTTCAGCATGCAAGGTTTACCCGCGAATGCTGTTACCAGCATAAGCCGTGGGCTCTTACCCCACGTTTTCATCTTTTCCGGGCATTGCCGGTAGTTATTTTCTGTGGCACTGTCTCTTCCTTTTCAGGAGCCGGCTCTTCACCGGTGCATTGCTCTTCGCTGTCCGGACTTTCCTCCCCTTCCTTGCAGAAGAAGCGATAGCCTGGCTTGTAGCAATTGCAAAGGTAGAAATGTAAATCAGTATTGGAAGAATATTTCTGTCGCCCCGTACCCGTATGCCGGGTGGTGCCGGTTGACAAAGGATTTGACTTCCTTTTTCAGCCGGAGCAGATCATGGATCTCATCCCGGAGTTTACCTTCTCCCACGCCGTGGATAATAACCAGGGAAGGCTGGTGATGCACCACAGCGAGGTGATAATATTTTTCAAAAGTCTTTACCTGCAGGCTCATGATCTCATAATTGCTCATCCGCTTCCAGTCATCCGCCAGCTTCTCAATATGCAGGTCCACCACGCTGCGGGCCGGCTCCATATGCTGACGGGCTTTGGCCGCATCATATACCTTAAATCCTGCCGACGACAATTTATTCTTCCATGAATGCTCCGCCTCCACTATTTCTTCATAAGTACGCACCGGGTAGGTTTCAAACAGGCGCTGGGAAAATGTAGCCAGGTTTTTTTGCTTCAGCTCTTCAATTTTTGAAAAAAGCTGTTTGGGTTTCAGCCGGACCGCGGCTTCATAATGCGGGGCTTTGTTTTTATCCGGCGTTACCAGGGTAAACTCAAAATCAAAACTCGGGCTGTCATTCAGTTCCCCGAATTCAATATCATGCAGGTAAAAATCCTCAAAGGGCTGCACGCTGTTCTTCAGTTCAAAATCCGGCTTGCCGAAAAAATGAAGTGTATAATGAAAATGATAGGGCGTCTCCGTATGGTTGACCAGGTGCAGTTTGAGTTCCTCCACCACCAGGTCGCCGAATTCATCGTGGTCCATTACCGGCAGGAAAGTCAGCCATACGCCGTCCTCCACCCGTTTGGCATCCGTGTACTTTTCTTTCCGCACATCATCGATATACTGCTTGCCCTTTTTTGCCGGAACGATCTTCTTTTCGGTAAAGCGTTTGAAATAAGGAAAATCCACCTGGTCTTTATATACCGGGAAAGTCACCCCTTTTACATCCACCATCAGCATTTTATCATTGATGATGTCTATGATCCGGGCTTCTTCATTCGAATGCAGGATCAGCACAATATCTCCCACCTGGTATTTCATGTCCTTTTAATTTACGGAAACGAACAGCAAATTTACAAAAACAAAAAACCAATCAATAAAAAAGAGCTGTCCCGTTCAGCACAGCTCTTTTCCCGGGACTATTCCTGTCAGGCGGCAGGTTGAGACAATTTGCTTTTCTTATAGCCGTACAGGAAATAAATGACAAGACCCAGCAGCAGCCATCCGCCAAACCAAAGCCAGTTGCTCAGCGTCATGCCGGTCAGGAGATACAGGCAGGTACCCACTCCCAGCAATGGAATCAGGGAATAATTTTTTATAAATGCAAGAATGGCCAGGCTGATGATCAGCAGCCAGAATATAACAGTGGAAATTTTCGCGGTTTTACTTTGCAACGGATCGTTGTCCCCGATGAATTTAACTGCAGCCATGCATTTTTCTGAAGGAAGAGCAGCGGAACGGACAATATTCGCCAGCTTCCTAAATGATGAATCAGCATCGTTGCCCGAGGCGAGATAATTTTCAATATCTCCGGCAACCAATGTGGTGTCCGTAATTTTTGCCGGTATCACCCCCGCAAGCGCCTCTACTTTTTTCTCAAATGAAAAATCAACTTTATCGCTGAAGTAATTTTTTGCGAATACCGTCAGCAGGACTACTGCAGCAACTACCAGCAATGGGAATATCAGTTTGCCGTTGACATATGGAATTGTAAACCGGCCCGGAACTTTCATCTTCCGGGGTATCAGCAGCACCCCGCCGCATACCAGCACAAATGCAAATAAAGTGGCAATACTGGTAAAATCGAGGACAAAGGTCTTATCCGTAAAAAGTATAGGAACCCCCACCACCAGGCCGGTAACGATCGTTGCAAAGGAGGGGGTTTTAAATTTTGAATGGATTTTCTGAAAGACCGGGGGCATTAACCCATCCCGGCTCATGCTCATCCAGATACGGGGCTGGCCCATCTGGAATACCAGCAATACACTGGTCATGGCCACCACGGCACAAATGGAAACAAGAATCTGCATCCACCCGATATTGAGGTTCTGCGCTTCAAAGATGAAGGCCAGCGGGTCACCCACCCCGTCAAAATTTCCGTAATGCACGGCCCCGGTCAGCACCAGGGCAAGCAGGATATATACAATTGTACAAATAACCAGCGAAAGGATCATCCCCCTTGGCAGGTCCCGTTGCGGATTCTTGCTCTCCTCTGCCAGCACACTCACTGCGTCAAAGCCGATATAGGCAAAAAAAACACTGCTAACGGCCATCATCACACCGCCAAATCCATTTGGCATAAAGGATTTAATTCCTTCCTCATTCGCCGGTGTCCAGTTAAAAGTCAGCCCGTTTGAAAATACAAGGTACCCTCCCACCAATATCACGAGGGCTACAATGGCCAGTTTCAGGATCACCATCACATTGCTGAAGTTGCGGCTTTCCTTTATCCCCCTGTACACCAGGTAGGTAATCAGCAGGTTGATGACCAGGGCCGGTAAATCGAGAATCAGGCGCAGGCTGCCAAGCACCGGGGCTGTATTCCAGGCATTTTTCAGTTCTTCGTTCGCACTCCCCTCAGCAACAGCCTTCTTTGCTTCGATATAGCTGCAGGTCAGGTAATCCGGAATATGTATATGTGTCTTATGCAGGAAGGAAGTAAAATAATCACTCCAGCTGAAAGCCACATAAATATTGCCGATCGAATATTCCATGATGAGGGCCCAGCCGATGATCCAGGCAAACAATTCGCCAAAACTGGCATAGGCATACGTATAGGCACTGCCTGCCACCGGGATGCGGCTGGCAAATTCAGAATAACAAAATGCAGTAAAAGCACAGGCAATGCCTGTAATGATAAACAGGATAACCACACCCGGCCCCCCGTGAAATACGGCACTTCCCAGGCTGCTGAAACTGCCGGCGCCAATGATAGCAGCAATCCCGAAAAAGGTAAGGTCCTTTACCGTGAGCACTCTTTTTAAACCGGAACCATGCGTATCATCAGCTGCGAGGTGAGAATCGCTTACAATCTTGTCAATGGATTTACGGCGGAACAAAGAATTGGCCATGGGTCAGTTGGTTTTGTTGATCAAAATAGGGAAAAAAAAGCAGCCGGGCTTATTTGATTGCCCACAATCAGTGCTCCCGCTGTACCAGGAACTGCGCCAGGTCAGCCAGGGGTTTTTTCCTTTTGGACAACACGGCAATATCCTCGAGGTGTTCCAGGGCTTCATCCAGGTATTTGTTTTTTACTTCCAGGGCCCATTCATCCACCCCGCATTCCCGGAAAATGGCCAGTACTTTTTCTATCTTCCTTTCCTCATGGCCGGACAACAGCCGGTCCAGTTCTTCCCGCCCGGCCTTACCGGCGGTTTCCAGGGCATGGATCAGCAGGAAGGTTTTCTTATTCGACAGGATATCACCCCCTACCTGTTTGCCGAATTTCTGCGGATCGCCAAATGCGTCCAGGTAATCATCCTGTACCTGGAAGGCGATGCCCAGTTTGCGGCCGAATTCGTACAACAGGTTCTGGTTTCTTTCACCGGCCCCGCCGAGAATGGAGCCCATTTTGAGACTGGCAGCCAGCAGCACCGATGTTTTCAGTTCAATCATCCGCAGATAATCCCCGAAACATACGCGGGGCATTTTTTCAAAATCCATATCCCATTGCTGGCCCTCGCATACTTCCCGGGCGGTCTGGTTGAACAATTGCAGGATGGAACGAAGGAACATACCATCGATCTTACTGAGATGTTCATACGCTTTTACCAGCATCACATCACCCGCCAGTAAAGCGGTGTTCTCCCCGTATTTCACATGCACGGTTTCCATCCCCCGGCGCAGGGGGGCTTTATCCATAATATCATCATGAATCAGGGTAAAATTGTGAAAGAGCTCCACCGCCGCGGCCAGGTCCCAGGCATCCTCGCGGATCTCATCAAAAAGTTCATTGCCCATTAAACACAAAACCGGCCGCACCCGTTTGCCCCCGAGCTGCAGAAAATATTCATTCGGCTGGTACAGGGAAGCCGGTTCGGCGGGGAATTGGGCTTTATCAAAATGTAAAGCGAATTTCCGGGAGAGTAACTCAAAACTTTGCATAGGCTACAATATAGATCATTTCCGTTTTTTCCTTTTTTGTCTTTCGGTTTTTTCATCGGCCAGTTCGCCGGTAACCACCCATTCATAATCCAGCTGCCGTTTGCCCAGGTTGGCCCCCACCACTTTGATCATGACCTTGTCCCCCATCCTGAATTGCTGGCCGCTGCGGTGACCCAGCAGGCAATAATCCGATTCCACGTGCCTGAACTCGTCGTATTCCAGCAGGCTGTTCACACTCACGAGCCCCTCGCATTTATGTGCCACCGTTTCCACCCAGAACCCAAAAGATGCCACCCCGCTGATCACCCCTTCAAATTCCTCTCCCAGGTAATTGCGCATATACTGCACCTGTTTGTATTTATTAGCCGCCCGTTCCGCTTCCATCGCGGCCCGTTCCCGTTCACTGGTATGTTTGCATTTTTCTTCCATCTTCTTGTCCGGCTGAATGGAATTCGTCAGCACCGCGAACAGGATCCGGTGTACCTGCACATCGGGATAACGCCGGATCGGGGAGGTAAAATGGCAATAATGTTCAAAGCCCAGGCCATAGTGCCCCACATTTTCTGTTGTGTATTTGGCTTTGGCCATTGTACGGATTCCCAGTTGTTCCAGGACGTGCTGCTCCGGTTTCCCGTGCACATCTTTTAACAACTGGTTGAAGGAAGCCGCGATCGCATCCGGGGAAGATGTATCAAACTTGTGCCCGAATTTCTTGGCGAATGCCGCAAAGGGAACCAGCTTTTCCTCATCCGGGTCATCGTGGGTGCGGTAAGGGAAAGGAAGCGGTTTATTACTGATCTTCAGTTTGGAGATATTTTCCGCCACCGTCCGGTTGGCCAGCAGCATGTATTCCTCGATCAGCTGGTGGGCTTCCTTACTTTCTTTTATCATGATGCCGATGGGATCGCCTTTTTCATCCAGTTTAAAACGGACCTCCTGGGAAGAAAAATTAATGGCCCCGTTATTAAATCTTTTTTTGCGCAGGCGCTGGGCCATATCATTCAGGATCAGGATTTCTTCCGCATGGAGGCCGGCTTTCTCCTCAATGATGGACTGCACTTCCTCATAGGTAAAGCGGTGATCCGAATGAATGACGGTCTTGCCCAGCCAGTATTGCTTGACCTCCGCCCTGGCATTTATCTGGAAGATAGCGGAGAAGGTCAGCTTATCCTCATGGGGACGCAGGGAACAGAGCACATTGGAAATATGTTCCGGCAGCATGGGGTTCACGCGGTCCGGCAAGTACACGGATGTGGCCCGGCCATAGGCTTCCTTGTCCAGTTCGGTTTCCGGCTCCAGGTAATGACTTACATCCGCGATATGGATACCGATCTCAAAATAGCCGTTCTTCAATTTGCGGAAAGAGATCGCGTCATCAAAGTCCTTTGCATCCGCGGGGTCGATGGTGATGGTAAATATTTCCCGGATATCTTTTCTTTTTTTAAATTCTTCTGCCCCGATGATATCGGGTATGCGGGCGGCCACTTCCAGGGCTTCGTCTGAGAATTGTAAAGGGAACCCTGCATCCAGCAGGATCTCTTTCATGGCGGCATCATTGCTGTTTTCCGCATCCAGTACCATCAGCACTTCCCCGGTGGGTCTTTTGTTCCCGTCCTTTTCCCATTCCAGCAAGCGTACCAGCACCCGGTCGCCATCCTTCGCCTTGCCGATGGCGGAAAGCGGGATAAAAATATCCGGCATGGGTTTGTCGGCCTCTGAAAGGAAAAAAGCGAAGCCTTTATTCATTTGCAGTTCACCAATGAATTCAGTCCGTTTGCGCAGCAGTACATCTTTCACCACGCCCTGCAGGCGGCGCCCGCGGCCGGCGGATTCTTTCACTGCCACTTTTACCGTATCCCCGTGCAACGCTGTATTAAAATCCTGCGGGCGGACCATGATATCCGCTTCCATTCCATCCACCGTAACAAATCCCATTCCTGAGCGGGTAATATCGAGAACCCCGTTCACCACGCGGCTATGTGAAGACCGGGCCCGTTCATTTATTTTTTTCTTTTTTGAATTTTTTCTTCCCATATCATCTTACTCCTCTTTTTTAAAATTTTTAATAAAATCGGCCACCCGCCTGTCAAAAACGGGGCCTTCTTCAAACAAGAACCGGTGACGCACCGGCATCACATAAAATGGCAGCTCCCGTATCTCGTCCGTAAATTTCAGGAGACGTACCGCATCTTTTTCCGTGGTCAGGATTACTTTATTCCGGGCGGTCAGTTTTTGAAACGACTGCCGGATCTCCCGGAGATCATCGATCGTGAAAATATGATGATCCGCATATTGTATCATCTGGTAGGTATTGCTGTGCTCTTCCAGCAATTTTTTCAGGGGGCGCGGATTTGCGATCCCTGTTACCAGGAGTATATCCACTTTTTTGTCCAGCCCCCGCTCTTCTTTTGTAATGATGTGATAAGGCCAGCTGTATTCGATGGCCGTAAAGAAAACTTGTTGCCCGGGAAGTGGGCGGATCTCCCGTACCAGTTTTTTCCGTTCTGCTTCATCCAGTTCTTTCGGGCATTTGGTCACTATAATAATATCCGCCCGTTTATACCCGCTCTTCAGGTCACGCAGGTCGCCGGTGGGCAGGTAAAAATCGCGGGTAAATAAATTATTGTAGTCTGAAAGGAGGATGTTTAGTCCCGCCCGGACGGAGCGGTGCTGAAAGGCATCGTCAAGGATAATAACCTCGGTACCCGGCCGGTCGTGCAGCAATTGCGGAATAGCCTCGATCCGTTCTTCTCCCACCGCCACCGGTACCTCCGGAAATTTCTGGTGAAACTGCATCGGTTCATCCCCGATATCAAGGGCTGAACTTTGGTCACCAGCCAGTGCATAGCCCCTTGTTTTCCTTTTATAGCCCCGGCTCAGGGTTGCCACATGAAACTGGTCTTTCAGTCCCGCCACCAGGTACTCCACCATGGGGGATTTGCCGGTTCCGCCCACCGAAAGATTGCCCACGCAGATCAGCGGCAGCCCGAAGGAAGTGGATCCGATGATCTTTTTATCGAACAACCAGTTGCGGAACCCGATCACCCCCCAGTACAACAAGGCAAAGGGCAATAAGAAAATCCGGAAAGACCTGAGGAAAAAATTAGAAAACATAAACTGATTGAGGCGTAATACAAAGATTTAAAGGTACGTCAAATTCATGCTTGTCCCTGATCTGTTCAAGGGGTTCAAAATATGAGAACCCGATCTTCAGGCAATCGGTACGGCAATCCGCCAGGAAGCGGTCGTAAAATCCTTTTCCATAACCTACCCGGTATCCCTGACGGTCTGCCGCCAGCAAAGGCACAAAGACCATATCCAGGCTACCCGGCTCCGTGGTTGACGTTCCCTGCGGTTCATAGGTGCCAAAACTGTTCTTTTCAAAAAAAGTATCTGCTCCTGCTGTCAAGGCTACCATCGTTCCGGCCATCTGATCAATCCGGGGATACGCCACTTTCAGTTCCGGGTTCCGGAATTCCATAAACTCTGTGAAGAGATGCACATTGGGTTCCTGCTGTTCTTCCATCGGCCAGTAAGAAAACAAGGATTGAATAAAAGGGATCGCTGCCTGCTGGAACTGAATGAGCAGCAGGTCATCCAGTTTGCCGCGCTCCGCGGCCGTGAGGGCTTTTCTTTTTTCCCTGTATAATTTACGGATCTCTTTTTTTGTCATGATCAGTCCCTGTTCTCCACAAAAGTAGAGAATACCGTGGTACCGTAATTGCGTTCTGTCTTAAAGAAAGGATATGTTTTGTAATCGTTCCGGGGAGTATGCTCCAGTACAAACCAGCCGTCTTTTTTCAGGAGTTGTTTTTCAAAGACCAGCCGGGGCAGGTCATCGATAGTGGCCAGGGCATAAGGCGGTCCCGCAAAAATAAAGTCAAAACGTTCTGTGCATTGCTGCATAAACTTAAACACATCCATTTTGACCACTTTAAAATTTTCCAGCCTCAATGCAGCCGCTGTTTTTTTTATAAACTCATACATAGTGCTGTCCTTCTCCACGATCGTCAGGTCCGGCACCCCTCGGGATGCCAGTTCATAACTGATGCTCCCGGTCCCCCCGAAAAGGTCCAGGGTCTTCAGTTCTTCAAAATCCAGGTTATGCTGCAATACATTGAAAAGCCCTTCCTTGGCAATATCCGTGGTGGGCCTTGTATAAGGCATATTCGAAGGCGGGTTGAATTTCCGGCCGCCATGTTCCCCTCCTATGATGCGCATCGGGCCAGGTCATTAAGTGATGTAAAATAATGGGCCGGGAACTCCGTTCCCTGCCAGGGCGATTCACGGAATTCCACCCGGATAAAATACTGAACGATCTCTTTGTACAGGGCCGAATCCCGGTCAATCAAACCCGATACCTGCAGGTCCAGGTCCTGCTGCGACAAACCAAGTTGCACCACTGTTTTCAGCAGGTAATACAAAACATCTTCATGTGTGGAATAGGTATAGGTTTGTGCCAGCAGTAAACGGCTTTGCCGGATGACCAGTACAGAAAAATCATCCTGCCGGAAATCAACCAGCATCACCGCTGTATCGTTTGCCCCCTGCACCTGTTTAATGGCCAGTGAAAACTGGTGCCGGCACTGTGCCGCCGGAAAATACTGCTGTACCCGGTGCAGCAGTTCAGCAGGCACCCCATATACATTAT
Source organism: Bacteroidia bacterium (assembly GCA_037447355.1). Lineage (GTDB taxonomy): Bacteria > Bacteroidota > Bacteroidia > Chitinophagales > Chitinophagaceae > JJ008. The sequence goes on along the minus strand of JBBIGW010000035.1, from coordinate 13,673 downwards.
ACAATTGCCATTCGGCAATACTTTCCGTGATCACCGCTTCATTTCCATTACTCCCAAACAGGGCTTTCAGCATACTGCCTGATTCTTCGGGCCGGTAACCGGTTGAAGGCACCAGGGAATGACCGGCGAAATCATACGCCACCTGCACACTGTAAAACGGCACTTTTAATGCCGGTGTATGATCCAGCAGTTCGGCCAGGGCCGTCCCATCCGTCTCTTCCGTCCGGAAATAACCCAGCTTGTACAGTTCTTCCCCGGTCCGGTTGGTGATCGCATACCCCAGGTGCCGGTTCCCCAGCCGCAGCGACAACACCTGCTGCACGGGAGCAGCTGACAGATTCTCTATCGTGAATAATTCCTTCAAGATCCCTTTTTCAATTCGTGCAATAATAGACAAAAATTTAAATATCGTAGGTTTGCGTCCTTTTCCATTATGGCAACAGCGGCACATCATTCCTTACAGGTGGAGGTCAGCAACCGGCAGATCATAAAGATCGCGCTGCCGATCAGCCTTGCCATTTTTATACCCCAGTTGAATTTTATCACCAATAATATTTTCCTGGGGCATTATATCCACGACAATTATGCGCTGGCGGTTGCCGGTATCACCGGGGTGTATTACCTTATTTTCGCCGCGATTGGTTATGGACTCAACAACGGCTTACAGGCCCTGATCGCCCGGCGCGCGGGGGAAAACAGGCCCGAAGAAATCGGGAAGCTGTTCTCCCAGGGGGTGCTCATCGGGCTGGTTGTAGCGGCCGCAGGTATCCTGGTAACCTGGATCCTGACCCCTTATATATTTCACCTGATCATCCGGGACCCGCTGGTGCAGCAGAAAGCCGTTGAGTTTCTCCGGATCCGGATCTGGGGCCTGCCCTTTCTTTATATTTACCAGTTGCGCAATGCCCTGCTGGTAGGGACCAATCAAAGCCGTTACCTGGTAGCCGGTACCCTGGCGGAGACCCTGACCAATATCGGGCTGGATTACCTGCTGATCTTTGGCCATTGGGGACTGCCTGAGCTCGGATTCAACGGGGCTGCCATCGCTTCTGTAATTGCGGAGTTCGTGGGCATGTTTGTCATCTTCCTGGTCATTCGCTGGAAAGGAATCAGCAAACGCTTTGGCCTCTTCCATGAGTTCCGCTGGAACAGGGAAAACAGCACCCTGATCTTTTCCATGTCGGCCCCGCTGATGTTCCAGCATGCCATCAGTATCATCAGCTGGCAATTCTTTTTCTTACTGACCGAACATCACGGGGAGATGGCCCTGAAGGTCTCGAATGTGATGCGGAATATCTTCGGGGTATTCGGCTGTGTGACCTGGGCTTTTGCCGCCAGCACCAACGCCATGGTGAGCAATGTGATCGGCCAGCAAAAAAAGGAACAGGTCATTCCCCTGCTTCGCCGTATCATCCGGCTGAGTACAGGCTGGGCGCTGATCGCCTGCCTGCTATTGAATATTTTCCCGGAAGCCTTCCTTTCGGTTTTTGGCCAGGGACGGGACTTTATCAGTGCCGCCATGCCTTCCCTGCGGGTGGTGACGGCCGCTATGATCCTGATGTCCTTCTCCATCATCCTGCTGAGTGCGGTTACTGGTACGGGTAATACCCGGATCACATTCCTGATCGAGTTGTTCGCCATCATCATGTACTGTACTTATGTGTACCTGGTGAATGAACATTATTTTCTCCCCATTCATTTCGGCTGGATGAGTGAATGGCTGTACTGGCTTTGCCTGTTTTTCCCTTCTCTCTGGTATATCCGGAGCGGGAAATGGGAAGCCAAAGTAATTTAAAACTCCTTTTTGTAAGTTACCCCTACCGAACCGGTGAATGCCGCAATGGGCGGATGTAGTTTGTGAATGGAAATTACCAGCCTTATAACCTGTGGAAAACGGGTATGGATCGTTTCCGCAATTTCCATTGCCAGTGTTTCGAGCAGGGCGCGGGGTTCCTTCATGGCAAGCTGCAGTATCTCAAACAGGGCCGCATAATTCACCGTGTCCTCCAGTGAAGCAATGATCTCTTCCGGGGGAATATAATCCGCCCGGAGTTCCACCCCGAATTCATTTCCCGTTTTCTTTTCTTCCTCATAAAGGCCGTGAAAAGCATGGAAACGGAGTCCCCTGAGTTCGATGGTCATAACAGCTGGCATATACGATTAATGAAGCCCTTTGGCGCTTAAATACCGTTCCGCGTCGAGGGCGGCCATACAACCGCTGCCGGCTGCCGTTACGGCCTGGCGGTACACTTTATCCTGTACATCACCGGCGGCAAATACGCCTTCGGTATTGGTTTTGCTGGTGCCGGGGATGGTTTTGATATAACCGGCCTCGTCCATTTCGATCCAGGGTTTAAATATATCAGCGTTGGGCTGGTGTCCAATGGCCACAAAGAAGGCGCTGACCGGGACTTCTGTTTTTTCTCCGGTTTTTTTATTCAGGATACGCACGGCACTTACTTTTTTATCCCCCAGTACTTCATCGGTCTCACTGTTCCAGTACACTTTGATGTTAGCGGAATTCTTTACTCTTTCCTGCATCACTTTACTGGCCCGCATTTCATCGCGGCGCACGATCATATGCACCTGCGAACAGATCTTGGATAAATACAGGGCTTCTTCGGCCGCCGTGTCACCCGCCCCCACGATCGCCACTTCCTTTCCTTTAAAAAAGAATCCGTCGCAAACTGCGCAGGCGCTTACCCCGAAGCCATTCAGGCGTTGTTCACTTTCCAATCCCAGCCATTTGGCAGAGGCCCCGGTGGAGATGATCACAGCATCCGCTTCGATCCATTTTTCTTCGTCGATCTGCACTTTATGCACCGGCCCGGTAAAATCCACTTTGGTTGCCAGTCCGTAGCGGATATCCGCTCCCATCCTTGCTGCCTGTTTTTCAAAATGCACCATCATCTCCGGTCCCTGGATTCCTTCCGGGTAACCGGGATAATTTTCCACTTCGGTGGTAATCGTCAATTGCCCCCCGGGTTGTATTCCCTGGTATAAAACGGGATTAAGCCCGGCCCGGCTTGCATAAATTGCGGCGGTATATCCTGCAGGTCCTGATCCGATGATCAGGCAATGAACTTTTTCAGTTGCTTCCATGTGTAATTGGGTGATCCAGTTAAATGATCAGTCGGCAAAGTTAAAGGTAAATTGGTTAAATGCTGGTGAGGGTTGCAGAATTGGGTGTTCTTTGACTAAAGGATATGATAGCTGTTCGTTTTATGCAGACCGGGGCTGCCAGCTAAAAACTGACAACTGTCAACTATCTGCTTGCTACCGGGGAATAATGATCCTCCTGAACTGCGAGGCATAGCCGCCAAAATAACCCAGGGCGCCGCCGCTGATATTATTCAGAACCCGCGTGGGTGAAGAAAAGGGATTGCCGACACTGGCATAAGTGAACTCCATTGTCCGCCAGAAATCATAAGTGGCTTTATCGATATTGCTGAGTTTGAGGATAACTGTATCCCCCCGGTCAAAGAAACTATAGGCTTCGGGCGTAATACCATTCCGCAATACCCCCCGTTCCACCTGTATTTCATAAACGGAGCCATCAATTACCTGGTCATCATAGACGGAATTGAGCCCGGGATAAAAGGGATCGCTGTTTTGTTTGGTAAAATAGCGTACATAATCCCCGAAGCCCGGCGGATCATAAGCCCGCAGCATCAGCTCCACTTTATTGGGGATATTACCGGCGGGAGCTGGTTTCCAGAACAATGAATCGATACGCCTTGTTATGGCGGGAATCCGGGTAAAAGCGGTGTACTCCCGGCCCTGCCAGACGATCCGCAGGGTATAGTTCGTATTCAGTTCCCCGTTGAAAGCTGTGGCGGGACTGGAGGAATCAACCGAATAATAATAACCGGTATAGCCTCCCGTAACGGGTACTGCATATTCCTTTAACCGGTGGGTACGTGAACCGTTTGATACCCAGACTTCCGCATCATGTACAAAACTATTGGCCAGGGAATCCGGGCTGATCGTGGAAAAATAAGCCAGGCTCCGGGAAAGATAGATCAGCGGGGGTTCCCCGTTCCCGATCGTGCCTTCCACCACCAGTTTCGGAGGCACATAGTCCAGTTTAAAGGAAACCGTTTTCTCGCAGGATACGAGCAGGAAAAGGAATAGTAGTAAGTGAAACTGAATTTTCATAGCTGTATAACGAATGTAAAGATAGTTGTTCTAAAAAAATTCCGGCCTCAGCAAACTGAGAACCGGAACTATTTTAAATTAACCCACGCTTTGGAATAAGTTACCCTAAATAGGCTTTCAGTGCGCTGCTGTAACGGGCTTTTTGCAGGCGCTTGATGGCTCGCTCCTTGATCTGGCGGATACGCTCCTTGGTCAGGTCATATTTCTGCCCGATCTGTTCGATGGTCACCCCGTTTTCCCCGTCCAGGCCAAAATACGCGTTAACGATTTCGGCTTCCCGGGGGGACAGTGATTTAAGCACCCGGCGGATCTCATTCCGAAGGGAATCTTTCATCACGTCGTCATCGGTGTCATCGCTGCCTTCCAGGAGGTCACCCATCGCCACATCCTCCGCTTCGTGCACAGGGGCATCCAGGGAAGTATGACGGGTGTTGCTCTGGAAAATATTGTTAATCTCGGTTTCGCTCATCTCGAGCAGTTCGGCCAGTTCTTCGGTAGAAGGCTCGCGTTCGTGCTCCTGTTCGAAAGCCATATAGGCTTTATTTGCCTTGTTGTACGTGCCAATTTTGTTTTGAGGCAGGCGGACTAAGCGGCCCTGCTCTGCCAGCGCCTGCAGTATCGATTGGCGAATCCACCACACAGCGTAAGAAATGAATTTGAAACCCTTGGTTTCATCGAAGCGTTGTGCCGCTTTAATTAAGCCGAGGTTACCCTCATTAATCAGGTCGCTGAGTGACAACCCCTGGTGCTGGTATTGCTTGGCCACAGAAACCACGAAACGCAGGTTGGCCTGAACCAGTTTATCCAAAGCCCTTTGAGAGTCTACCGGGTTCCTGTTGAACATCTTGATCCTTTGCGCCAGTGTGGTCTCTTCTTCCGGCGTGATCATCGAAATCTTGGAAATCTCCTGTAAATACTTCTCAACTGCCTGGGAATCCCTGTTCGTAATCTGGGTAGCAATTTTGAGTTGCCGCATAACTAAAAAATTTTAAATATCAACGAATTAAGACGGCCTTTGTTTGCAGTTTGTTGCAAATGGATCGTTAATTGCAGAATTGTAAATTTACCGTCCCGGACCGTCTGCAAAGATACCTATTAAACGCGGTTTCTCATAGCGTTTAGGAGTTAAAAATTACTAACAGCCCAGGAACAACCGATTTCCGATTTTCTCCATTTCAATGAAATGCCCTGTGGATAAGGGTTTGAGCGAAAATCAGTAAAAGGTCTGTTCAGCAAAAAATGACAAAAATCAAGTATTTGATACCGGTTCTGTGGATTTCCCGGCAGCCGCTTTTTTCCGTAGCCAAATAAATAAGCCCAGCCCGGATATAAACAGCAGACTTGAAATAACCTCGGCCTGCGTTGGCTGAATCCAGTAGAGGTCCAGCCGGGTATTCACCCGGATCTTCTCAATCAGGAAACGCTCTATCCCATTCAGCATCAGATAGATTGAAAAAAGAGTTCCGGGTATTTTTAGTCTTTTTCTAAAGTACCAGATGACCAGGAAAAGCAGGAAACAAAAAATAATCTCATAAAAAGGAGTCGGAAATACACCCACTTGTAACTGGTTACAGAATTTCCCGTCAGTACACCCGGGGATCGGGACCCCTACTTCATTCACATTATGCGGATAATTATAAGACCACATCCAGTCCGGCAGCCAGCTGAAAGGTTTGGGCCGGGTATTGTCAATCCCCCAATCCCCGTCACCGGCAACCTGGCAGCCGATCCGTCCCACGCTGTAGGCCAGCATCATAGTTGGGGCCATGGCATCGTTCAGGTGCCAGAATCCGATCCTGTGCCTTTTTGCATACCACCAGATAGCGAGGGCGGCACAGATCAGCCCCCCGTAAAAAGTGAGTCCTTTGGCGGAGAAAATATAATCAGAAGGGTGCTTCAGAAAATCACCCCAGTTTTCAAAAATATCAAACAGCTTGGCGCCAAGCAGTCCAAAAATCAGGGCAATGATCGTGATCTCTCCCACCCGGTCCTCGGGCCAGATCCGGACGGTCCTTTTCTCCGGTTTGTCCAGTTTCTGCTTGTTCTTTTCCCACCATTTTATACCGGCAAACAAGAGGCCCATCCCGATCCCTGCCGGCCAGCTTCCCAGCGAAGAGAAGATAAAGGCCTGGGGGTCTTCGGTGGCTGAATTATCCAGTACAAACAGGGCAATGATCTTGTATCCCAGCAGGAAGCCCAGCAGGAAATTGAGGAGCAGGTCGGATACGGTGGCGGGTTGGCCCACCATTACCTGCATTTCGGTTGGCTGAAAATACCCCTGCTTGCTTTTACGCCTCAGTTCTGCAGTCAGCACCAGGGCTGCCACGATAAAAGCTATGGCCACGAAAAATCCAAAGGAATTCACAAACCGGAGAAATTTCCATTCCACCCCAAAAAGGTCCTTAAAAGCGTAATACAGGTTAGGATACATGTCGTTATTTAAGAGAGGCGAATATACTAAAGCCCCGGATTTAAACCCGGGGCTTTATACTGTTATAGCAAAAATCAGTTGCAGTGCTGCTCAAATGCCCCGATCAGATTCTGGGCAATGACCTGGGCCGGGCGGCCTTCGATCTGGTGCCTTTCGATAAAATGTACGAGTTGCCCGTTCTTAAACAGGGCAATTGCCGGTGAAGAAGGCGGGTAGGGCATCAGGTGCTGGCGAAGGGTTTTCACCGCATCAATATCAAAACCGGCAAAAGAAGTGGTCAGGAAATCCGGCCTTTTCGCAGTATTGGCTACGGCCAGCAGTACACCGGGACGGGCTGTACCCGCAGAACAACCGCAAACAGAATTGATCATCACCAGGGTGGTTCCTTCTTTGGACAGCTGGGATTCCACTTCATCGGAAGTCAGTAACTCGGAAAAGCCATTATCGGTCAGTTCCTCTTTCATCGGGATAACTATTTCTTCAGGATACATATCAGTGAATTTATTGGAATGCAAATCTAAAGAAATTGTGCAAAGCCTGTGTAATCCCTGTACCAAATAGAAAATATGACAGCAAAAATTCCTTTTTTCGGAAATTCTGTCTTCCTGCTGCCGGAAATCCTGCCATTGATGGTATGTAAAAGAGGTAAATCTGCAGCTGGTATATGGTTTGACACACCAAAGCTGAAAATCATTAAAAACAAAAAACAAGATTATGGCATACGTACAATTCAACCGCAAACCCTTTGAGGGCACATTCAGCAACCTGGTGGACGATCTTTTCAGCGAATTCCCCGCATTGCTCAACAATGGCTTTAACAATACGGTAAGAAAGGATGCTGTTCCGGTCAACGTCAAAGAAACAGAAAAGAGTTACCAGCTTGAGCTGGTGGCCCCGGGCTTTGAAAAAGCAGATTTTAAAATCAGCCTGGAACAGAACCTGCTGACCATTTCTGCTGAGAAACAGGCAGAAACAAAGGCGGAAAATGAAAAGCAGATCCGGAAGGAATACAGTTTCCGGTCTTTTAAGAGATCTTTCACACTGGACGACAAGATTGATGCAACGAATATTGACGCATCTTACATCAATGGTATATTGACATTAAACCTTCCGAAGAAGGAAGCAGTCAAAGTTTCAACAGCCATCGAAATAAAATAAATTTTACTACAATTTTTCTCATAAGCAGTTGGTTTTGGTTTACGCCCTCCGTTTCCACGGGGGGCTACTTTTATATACAAAGTTCCAGGAACCCTGCCTCGCCGGCAGGCGGGCAAGATCCAGGAACCAAAAAAAAGAACCAAGAGCCGAAGAAAGAAAGATCCAAAGAAAGTCCAAATTTCAAAATCCAATGAAATTCCAATAACAAAACCTCAAACCTCCTCCCGGGCATTTCGGGAGTTTGATGCTTCCCAATCATTCTTAGAACCCTGCCTACCGGACTGGCAGGCAAAAAAGTACCAGGATCCAGGAACCAAAAAAGAACCAAGAGCCGAAGAAACAAAGATCTAAAGAAAGTCCAAATTTAAAATCCAAAGAAATTCCAATAACAAAACCTCAAACCTCCTCCCGGGCATATCGGGGGTATGATGCTTCCCAATCATTCTAAGAACCCCAAAAAACAGGATCCAAAAGCACAAGATTCAAGGAATAATCAATAAACAAATTTCAAATTGACTACTCGCACCCAACCTTCCTTCTCGTATCGATCAGGAACTGGATCTTCCAGCCATTGCTGAACCGGACCAGGTGAAAGGAATTGACCCCGCAATGACTGAACTGCCCGTTGTAATAAAATTCATAGGGGGTCCAGACCAGGGCCAGCGGACCGTCAAGCTTAATGGTTTCAAAGCGGATCCGTTCATCAGCAGCGCCGGATTTTTGCTTGCTGACAAAATCGATAAACTCTACCGGATCTTCCGTTATCACTTTTATGCTTCCCTCCTTTCCCCGGACGATGGTTTGCAGGACCATGCTGTCCGCGAAACAGGTTTTAAGCATTGCCGCGTCTGCATTCTTCATCCCGGTAAAAAGCGTGTTAACAACGGCTTTTACCGAGTCTTCGGCCGTTTGGGCTTTCATACCGGTTCCACAAAAGATCACTGTTAAGAGTATGAAAAAGTATTTCATGCTAACATATTTTAAGAGTTTATGGCAAATGAATTGAATGAGGATCAACGGATCGCGGGACTAAAATAAATGCTATCGCCATGCAAACAGCCAAAATAGTACAAGCGGTTATATTAATGCTCATCGTGGCGCTGGCTGCCAGTTGTGCCGCAGGGAAAGAATACAGTGCCCGGATCTTCGGACCCCGTAAAGTGACGCTGAAGGACAGCCAGGCTGTAACCATCCGTTTCCTGCAACTGGAGGATGACAGTATCCCGCCACCCGCAACAGACTGGGTGAAGAATGAACCTGTCCCCTCCAAAGACAGTGCGTTGGTTTCGGGACCTGTCCCGGTATCAACTGAAACCAAACCAGTCATCCCTGCCGGTGAACCGGTTGCAAAAACCGGTATACCCGGAACGATCAGGACCAAGAAAACAAGAAACCAATAATAAACCTGCCCTCCTGCCTACAACTATGTTTGTAATTTTTAATTTTAAAACCAGACGCATGAAAAGAACATTTACCCTATCAGCAGCAGCCGTATTCGTGGTTGCAGTCTTATTAACCAGTTGCGGGCATAGCCGGGTTTGGGCCAACAAAAAAAGGGATCCCGGTCCACCGCCTGTCTCAACGAACCGTTCCTCTTATGGCCCTTCCTATGCAGCCGCCCCGCTGATTATCAGTCCTACCCCCGGTTTTACCATGGCCAGGCACTCCAACGGGCAATATTATCACCGGGGAGCGATGGGTTTGTTATACTGGAAGGGATACGACAACCGCTTCTACCTCGACCGGAACTATATCAACCGGGCCAGCTACAGTAATTTTGAGTATAAGGAATGGAAAAGGTATAGCAGGCATAGTTCTAAGTAAATGGAGCGGGCCTTCTGTGAAAATCACCTTTTGAAAATTGCGGGAGAGAATCTTTTGGGTAATAGGTAGTGGGCAGTAGGAAGTAGGCAGTAGGCAGTGGGCAGTAGGGGCATTCAACTATATGCAGGCTTATGTTGCCTTTGTGGTCTTTGTGGGGAATGGTGAGTCGTGAACCTGCCTGCCGGCAGTACAGATACTCAACCTTCATTGAAGCCCCCATTTTTTGATTAACCAATTATGTCACCTTACCTGAGCTTATTTCTTTCTGCCGGATCATTCTATAATAATTTCAGCCCCCGCCTCGCTAAGCCAGGCGTAACGGGTCGGCACTAACCTGCTTTCCACTCCCTGCTTCCCGAAGAATACGAAATACCACTCAATTTCCGAATGATCCTTAGAAGGCCCCCATTCACCATTCCCTACTTATAACCCAATATCCTCAGCATACTCTGTGCCGTCTGCTGTTTGGCATAGACCCAATCAACCAGCTTCCCGTTTTTGTCGTAGCCCACAATCACATGCTTCGGTGAAGGGATCAGGCAGTGCTTGATACCGCCGTAGCCGCTGATCTGGTCCTGGTAGGCTCCTGTATGGAAAAAACCCACATAGAGCGGTTCCTTATCCCCGTTGACCTTGGGCAGGAACACCTCATTGATATGCTCTTCTGAATCGTAATAATCATGACTGTCACAGGTAATTCCGCCCAGCACCACCCGCTGGTAATCCTGGTCCCACTTGTTCACCGGCAGCATCAGGAATTTTTCCCCGATACCCCAGGTATCCGGTAAGGTGGTAATGAAAGAGGAATCGATCATATACCAGGTTTCCCGGTCATTCTGCACTTTTTCAGCCACCACACTGTAAATATGCGCCATGCTCTCCCCTACCGTATAACTTCCGAATTCAGTAAAGATATTCGGCATGGGTACTTTGGCTTTTTTACAGGCCACTTTGATATTCCGTACAATCTCATTGATCATGAACTGGTAATCGTATTCAAAACCAAGAGAGTGCTTGATCGGGAACCCGCCCCCGATATTGATCGAATCGAGTTCGGGACAGATCTTTTTCAGCTGGCAGTAAAGATTGATCACTTTGTTCAGTTCACTCCAGTAGTAAATATCATCCTTGATCCCCTTGTTCAGGAAAATATGGAGCATTTTCAGCTGGAACTTGCTCTCGTATCCTTCGATGCGGTCCACATAAAATTCGAGAATATCCTTGGCCCGGATCCCCAGGCGGGAAGTATAGAAAGGAAAACTGGGTTCTTCCTCCGCCGCCACCCGGATACCCAGTTTGAAGGGTACTTTAACGGAATGGGCATAATCTTTCAGTTCTTCCTTGTTATCAAGCACCGGGATCACATTGGTAAATCCGGAGTTCAGGAGACTGGCGATCCGGCGGGTATATCCCTTTTGTTTAAACCCGTTGCAGATAATATGGATATCCTTGGTGATCTTCTTTTTTGTATAGAGCTTCTTGATGATATCGATATCGTAGGCATAAGAAGTCTCCAGGTGAATATCGCTCTTCAGGGCTTCTTCCACCACAAAACTGAAATGGGAGCTTTTGGTGCAATAACAATAAAAATATTTCCCCTCGTACTTATGTTTCTTAAAGGCATTGGCAAACATGGTCTTGGCCTTTTTGATCTGCATCCCGATCTTGGGCAGGTAGGTCAGCTTCATCGGGGTGCCGTGTTTGGCAATCAGGGCCTTCAGGTCGAGGCCGTTAAAATAAAGATTGCCATCTTCCACTTCAATCCCCTCCTGGGGAAAATTAAAGGTTTGCTTGACGAGATCGTAGTAGGAATTTGTCATTTTCAAATAATGGGTTGAACCAACAATTTCTAAAACCGTACAAAAGTATAGGTTTGGAGAAATTCGGGGCCAAAAATTTCAGCGGGCATGGCCAGGCGGATTGCTTATCCCCGGGGATGCTCCCGGATCTTGCGACCCTATAGATTCAACCGGTCACTCTTACGACTGTTTATTCAGGAACAACGGGAGCCCCGATACCCATTGGCCGTCGATAGACAATTCAAAAGAATAGCGGCCGGGCGCGGTAAACTGAAGCTGGTTGAAATTGATGACAATATTCACGGAAGAAAACTGGCCGTTGGCCGGTTCCCCGATCGAAATATTTCCCTGGATCGGCTGAATGATCTCCTTGCCCCCGCTGTCGATCAGCCGGAGCCTGAAATCATGATCCCCGCTTTCTTTAGCAGCGAACCGTAACCGGCAGGCCACGGAACAGGCCGGGTGCTGCACGGGGAACTGCGTTGCATGTATACTGTCAAATGTGCCCACAATGGTTAACTTGGAATGATTGTCCTGGGCAAAATCACATAACGTGAATATTTCCGCTTCCATACTGATTGAATTGCATGCAAGGTACATGCTGTTGAGCAAATTCAGCCCTGCCCTGCTGTAATAAATCACAGAAAAAAATTATCTTGCCTGAAAGAACGGATTATGAAAATTCACCTGCTCCCTGTTTCCCTGTTATGCATTTTTTTTAACCCTGGTCTCAGAGCTCAGGTCTCAACGCCTGATACCACACAGGCAGATGAAACTAAGATTTTCGAAAAGGTGGAGGTTGAAGCCAGTTATCCGGGTGGATCGGAGGCCTGGATAAAATTCCTGGGTAATACGGTGAATGGACATACCCCGGTGGAAAACGGGGCACATGCCGGGAAATATACTGTGCTTATTCAGTTTATTGTAGATAAGAACGGCAGCCTGTCCGAATTTAAACCACTGACGCAAAATGGGTTTGGAATGGAGCAGGAAGTAATTCGTGTACTTAAATTATCAGGCAAATGGGATCCTGCCATCCAGGACGGACACCCCGTAAAAGCCTACCGAAAACAACCCGTTACATTTCAGGTAGAATTGGATGGCATGGAAATCACAACAGAAAAGCCCTTCACGCTATTCACTAGAACAGATAATCCGGTCACCATTAAAGCCGACAAAGTCAGGCCACAGGATCTGCAGGTTACAGTTTCCCAAGGCAGTATTACCAGCCTTGGGGATGGAAATTATAAAGTGAAAGTCAGTAAAACCGGGCGGGTCGTTATCCGCCTGTACAACCTAAAAAAGAATAGAGAAATCGGTTCATTCAGCATTCAGGTGGAAGAACCTGAATAAAAGTTCTCCCGGTTTATTTGATCCGGCCGTCCATCTTCACCAGGAGCTTACGCAGTGATTGTTCATCGTAGGTGGAAAGTTCCAGTAAATTGGCCATTTTCGGGTCTGCGTCAAAATCATAGTACTCCAGTAACTGAATTTTATAGACACTATTGATAAAATACCGGGGGACGCGGCTCAGGTAGAACATCTTTTCACTGGTGGTAAGGTACCGGTAGGTTTGCACCAATTGTACCACCCTGTTCCCGTCATAGATAAAGAAATAATCACTTTCTCCTGAAAATTTATACAGCGATACATGCACCCCCTTGCAGACGGGCGCCAAAGGGATGGCTTCTGTTACGGTACTGTCCGGCAGCATAATGTTGAACGTGAAAGGGTCAATATAATCGAGGGTACGTTTTACAGTAGCAACCAATCGCTCCTCCCCCTTGTCCGTATGAATAAACCTGACCGATGACCAGCTATATGCGACTGCCTCCCCTGATTCCAGGCTCTTAAAATAGAGACTGTCCTTACTTCCTGCATTTTTCTTCCAGTTTACGAAACCGCCCAGGGTGTCCCCGTTTGCAAGTACGATCAGGCCAGCGCTGAATTTCCCTTTTTGTGCAGATACATTCAGGGTGATAAGCAGGATCAGCGGAAAGAAATATTTTTTCATAGTAAGGTTTTAACAAAAATAAACCAGGAAAACAACAAGTAAAAATTTAATCCCGGGCTTTCCTTAACAGCTTCCACGGGGTCCCGTTGTATCATCTTCCGGTAACCGGCTGCTTGTATTTTTCACAAGAAAAAATTACAAATAAAGCAGAACTGTAAGCGAAAAAAGGGGGTACTATTTAGTCGCCCCTTAAAAACGCTGTAATCCACACTGGTAGATAGTTTGGGTAAAACTTATAGTGAATAAATCTGCAAGAAAATAGCAAATTGCTATTGAAACCTTGCAGATT
>JBBIGW010000034.1:0-28028 GCA_037447355.1 Bacteroidia bacterium | reverse complement strand
CAACGACCAGGGTAAATGAAAAATACTTTTTCATAGTTGATTGTTTTAGGGTGATTCCTTATTTCAGACCACTGATACAACCCTAAAGTTAAACCGGCACGGGGGGCTGTGCACTGACTATGACTGACTTTTATGAAGCGTTTAACTAACAACGGTCATAAACCCTTGTGAAAAGTTTTAATACCTTACTCCCGGCTGCAGTAAACCGGCCCCTTAGTCATGGTTACCCCCGGCAGTTTTAACAACCAGATCAAACAGGTGATTATCCTCCTTCTCCTGGCGCTGATGGTCTTCCTGTCTGTCAGGGAACTTTATGTATTCTTCCCGGGTTTGCTGGGTGCCCTGACCCTGTATATTCTCAGCCGGAACAGTTATTTCCAGCTCGTCTATCATCGTAAATGGCACCGGGGATGGGCGGCAGGTTTATACCTGCTTATTTATTCCCTGTTCATGATCCTGCTGGTCTGGCTCACTTTTATCCTGGTGGAAAAACAAATACGCCCTTATATAAAAGATCCGGCCAGCACCCTGTCACAGGTAAAACTGGCAATGAACAACGCACAGGCAAAGACCGGTTTTACCTTCATTTCAGATGAATCACTGGAGGGTCTGCAGCAAAAAATATCCGGTATCCTCCCCTCCCTGGTCAATGATACCGCCAACCTGGTCACCAACCTGGCCGTCCTGCTCTTCTTTCTCTACTATATGCTGGTGCATGGAAAAGAGATCGAGTCCTATCTTTCGGGCATCCTGCCGCTGAAGCAAAAAAACATTGATGTGCTGGCAGCGGAAACCAAACGGCTGGTGAAAGCCAGCGCTATCGGCATCCCGCTGATCTCCCTGATACAGGGCTTTACCGCGACCATCGGTTATTTGATCTTCGGTGTGCATAATGTGGTGCTCTGGGGATTCCTGACCGGTGTATTCGCCTTCTTCCCGGTAGTGGGCACGATGATCGTTTGGGTGCCGCTGGTCATTTTTATGTACGCCAATGGCGACAGCCTGAATGCCACCGGCCTCCTGTTTTACAGCTTTATCGTTACTGGTAACGTGGATTATCTTTCGCGGATCACCCTGCTGAAAAAAATGGGGCAGGTGCACCCGGTGGTAACTGTACTGGGCGTTATTGTCGGGCTGGGGCTTTTCGGATTTATCGGGCTGATCTTCGGGCCCCTGCTGGTGAACTATATTATCCTGCTGTTCCGCATTTACTGCAATGAATTTCTCCCCGAAAAATCCTGAGTCCCCTCAGCCTGCGGGGATACCCGCCATTCATTCAAACGTCTTCCATATAAAAGGGCCGGCCTGAATTTCCATACAGACCAGCCCTTTTCTATTGTACTAAAACATCAGTGGTCCCGGTGCCGGGACTGAAAGAGATTATACATGTCCTTCAGCCAGCATGGCATCCGCCACTCTTACAAAGCCTGCTATATTAGCGCCTTTTACATAATCGATGGTTCCGTCTTCTTTTTTACCGTGCTGCATGCACTGTTCGTGGATGCTCTGCATGATCATCCGCAGTTTGTTCTCCACTTCCAGGCGGGTCCAGGAAAGGCGGATCGAGTTCTGTGACATTTCCAGTCCGGAAGTAGCCACCCCACCGGCATTGGCCGCTTTACCGGGTGCATACATCACCCCGTTTTCCTGTAATATATCAATGGCTTCAGGAGTCGTTGGCATATTCGCGCCTTCGGCCACGAGTTTGCAACCGTTCTTCACCAGCAGTTCGGCGTCTTTCTTACCCAGTTCATTCTGGACTGCACAGGGCAGGGCCACATCGCAGGGGATCTTCCAGGGTTTTTCGCCTTCATAATAAGGTACATCGTATTTCTTAGCGTACTCGGCAATCCGTCCGCGGCGTTTATTTTTCAGTTCCAGGATATATTCCAGTTTTTCTTCGTCGATACCATCGGGATCATAAATAAAGCCGTCGCTGTCAGAAGCCGTCAGCGGGATACCACCCATGGCAATGGTTTTTTCAATGGCGAACTGGGCCACATTTCCACTACCGGATACGACCACTCTTTTATTTTTCAGGGTTTCGCCCTTTGTTTTCAGCATTTCCTCTACAAAGAAAAGAAGACCGTAGCCAGTTGCTTCCGGGCGGATCAGGCTTCCCCCGTACGTGTAGCCCTTGCCAGTCAGCACACCGGTAAATTCATTGGAGAGGCGTTTGTATTGCCCGAACAGGAAACCAATCTCGCGGCCACCCACGCCAATATCACCTGCCGGCACATCGGTATTGTTCCCAATATGGCGGAAGAGTTCGGTCATGAAGCTCTGGCAGAAACGCATCACTTCATTATCTGATTTGCCCTTGGGATCAAAATCGGAACCACCCTTGGCCCCACCCATTGGTAAAGTGGTCAGTGAATTTTTAAATACCTGTTCAAAAGCGAGGAATTTCAGGATGCTCAGGTTCACATTGGGATGAAAACGCAGTCCGCCTTTGTAGGGGCCGATGGCATTATTCATCTGGATCCGGTAGCCCCGGTTCACCCGGAAATTACCATTATCATCCACCCAGGGTACCCGGAAGATGATAATACGTTCGGCTTCGGTCATACGTTCCAGTATATTGGCCCGCTGGTATTCGGGGTGTTCCTCAATAAAAGGAATGATGGCATTGGCGACTTCGGAAACGGCTTGTAAGAATTCGGGCTGATCAGGGTTGCGCTTTTTCATGAGTTGCATGAATTTTTCAGCCACTGATTTTTTAGTAGTTAACATACAGCAAAATTTTATTTGTTTGCAATCGAATTGATTTGATGATGGTTATAGGGTATAACCAGATCAGTCTCCAAAAATAGAACGGGGTCTGTCCCGGTTAAAATGAGAAAAGTCAGTTTATTAGCCATTTTCGTATGAGTATAGACATACGAACGACTGTTTAAGTTCATGCCAGCGAAAAATTCACCGGGTTCCCTGCGGGAGAACGGGGGGCGTTTTTTTCGGAAGACCGGGAAAAAATTTCCGAAAGATCTGTCTTTGCGGGCAATTCTTTGATGCTGGTATTCATCAGTCCCGGGAAGATCTTTATCCCGCAAAGCTTGAAAGACTTTCCGAAAGGAGAACAGTCTTTACAGTTGCATGAGCCCCGGGTATGCAGTGTTTGCACCAGGGCATGAGAAGGACTAAAGAATCCTCCGGGTCCCCTGCGGGAGACCCGGAGGGGAATGAAAAATAGTCTTAGTTTTATTTTACCAGTTGAAACCGGGGGCCCCTTGCGTACTGACCCGGCGCTTATTCCTGATTTCAGCCTGTCCCTTTATATGAACCATGCTGCAACTGCAACCCATACTGGATGACTGCGGACTCCCTGTTCTCCGTGCGGAACGGGTACACGGAGGCGATATTAATGAAGCCTGGTGCCTGTACAGCTCCCATGACCGCTATTTCCTGAAAGTAAATAACGCCGACCTGTACCCGGATATGTTCCTGAAAGAAGCAGCCGGTCTCAGCAGCCTGAAAAAAGCAGGAGGGATTTATATTCCCGCAGTGATCAAAACGGGTATTGCGGGATCCCTGCAATACCTGTTGCTGGAGTGGATCGAAAAAGGCCAGCCGGGAAAAGGTTTCTGGGAGGATTTCGGCCATAACCTGGCGCGCCTGCACCTGCAACCCCAACATTATTTTGGCTGGGTTACGGATAACTATGTCGGCCGGCTGAAACAATGCAATAAGCGGCACGATACCTGGGATGAGTTCTATACCGAATGCCGCATCATGCCGCTGGTGGAGATCCTGTTTAATAAGAACCTGTTTAACCGGGAGGACATCAAAGCAGCCGGGCATTTCTGCAACCAGCTGGATACTTTGTTCCCGGTTGAGCCTCCTTCCCTGCTGCACGGCGATCTCTGGAGCGGGAATTATAGTGTTACCCCCACGGGCCAGGCGACCATTTTCGACCCTGCCGTATATTTCGGGCACCGCGAGATGGACCTGGGTATGACGCAATTGTTCGGGGGCTTCGATCCCCGTTTCTATGATGCCTACCATGAAATCTATCCACTGGAACAGGGCTGGCAACACCGTTTAAAACTCACCGAAGCCTATCCCCTGCTGGTTCATGCCGTATTATTCGGGGGCTTCTATGTAAACCGGGCCCGGGATATCCTTCATTATTTCAATGAATGGGCCTGATCCGGGCCTGGTAGCCGCTAATCATACCGCCTGCTAACCGGCATCATGGTAAAGGCCCTCTTGAAACAGGTAAATTACTTTTTCAACTGCTGTCCCGGACCCGGGACCGCTGTGTTGCTTCCCCAGCCCTGGTTGCTGAACCATTCAACTTTTTTGTATGAAACTCTTCAGCGATGCCAATTCCCGGACAGCCTGGTATTACCGCTGGCTGCCCATCGTACTGATCGTCCTGCTGACCGTTGCCGTACTGATCATCATCCGGCGCTTTCCTGCGGAAAAACGTTTTTCTGTCGTGCATATGTACGGGAAAGGCGGGGCGATCAACCTTTCCAAATCCTACCAGCTTGGGTTCTTTCATTCCGGGATCAAACACCAGGGCGCCCTGCTGGCAGAAAAAGGAGATCTCCTGGGATTCAATAATTCCTTTTACTATTTCACTGACCGTACAGCAGATACCCTGCAAATAAATGATACCGGTGATTCACTGGTGTACGTCAACGGGAAGCTGTATTCCCTTATCATCAACGGGAATGAAGACCTCCTGCCCTGGTTCCGTAGTATGAATGTGCAGAAGCTGGATCAACTCGCATCCATTTATGTTGCCGCTCCCGTTCCTGACAGCTATATCCCTTTCCTGAAGGAGATCGCCCGTACCCGGCCCAACCTTTCCCTGGTCTTTGAGGAAGATGACAGCAGCGGCTTAGTCGCCGGCTATTTTAAAAAAGCCGATTTTTTTAAACCCCGCTTCGTGAGCCTGCCGGTAAGCAATGCCGGTCTGCCCGGACTGGCCCGCTGGAAAAATGCGGAATGCCTCTATATCAACCTGACCGATTCCGTGATCAGTAACCCCCTGCCCGCTATCCCTTCCATGAAACAATGTATTTTGTACAGTGATTATATAGTATCAATATCCCCCGCTTTCTTCAGCAATAATCCACAACTGGAAAAACTGAACCTGCTCCTGGACCGGCCTTTTTATTCCCTGCTTTCCCCTTTGAACAAACTCGACGAACTGGTCCTGAACAATGGCGACAAAACAGCAGACCTGAAGGAACTGGGGAATAAGACCGAAGCATTGTCTGTACTGATTATATCCGGGAAATGCACCGGTATAGATCAGCTGGCAAAAGCCAAAGAGGTGAGATGGCTGGGCCTACCGGAAAATATTTCACAGGCTGAATTCGAACAGCTTACCGCAGCAGCACGGAAATTACAAGTGCTGGAGCTGAATGGCAATTCCGGTATCAGCAGTTATGCCTCGTTGCCCGACCTGCCCGATCTCAGTGCCCTGGTAATCACCGATACCGTCACCGACAAGACCGGCCTTGCTTCCCTGGAACAATTACGGTACCTCTCCCTGCCCATGGAAAACAAAGCCGACAGCGCCTTCCTGCAGGATATGGAAAAGGCCCTGCCCGGCTGTATCATCGTGGCCAACAGCGGTGCCTGTCTCGGGTCCGGCTGGTTATTATTGTTGCTGCCGCTAATCATCGTTTTCATCATTGTCATCCGGAAAAAATTAAACAACCCCGGGCATGCCCGCACCTGATGCATTTATACCTGCCCGTTATAGAAGGGCTGTACGGGATGCCCTGCTCTGCAGTGCGGGACTGGTCCTGTTTGGTTATTTTATCAGTTACCCCCTGCCTGTTAAACTGGTTGCATTTATTCCATTGGCCCTGTCCGGTTTTATCATCAGCCGGCAACCGGCATTATTAACCCGGTCAGCAAGTGATTTATTTAAAGGAAACGCAACCGCCCAGCTGATCCTGTACAGTTTTGCCGGGTTATTAATGGGACTGGCTGCTGCATTTTATTACAGGGGGAGTTATTCCATGCCCCTGGTACCGGCTTTTTTCAGGGGCTTTGTAATCATCGCTGTCTGCATTGGTATGATGGAAGAACTGGTATTCCGGGGTTTTATACAGGGATTATTGCAGAAATGGCATGCCGGCCTGGGGATTGGTATCGCAGCGCTTGCACATGCCTGTTATAAAGCGGCACTCTTTCTCTCCCCCGCTGCAGAAGGATCGCATCCGTTGTACTTATTCTTCACCTGGTCATTGTGTGCATTTGTACTGCTGGGTTTACTCCGGTATTATATTATTCAAGGAGCCTGCTTCCGCCGGTGATTGTCCACGCGGTATTTGACCTGCTGGTTTATGCCGAAAATGCGGAAGCCCCCTGGTGGGTCTGGTGATTTGGTGAAACAGCCTGCTCTGTACTCTTCCTTTGTTAGCAGTAATCAGTCCTCCTTCTTCGTGGACTTATGGCCCAGTTCCATTTCAAAACTGAGTCCGGCCAGGAAGAACTGCTGCCTGAGCTGGCCCCAGGTCCAGAGATATTCCGTATGCAAGCCCCATTTGCCTTTTTGCCATAAGAGTCCCGCGCCGGTATTGAATGACCAGAAGCGTTCTGTTATGGCTTCACCAAAGGGCAGTTTGGATACTTCTTTATCGGAGGTATGACTGATCCCGCTGACCGGGTAGGCAAATAAATGATGATGCAGGGGCAGGAGCCAATGAAAATTCAGGTCAAAGTCCCAGGCAGAGATCGTTGCTTCCCCGTGGGTGACCGGGAAAAAGCGGTTCATCTCAATCCCCCCGGTAACCCGTTCGCTGAAATGATAAAAGCCGCTGATGTTTAAGCCATTCAGATCATGCCTTGTATTCCGGATCGCGGCGAGGTCAATACTCAGTTTGTCCTGTGCCAGGCCAGGCTGGCTGAAGCCCGCCAGCAGCAGGATCCATAAAGCAGTGCAGGAAACTTGTTTTTTCATGCTGCAAAAAGAAAAAACCGGGCCCCCTTTACGTATGACCTCCGTTTGCGGCCCGGCTGATAATAGTCAGTATTTCGCCCCGTATGAAACGGACTATCCTCCCGGTTCCTTTTCAATATGGCCGGGTAGCATTACCCGTTTCTTCCGCTCTTTCTCCGGTCCCGGATATTCAGCCAAAGGCTAAGTGCAAAGCAAACCAGGAAAATATACAAAGTAACGTTCTCCACTAAACGCGGATCAAAATTGACTCCCGTGAGTTTCAGCAATAAAAAATGAATATAGGAACGGGACCGGTCCTGCAGTCCCATGGCTTCCCGGACCTGCCAGTGCCAGTCGGTGCAGATACAATAGCCCCAGCCATACCAGGCGCCGAGAATAAACCAGGATGCTGCCGTGAGCAGCATCGTCAGCAGGTGTCCCTTTCTTGTTTTATGAAAAGCCCACCCGGTCATATTGAACAGGGTGAACACGGTATGAAAAACAAAGAAAAAAATATTCAGAACAGCGTATCCCATGACAGTATTGTAAGGATTTATAAAGACGAACTGTAGCTTCCGTTCTACAAGGCATGCGGATATTACGAAGGTGTTTTACGATACTTATTTTCATAAGCTGACCGGCAATAAAAAAAGTAAGTGTTACCTTTTATGACCGCTAATGTTCATCACCGAATTTGCAATAATAACCCGCTGATTATTTTTCCCGGATAGAAAGCAGGTGTAGCTTTAGGGTGCAATAAGAACAAAACAAAGGTAACCAGGTCCAGACCATCCTTTGAAAAATCGTCCGAATCCAATATCCTCCACATCCGATGAAAACCAGTTAATGTCCAATGTCCGAATCCGTTAAATCCGGATCTATGAAACCTAAAAGTTCTGTGTCCCCTTAAACTTTATACCCCGCCACCCGGCGGGGTTTTTTCGTTTGACCCTGCCGGATCACCAATCAAACCCGCCCAGGTTCCGGAAATGCCCGTTCAGCTTTATTTTTTCCTTCAGTTGTTCCAGGCCGGACACCATGGGTATGACTTTTATCAAATGCCGTTTCAGGTATTCGAGCCGCTGCCGTTCATCGGTCAGCGCCAGCAGTTCGTATTCCTCTCCCAGGGATAAGCCAATATGGTGGGCCACTTCATAGCTGTTCAATTCCCCGTCGGGTTTCTTGAAATCCTTGTTTAGTTTCAGCAGGCCGTGCAACTCACGGATACTGCTCATCAGTTTTCGCATGGTCCCCGGGATGCCGGCCTGGTAATTATCGGGGTAGGTAACAATCGCACCGCTGTATAATTTATCCGGAATCTCCCTGATCAGTTCGAGGATGCGGAAGATCCCTGCTCCCTTTGTTTTGATATCCATCTCCCCGTTGTCATAGACTTTCGTCAGCCCGGTGATCTCCACCATGGTGCCGAACTCCTGCAATTTATTTTCAATCACCGTGGGAATCCCAAAGGGCTTACCGGCGGCATGGCATTCCCCGACCAGTTGTTTATAACGGGGTTCAAATATGTGGAGGTTGAGGAGTTCGCCGGGATAGACCACGATGCCGAGGGGAAAGATGGGGATGAAATTGGTCATAACAGAACACAAAGATAAGTGACAGCAAATTTTACCCGGCGGGCCCACAGGGTTTCCATTGCTATAAAAAAGTGAAGGTGATGTGACTGGCGATATGCCCGCTTGTGTATTACCGGCCCGCGCTGCCGCGAAGCGGGTTGGCCGCTCAGGCGGGTGTGGCAACATTCTTAACCATCCCCCTCATCCTCAAACCGCTTTCATACAAATAAATCAATACCGTGAAAAACACCGAGAGAAACAAGCCATACTGCATTTCCATGGTGCTTTCGTATATGCAGGTAATGGTCATGAACAGGACCCAGACCGCGGTAAAATAATTCCGGGTGAAGTAGAGACGGTACAAAAGAAACAGCATCAGTAATACGGGGAGTGATCCCAGGACCCAGCCGGCCGTCAGCCACCAGTACAAATATTGATTAAACGGCCATTCATATTTTACCTGTAACTGCGGATACCAGGCATCCATTTCATCCTTCAATGCCTTTTCTGCTTTCCGGCTGCCCAGCCCGGCGGGGTGATCCGCTATCAGTTTCACCGTCCTTTCATTTACCATCCGGCGTACCGCATCGGAGGCACCCAGTTTTTCGGCTTCCCTCCGGTCGCTCCATTCCCATCTTATGTACCGGATCTTATTACGCACAAAAGGCACACTGATGGCTGTGGCAGCGATCAGCAATACGGCCAGCAGCGTCCACCACCAAAGCCGGGGGCTGCGTTTTTTCTTCAGGTACATCAATCCGCCGGCAAAAGTCACCAGGATGGTAAACAACCAGCCTGTCCGTACCGACAATACAACCAGGAACAGGGAGAAGAAAAGGATATAGAACAGCGCCCATTTTTTCTTTTCTAACACAAATAAGTACCAGGACAAAGCGAGACAACCGCTGATCCAGATACTGAAACGCTGGTGATCCCCCGTCATCAGTATATAGGCCACCTGCCCCTTCCCGTACAAGGGAGCAAGGCCTGTATTCAGCAGCATATCGGCCAGGGTGGGCAGCGTGCTCAGCACAGCAAACGATAACAGGAATGGCAGCAGTAATTCAGTGGTGTCTGCCATATAATGAGCCAGGCATAGCATCCCGATCATGCTGAGATAGAACAGGAGCCGCTCCAGGGTATAGACATCCGGGTCAATAAAAAAAAGATATAAATAGAAAACAGGGATCCCGGTAACGAGGAAGAGCAGGGGCTTTTTAAAAACCGCGGTGAATTCCTTTCGCACAGAGGGAATTAAAAGCAGCAAAACACTCATCCCCACAAGGAGACTGAGAAGGGCCCTGGAAAACAGCAAGCCTGTAACCAGGAGCGTGGCCAGCAGCAGGGACCGGTACCCCGGGCTGATGATTGAAGAAATTTTCATGCTGATAAAAAAGAAAGTTACAGCTTTTCACCGCATCCTGTTCGTTTGGGGAAGCCGCTATTTATAGACTATTTTTGCCAGATGAAGATTTCAGGTTTTACGATCATCAAAAACGCCATCCTCAATGATTACCCGGTGGTGGAAGCCATCCGGTCCATCCTGCCGGTGGTGGATGAAATGATCGTCAGCATTGGGGATTGTGAGGATAATACAGAAGAACTGATCCGCTCCATCGGGTCCGCTAAGATCCGGATCGTGCATTCGGTCTGGGACCCGGCTCTTCGTAAGGGCGGGAAAGTGCTGGCCGTGGAAACCGACAAAGCGATGAGACAGGTTGCCCCCGATGCCGACTGGGCTTTTTATATCCAGGCCGATGAAGTGGTGCCCGAACAATACCATGCCGCCATCCGCGATGCAGCCCTGATGTACAAAGAGGATAAACGGGTGGAGGGACTCCTGTTCAATTACCTGCATTTCTACGGTACCTATGATTATACCGGCGATAGCCGCAAATGGTACAACAAGGAGATCCGGATCATCCGGAATGATCCCGCCATCAGCGC
Source organism: Bacteroidia bacterium (assembly GCA_037447355.1). Taxonomy (GTDB): domain Bacteria; phylum Bacteroidota; class Bacteroidia; order Chitinophagales; family Chitinophagaceae; genus JJ008. The sequence goes on along the minus strand of JBBIGW010000034.1, from coordinate 17,603 downwards.
CTTTCGCGATGCGCAGGGTTTCCGGAAGGGGAATAAACGCTTACAGGTAAAACAGATCCCCGCCTTTGTGTACCATTATGGCTGGGTGAAGAGCCCGGAGCTCATGAAACGCAAACTGAAAAATACCGGTATCTTCTGGCACGGGGATAATGCGGATTTCCAGGAATACCTGAAAAGCGAAGATTATTTCGACTTCAATGATTTCGATTCCCTGCAGCCCTTCAGGGGACAGCACCCGGCCGTGATGCAGGAACGGGTCCGTAAAGGCAACCCCGCTGTTCAGCTGGATATCAGCAAAAAAAAATTTTCCCTGAAAAAAAGAATCCTCTACTGGTTTGAGAAAAAAACCGGGATGCGTCCCTTCAGCTTCCGCAATTACCGGGTCATCTGATCAGTGGTGAATAAAGGAGCGATGGCTGGGGTCCAGGAACTGCTCCTGCGTAAAAAATTTCTTCCGGGTGATAAAGGCATTCAGTTCTCCCTTCATCACCAGGTGGGAGATCAGGGGGTCCGCATTAAAGACCACCGGCGTCTGGGCCGGGATCAGCTTTTTACAGGCGCCCAATGTGATCCCGTACGCATGGAGCAGGTCGTGAAAACCGGCTTGCTGCAAATGCGCGGAGTAAGGCCGGGGCAGCAGGTTGCTGACCATCTTTGGCGACCATTTGATCAGGTTGATATAACTGAGCAGTTTATAAAAAGCCTGCTTTCTTTTTAATTCCGGGGTGGCTGTTTCATTTTTATGGTACCCGAAATAGATCATTTCCCAATCCCCCGGCAATTCGCCGACGGAAAGGAGCAGTTCAGCAGCGGGATCAGCCAGGGGCACCACATCATCTTCAAAAATGAGGACCCGCTGGTATTGCTGTTTTACAATATGCTCGTATAAGTTGCGGTGCGAAAGGGAACAGGCAATATGTCCCAGGATCATGCCCTTGCTGTACCGGTTGAGCTGCCGGGCTTTCTTATCATCATAGATATTCTCCGCCTGCACTTTCTCCCAACTCAGCAGGTGTTTGTCCACCCCGAAAAAGAATTCAAACGGAAGACCGGCCAGCCGTTCCCTCACTTTCTCCTGGCGGTCCACCGCTCTTTCGAGCGTGATCACAAATATTTTATCGAAATATTTTTCAAGAAATGCTATTGTACTATTAGGTATCTTCAATTTTCAATAGTTATAGGGTTTTGCAAATATACCCGATATTAAAACAGGAAAATTCCCGGGGAGATGAACAAGCTTTCGGTCGCCATCATCACATATAATGAGGAACGCAATATCGGCCGCTGTATTGATTCCGTGGCCCCGGTGGCCGATGAGATCCTGGTGCTGGATTCCCTTTCAACGGATCAAACCAGGGCAATCGCTTTATCAAAAGGCGCCCGGGTGGTGGAACAACCCTTCCGGGGCTATATTGAACAGAAAAACGCGGCCCTGGCCCTCACCCAATACGATCTTGTCCTGAGCCTGGATGCCGACGAAGCTCTTGATGAAAAGCTGCAGCAGGCCATTCTCGTGGCCAAACAGCAGGAAGCTGCCGCCGGTTATACCATGAACCGCTGTACTTTCTATTGCGAAAAATTCATTCGCCACGGCTCCTGGTACCCCGACCGCAAACTCCGGATCTTTAATAAACAACTGGCGCAATGGGGCGGTATCAATCCGCATGATAAAGTGGAGTTCTCTACGGCCCAGAAAACCGTGCACCTGGCCGGCGATATCCTGCATTATTCTTATTACTCGGTCGAAGAGCATATCACGCAGAATAATAAATTCAGCACGATATCGGCTGAAAGTTATTTTAAACAGGGCCGGAAGACCAGCCTGTTCAAAATATGGTTCAATCCCCTTTGGGCCTTCCTGTCCGGCTATCTGATCAAAGGTGGCTTCCGGGATGGTTTTTACGGGTATGTGATCGCAAAAAACGTGGCCCATCTCACTTTTTTAAAACACAGCAAACTCTACCTCCTGCAGCGTAAAGCCCGCGGAAAGAAAGGGGGCTGATTATTGCTTTCATCTGAGCAAGGTTCTGATTACATTTGTATGCAACCAGCATCCGATCAACTTATGTGGCAGGAATTATTGACACAGGTACAAGCGGGAAATACCAGGGCCCTGGCCCGCAGCATCTCCCTGGTGGAAAATGAACACACGGGATATGAAAAATTACTGCAATTGCTACCTGTTAGTCAATCGAAGATCATCGGTATCACCGGCCCCCCCGGCGCAGGTAAAAGCACGCTGGCAGACAGCCTGATCGGCCTGCTTACCGGTCATGGCAGGAAAGTTGCTGTCTTATGCGTGGACCCCTCTTCCCCCTTTAACCATGGGGCGGTGTTGGGGGACCGGATCCGGATGAGCGACTGGTATATCCACGAAAAAGTGTTTATCCGCTCCCTGGCAACAAGGGGTTCCATGGGTGGTTTGCACCCCAAGATCATTGAGATAACCGATTTACTGAAAGCAGCCGGGTTTGATGATATCATTGTGGAAACCGTAGGCGTGGGACAAAGTGAAGTGGAGATTGCCGGGCTCGCGGATGTAACCGTGGTGGTGGTGGTACCCGAGGCCGGCGACGAAGTACAGACCATGAAGGCGGGCCTGATGGAAATTGCGGATGTCTTTGTGGTCAATAAAGCCGACCGGCCCGATGCGGATCTGTTTGTCCGCAACCTGCGCCTGATGCTGGCCCCTTCATTCAGCAAACATTACCATGAAGTACCGGTGGTGAAGACAGTCGCCACCCGGAAAGAGGGAGTCAGTGAGCTATATGATGTGATCCATAATTTGTTGCGCAAATCACACCTGAATGACAAGACCTTCTGGTTACTGGCCGAAAAAGCCTTTTACCTGATCGAACAAAGGCGAATGAAGGGTATTGATAAAGGCAGGCTGAAACAGGAGATCGAGGAATGTTTTCGAAAAGGAAATTTTAACCTGTACCAGTTCGTCGCCGGGAAATAACAGGTCACCAGTATTGCACCAACGCCTCATTATATGAAAAACCGGAACCGCCTTTCAAAAGGCTTTCTTGTTTTTTCCTGTTTTTTTTCACTGCAACCTGTCTTTGTACAGGGACAAACCAGCAATATCAGCGGGGTGGTCAACAGCTATTATCATGTGGTGGAGATCATCCCGGCGAAAGCCTGTATCCGGGTCGGCAGCACCGCGGGACTTGCCGTCAATAAGAAAATCCTGCTGGTACAGATGAAGGGGGCCACCATCAATACCAGCAATAACAGCAGTTTCGGTACCGTGACCGCCCTGAATGAGGCCGGCAATTATGAAACGGGCACCATCTGTTCCATCAGCGGCGATTCGGTTTTCCTTTTTCATTTACTACAGAATACCTATACACCCGCCACCGGTAAAGTACAACTCGTTCCCTTTGCCGAATACGTTTCGGCCAATATAACCGATACAATTAAGGCAAGTTCCTGGAATAACAGTACGGGCACCGGCGGCGTGATTGCCCTCTACGCCGAACAGGATATCACCCTGAACGCACCCATCTATGCGGATTCAGCGGGATTTCGTGGGGGCAGTTACTTATTGAGCAATGGCACCTGCAGTGATGCATTGCCGGCCAGCGGGTATATCTACAATGCGTCCTCTTCCAGTCCGCAGAACGGCGCTGCGAAGGGAGAAAGCATCACGGATCTTGCCGCAGCACAAAGCGGGGGACGCGGTGCCCCGGCTAATGGCGGAGGTGGCGGCAATAATCACAATAACAGCGGAGGCGGAGGGGCCAACCTGGATGCGGGTGGAACCGGTGGAGGAAATTCGAGCAACGGGGTGGCCTGTACAGCTACCCTGCGGGGCGAGGCCGGAAAAAGTCTCAGCAGCAACAGCGGTCAGAAGATCTATTCCGGTGGCGGAGGCGGTGCCGGTCATTCCAATAATGGCTTATCCAATGTGTCGGGCGCTCATGGAGGCGGTATTATTTTTATCTGGGCCAATAATCTCATCGGTAACAGCCAGCTGATCACGGCGGGCGGGGGCAAGGGAGGATCCTCCTTATCAGACGGGGCCGGTGGCGGCGGAGGGGGTGGTACGATCATCATGCATGTAACCAGTTATACGGGACCGGTTACGGTGCAGGCCAACGGCGGTGCTGGAGGGAATTCCAATGATGGCGGTAATATCGGCCGTTGCTTTGGCGGAGGCGGTGGTGGCAGTGGTGGTGTGATCTATTTTACAGCGGCCTTACCGGCCATTACCACCAGTGTAAATGGGGGATCAGCAGGCGTTGAATCCGGCAGGGATGTATCCTGTGACCCGGCTCCACAAGCGGCTGCAACCGGAAACAATGGCCAGGTCATCGCGAATTATACTTTCACCCGGTCTTCCAGCCCGGCAGGTTATTGTTCTTTATTGCTGGCCGCTGATTTTATTTCGTTTACTGCTGCGCTGATAAATGAAATGACTGTGCTCAACTGGGAGGTAGCCGATCCGGGCCGGGTCAAAAACTTCTTCGTGGAAAAAAGAAACGCAGCGGGTAACTGGGAGATTATCCAAACCCTTCCCGGGTCGGAACAATTGGATCACTATTCTTACACAGATCCCTCCGCAGTAACCGGCTACCGCTATTACCGCATCCGGATCACCGGGAAGGACCATACGATTGTGTATTCAGCCATCAAAAGCGTATGCCTGAAAACCCCGGCAGATTTTATTTTCTACCCCAATCCTGCCGGCAATGAAGTGTATATTATCCGGCGCAGCCCCCTTGCCGCAACATTAAAACTGACCGACCTGGCAGGCAGGGTTGTTTTTCAAAAACAGGTCCATACAAAGGAAATAAACCTGGCACTGTCTCCTGTGGCAAGAGGTATTTACCTGTTGAGTATTGACGGGCTGGTAAAAAAACTGGAGATCCGCTGATCAGCTTTTGCGCTGGTTCTTCACCCAGCGGTAACTGATAAAACCAACGATGGCCATGGGGGCAAATGCGAGGTAGAGGATCCCGCTGTTCATACCTTTGGCCGGACCCTCACCCAGTTGCTGGGCGGTCTTGGTACAAATGGAGCATTGTGCCATCCCTTCCAACCCTGCTAGGAGGAAGAGGAACAACAGCACGGAACCGGTAAGGAGGCTTCTTTTCATACAATTACTGAGCATCAAAAATACAAAGAAAATCCCGGGCCGGCATTTCAAAAATCTCCTTTTTTGATTATCCGGGGCTGCCGCAGAGCTTTTTGATCCGGGCATCCGCCTCCTTGTTCCCGTTCTTTTTGGCTTTCTCAAAATCGGCACAGGCTTCGGTCTTTTTGTCCAGTTTTTCGTAGCAGATACCCCTGTAATAATACACATTGTCGTTCGCTCCTTTGGCCAGTTCCAGCACTTTGGAATAGTCAGCGATCGCTTTTGAATAGTCCTTCAGGTTGTGATAAAGGATTCCCCGCTGCCAGTACACGAGGGTATCTTTGGGATAATATCTGATACAGGTATTGTAATCCACCAGGGCGGCAGCGCTGTCCTTCTTCGCCATCAGCGTCTTTGCCCGCCAGGAAAGCGCATCTAAGTTTTTTGCCTGCTTTTTCAATACTTGCGTCAGGTCAATATAGGCCGAATCATATTTTGCAAGATAATAATAAGCACCCCCCCGGAATAAATACACACTGTCTTCTTTCAGGTTCAGGGCAACCGCCCTATTAAAGGCTTTCAGGGCATCGGCGTTTTTTTGATAGGCAAAAAATATTCTTCCTTTTACATACTCCGGGACGGCTTCGGACATTTTCATTTTGTACTGATAATGCTGAAGCTTTATGACCTTGTTATCCCATTTCCCTGAAACGATCCGGCCATCCGGGTATAATACGGAGCCCTCGTTGGGCAGGATCGTTTCAATACTCCCGTAAGAGCTGATATCTTTTACGCTGCCGATAAACATGGACTGGTCGGGATACCAGATCTCGTAGATGGAACCATCCGTATATATAACCCGGTGGATAAACCGTCCGTCTTCCAATACCCAGTTTTTAGCCGTGCTATTGGTGCTGGCCCCGTCAAATGATCCTTCGAAATACAATATACCGTTCCGGTAAAATTTTCCCTGGCCACTTGGGTATCCCGAATAGAAATTTCCTTCATACCTGTTTTTATTCGGCCAGCTCAGCACCCCGTTCCCATGATAAATCCCGATACTCCAACTGCCCTCATATACGGTGCCGTCTTTATAAACCCTTTTCCCGGTGCCGGACATTTTGTTATTTTTAAACTCACCGGTATACACATCCCCGTTTTTCCAGGTATATACGCCCTGGCCGTTTTGTTCGTCATCTTTCCAGTTTCCATCATAGCTGTCCCCGTTCTGGTATTGTTTATGCCCGGTGCCATTGCATTTACCGGCCGTCCATTGTCCATCATAAACTGATCCGTCCCTCCAGCCTGCCTTACCATGACCCTCCCATTTCCCGGCTTTCCATTCCCCCTCATACCGGGTGCCGCTTGTATAAATGCCTACTCCATACCCTTCGGCCAGTCCCTTTTTGAAATCGCCCTCATAGGAATCCTTATTTCCAAGCAACAGTTTTCCTTTTCCTTCCGGTTGCCCTTCCACATAGTATCCTTCATAGATTTCCCCGTCCTTCTTCACTATATATTTTCCCAGGCCATGGCGCTTACCCTCTTTAAACTCCCCGGTGTACACATCACCGTTATTATATACATACCGGCCCTTCCCGTCCTGTTTATCGGCCAGCCAGCCGCCTTCATACATGCTGCTGTCTTTAAAGATTCTTTTCCCTTCCCCGTTAAACCTGTTTTCCTTCCAGTCCCCTTCATAACTGCCGCTTTCGGGCCAGGTAAACTTTCCTTTCCCCGTTTTCTGACCCTTCACCCAATTCCCTTCGTAGTACCGGCCGTCTTTAAAAAAATATTTTCCGAAGCCATCATACTGACCCAGCTTCCAGTTTCCTTCGTAGCGGCTGCTGTCGTTGGAATAAAAGATACCGGCCCCTTCAAAATATCCGTCCTTTACTTCTCCCTCATAATGCCGGCCGTCCTTCCAGGTATAGCTGGCTTTCCCGTTCCAGCTGCCATTTACCCAATCTCCGTCATAGAGATCCCCGTTGGCATAATTCATTTTTCCTTTTCCATGGCAATAGCCGTTTTTATAATACCCTTCATAAACGTCTTCGTTTTTGTATTTGAATTTTCCATATCCATCCTTGCAATTTCCGCTCAGGCACTGGGCAAGCAGGCTGAAAGGGAAAAGGAACAGGAAGACGGGGAGTACGATACGGGCTGCCATATGAGGGTTTTTACCAAATTTAGTTTATCTGGTCCCCGGTATCCATACCGGAAGGAGGGTATTATTTGATTAGACGGAGAGTCGGGAAGATGGGAAGACGGGAAGACTTTACCAACCAGTTCCCGCCTTCTTTTCTTACCGGCTGATTCTTACGCAAACCGAAGAGAGTGACTGCCCGCTACCCCCGCTGACGGGAGACAAGGCACATTCCACGCCGAGTCTCCCGTAGGGGACTCGGGGGAAATTAAACTTCCATTATCCACCCCCATTTGTAAGGCTCCTTATGCTGAACCACTTCCCGCCTTCTTTTCTTCCCGGCTAATAATTACGCAAATCAAAGAGAGTGACTGCCCGCTATCCCCCGCTGGCGGGTGACAAGGCACATTCCCCGCCGAGTCTCCCGAAGGGGACTCGGGGGAAATTAAACTTCCATTATCCACCCCATTTGCAAGGCTCATTATGGCTGAACCACTTCCCCCGCCTGCGGGGGACAAGGCACATACCCCTATTTCAGCTGGCATAAGAATACATATCCTGATCTGCTTTTAGTTCATTCTCCGCCGAGTCTCCCGAAGGGGACTCGGGGGAAATTAAACTTCTCTCATCCACCCCATTTGCAAGGTTCATTTTGGCTGAACCACTTCCCTTCGTTTGCCTTCGGCAAATATTGTTTAGCCGGGAAGACGGAAAGGCGGGAAAACATTATATAACCATATCCCGCTTTCTTTTCTTACCGGCAAAAAAAAGCTGCCCCGTGGGACAGCCTTCTCAGTATGATAACAGGAGATTTATACCGCATCCGCTTCCATCTTCTTCTGTACTTTCTTGCGCTCATCCTCGTTGAGGATCACTTTCCGCATCCGGGTAAAATTCGGGGTTACTTCAATACATTCATCCTGCTGGATATATTCCATGCACTCTTCCAGGGTCATCAGCGTTTTGGGGGCGATGCGGGTGGCATCGTCACTGCCGCTGGCGCGGTGGTTGGTCAGTTTCTTCCCTTCCGTGGCATTTACCACGAGGTCACCGGGTTTGATATTTTCCGCAATGATCTGGCCGGCATAAACCTCTTCTCCCGGATCTACAAAGAAAGTACCCCGGTCCTGCAGTTTATCAATGGAGTAACCGGTCGTCTTGTCCTGGAACTTGGAGATCAGCACCCCGTTGTTTCTGCCGGGAATGGAGCCTTTCCAGGGTTTGTATTCAACAAAACGGTGGGCCATCACTGCTTCACCGGCTGTATTGGTCAGCATCTGGGAACGCAGCCCGATCAGTCCTCTTGAAGGAATTTCAAATTCGAGGTGCTGCATTTCGCCCTTGGTTTCCATTACATGCATTTCCCCTTTTCTCCGGGTCACAAGGTCAATTACTTTACTGGCGAATTCCTGGGGCACGTCCACTACCAGGTTTTCGTATGGCTCGCATTTGGTGCCGTTCAGTTCTTTTACAATCACCTGGGGCTGCCCGATGGTCAGCTCATAACCTTCGCGGCGCATGGTTTCGATCAGGATACCGAGATGCAGGATCCCGCGTCCGTACACCAGGAAGCTGTCCCCGCTATTGGTGTCTTCCACCCGTAAAGCCAGGTTTTTCTCGGTTTCCTTCATCAGGCGGTCACGGAGGTGACGGGAGGTGACGAATTTTCCATCCTTGCCGTAGAAAGGTGAGTTGTTGATGGAGAACAGCATGTTCATCGTCGGCTCATCCACACTGATCACCGGTAAAGCTTCGGGCGTCTCCGCATCGGCAATGGTATCCCCGATATTGAAATCTTCGATACCCACCACGGCACAGAGGTCACCGGCCACCACTTCACTCACTTTCTTCTTGCCCATGCCTTCAAATACATATAATTCCTTTACCCTTGATTTTTTGATACTGCCGTCAGCCTGCATCAGGGCAACCGGCTGGTTTTCTTTAAGCACCCCGCGGCTTACCTTACCCACGGCAATACGGCCCAGGAAGGAAGAGTAATCCAGGGATGTGATCTGCATCTGCACGGGCCCTTCGTTGATCCGGGGCGGCGGTACATGTTTTATGATCCCATCCAGCAGGGGATTGATATTATCAATCTGCTCCAGTGTTTCATTGAACCAGCCGTTCTTGCCGCTTCCGTAATAGGTCGGGAAATGCAATTGTTCTTCGGTGGCATCGAGGTTGAAAAAGAGTTCGAATACCGCATCATGCACTTCATCGGGGCGGCAATTGGGTTTGTCCACTTTATTAATCACCACGATCGGGTGCAATGCGAGGTGCAGGGCTTTCTGCAATACAAAACGGGTTTGCGGCATCGGTCCCTCAAAGGCATCCACCAGCAGGATCACACCGTCTGCCATTTTCAATACGCGTTCCACTTCCCCTCCAAAGTCGGCGTGACCAGGGGTATCGATCACATTGATCTTAACACCCTTGTACACCACAGCCGCGTTCTTACTGAAAATGGTGATCCCTCTTTCCCGCTCCAGGTCATTGCTGTCCATGATCAGGTCGCCGGTTTCCTGGTTATCACGAAAAACCTTGGTGGCATGTAAGATCTTGTCAACCAATGTTGTTTTACCATGGTCAACGTGGGCGATGATGGCGATGTTTCTAATGTCCATTTTAATATTTACTGGTTAACAGGTTGAAAGGTTGAAAGTTAACAGGGCCGCTCCTTAGACATTCTGTCTAAATAACTGATGTACCCGTTCAATAACCGTTCAACTTCATTTATTTTAATTCTTAATTGCTGTAATACTTCTTCACGTATAATCCCTTCATCAAAAGCATCGATCAGGTGATTGAGTGTTTCGGATAACGACCCACGGGCAATCACACAAAATCTGAGCCGTTCCGGCCATGTTTTCCTTCCATGTCCTTCTGCGATCTGAACATTCACGGATCGTGAACTTCTGATGAGCTGGTCTGTCAGTCTGAATTTTTCTTCTGCGGGAAAAGTCTTAACCAAAAGAGCAATATCTTTCTTTAACACCCGTGCCCTCTTCCATACTTCCAGGTCTTCGAAACTTTGATAAGCCATTGTAGTTCAGTTTTAGACAACTAAACTAATTCAACAGATAATCGGAAATGTATCCGTCGCCGTTCCTTTTCAACCTGTCAACTTTTAAACTCGTCAACCTCCTCAAAACCGGGCGCAAAGGTACATCTAAAAACCCGGGGTCCCAAATGAAACAGGCATTTAATACAGTCTTAACCCTCATAAAATGGAGAATTGATGTAGTTTTAGGAAAATAGTTTGCATGAAACTGCTCAAATGGTTCGCTATCATCCTGTTACTGTTCATTGTCGTCTATTTCCTGGGACCCCGGCCCTCCACACCCAAGTATACAACTGACCTGCCTTCCGTACCTGCTTCAGCTCCGGCCCTGGAAGAGTACATACAGAAAAATGAGTCCCGGCATAAACTCAAGCCCGACAATGAGGCCCGGATCGTATGGGCCAATGATTCAGCGAGGCAGGTGACGGACTATGCAGTCGTTTACCTCCATGGCTTCTCGGCCAGCCAGGAAGAAGGAGATCCGGTTCATTATGAGTTTGCCCAAAAGTTCGGATGCAATCTCTACCTCAGCCGGCTCGATGCACACGGGGTCGATACTACGGAGCCCCTGGCCAGTTTTACTGCAGCCGGTGCCTGGAATTCTGCGAAAGAGGCTTACGCGATCGGCAAACAGTTAGGGAAGAAAGTGATCCTGATGTCCACTTCCACCGGCGGCACCCTCGCACTGAAGCTGGCCGCGGAGTACCCGGAGATTGCGGGACTGATTCTCTTATCACCCAATATCGCCATCAACGATCCGAATGCCTGGCTGCTCAACAATCACTGGGGCTTGCAGATTGCACACCTGGTAAAAGGAAAATACAATGTGGCAGCCGATACAACCAGTACCTATGCGCAGTACTGGAATAAAAAATACCGGATGGAAGCCACCGTGCAATTAGAAGAGCTGCTGGAGTCCACTATGAAAGCATCCACTTTTAAAAAAGTGACCCAGCCCGTCCTGCTTTTATATTTTTATAAGGATGAGGAGCACCAGGACCCGATTGTGAAAGTATCGGCCATGAAACGCATGTTTACCCAGCTGGGCACACCCGATTCTTTAAAACAACAGGCAGCCATTCCCAATGCGGGGGATCATGTGCTGGGATCCTATGTAAAATCAAAGGACCTGGGTTCGGTACAGGCAGCCTGCGAAAAGTTTGCACTGGAAGTACTGAAAATTACTGAAGCAAAATACTGAACCTGTACACTGAATGAAAAAGGCAACCTGTTTTATACTGTTACTGTTCTGTTTCTTTCAGCCGGTATCCGGACAAAAAATGCAGAAAGCGCCGCCAGGTACCGTCCGGATCAATGATACTTTATTCGCCGATATACATGAAGTGGATAATATTGCCTGGCGGGAATACCTGTATTATTTAATTCGTTTTGATTCAGCTTCCGGGAAAGAGGCCTTGCCTGATACACTTGTTTGGGGTGTGGACAGCTCTTACATTTCAATACAACAATACTATTTCCGGCATCCGGGTTTTAACAGTTATCCGCTCGTTGGCATTTCATACCAGCAAGCCGTTGCATTTTGCAAATGGCGGACAAACGCAGCAAATTTTGCCTTATATATAAAAGAAAATAACATCAGCGATTGGGAGCGGCACCTGGATGATCATTTCCCTGTCCGGTTTTATTACCGCCTGCCCACTGAAAAGGAATGGGAAATGATCGCCAGCGGAAATAAACCGGTTGAACAATACCCCTGGGGCTGTGACAGTGTATACAGAAAATGGAAAAAAAAGTATAGGAAAGTCTTTAACTGTAAATACCCGGAAGATTTACCGGCTGACCCGCATCGTTCCATCGCCCCATTCTACACCGTACCGGGCATATCTTATTGGCCAAATACATACCATGTATATACCCTGATCGGCAATGTGGCTGAGATGGTGCAGGAAGAAGGGATTGCCAAAGGCGGCAGCTTTGATCATTCTCTTGATGACTGCAAGATCACCAACCGGCAAACATATACCCGGCCCGAACGATGGTTGGGGTTCCGTTGTGTGTGTGTGGCGATACAGGTAAAAAAGGATTAGACCCTTACATAGATCTTCTTCTTATCCAGTATCCGGCCCACGAACCAGCAGACCAGCGTAAAACAAAGGGCGAATAAAAAAGACCCCAGGTAATCACCGGCATGCCGGAATATATTTTCATATAACCAGCTGTAGAGCGGCACTCTTTTCTCTCCCACCGGGAAGAACCAGAGCAGGGTGGCGCCCAGTTCGGATAATAAATAGATAAAGAGCGGGTTCTTGCCAAAGACTTCAAAGAAATACGTCCATTTTGTACGGCCGAGAAAATCGGTAACATAACTCAACGCGGCCAGCAATACGCAATCGATCCCCACGGTAAGCAGCACGAACGAACCGGTCCACAATTTTTTATTGATGGGAAACACCAGGTGCCAGAACAATGCCACGGCGATCAGTGCAAAACCCGCGAGTAATAATTTAGTCAGCCCTTCCCAGGTCTTGCCCCGCTCCGCGATCCATTTCCCTGCCGCATAACCAAAGATCACATTGGCAATGGAAGGCAGGGTGCTCAAAATCCCTTCCGGGTCAAAAGCCACGCCTTCACCATGGTATAAATGATTTTCGCCCAGCAGCCAGAGGTCAAGCCGGTTGCCGGCATTGGTCACAATATTAAACGGGTCGGCATTGTCCCCAAACAGCAGCAGGATGAGCCAGTAAGTCAGTAATAAAATAACCGCGAAGCGGTAAGCCGTAGCCGCTTTCAGGTAACGGATCATCAGGGCTGCAAAAAAATACCCCAGGGCGATCCGTTGCAGCACCCCCATGATACGGGTATGTGAAATGGGGTTGAATTCCAGTTCCCGGGCCGCATTCCAGTGTACAAAGGGGAACCAGTACATCAGGTACCCCAGCAGGAAAATGATCAGGGTTCTTTTCAGGATGATCCGAAACACCTGTCCTTCAGAAAGATGCTTCCATTTCTTTTCTACAAAACTCAGGGCATTGCCCACTACAAACATAAAGGTCGGGAATACGAGGTCGGTGGGCGTGAACCCATGCCATACCGCATGTTTCAGGGGCGCCCAGCTGCTGATCCAGCTGCCGGGGGTATTGACGATGATCATGAAAAAAACGGTCATGCCTCTCAAGACATCCAGTGCCAAAAACCGCTGTGAAGTAGGGTTGCTCATGTGTGCTATTATTTTTCGAAAGTATAAAAATACATTAACTAAATCGGTAACTTGGATCATCAAAAAAACGACCAGATGCCAAACCAGATTTCCCGCCGCGACTGGCTCCGTATCATCGGTATTGCCGCCGGTACTTCCGCGATTCCCCTGCCTTCCTGGGCCCTGAATGAGAAAGGTGAAAGAATATTATTACCCGGTAATCCGCTGCACAAAAAACTGAACAAGCCAATAACGGCCATCACCTGCGGGGCAGGCAACCGGGGCAATGTGTACGGCAACTATGCCGCAGCCTACCCGGACCAGCTGGATATCGTGGGTGTGGCGGAACCCATTGCCCTCCGCAATGAACGCTACGCTAAAAAGCACAATATTGAAGACCGGAACCGGTTTAATACCTGGGAAGATGTGTTTAAGCGGCCTAAGTTTGCCGACGCGGTGATCATCTCCACTCCCGACAACCTGCACTTTGGTCCCTGTATGGCCGCGCTGAATATGGGCTATGATGTGTTGCTGGAAAAACCCATTTCCCCCAGTGAGCAGGAATGCCGTGATATCCTGGCCCTGGCCAAAAAGAAAGGACGCATTGTAGCCGTTTGTCATGTGCTGCGTTACGCCCCCTACTTTGTAAAGCTGAAAGAAATGATGCATAACGGGTCCATCGGGGAAGTCATCAGCATCCAGCACCTGGAGCCCATCATGCATGTGCACATGAGTCATTCCTATGTACGCGGCAACTGGCATAACAGCAAGGAGACCACACCGATCATCCTGGCCAAGTCCTGCCATGACCTGGATATTTTAAAATGGATGCTCGAAAAGCATTGCCGGCAGATCTCCGCCTTCGGCGACCTGAAATGGTTCCGCAAGGAGAATGCCCCCGAAGGCAGTACGGACCGCTGCGTGAACGGCTGTGCAGTCGAGGCCGGTTGTCCTTATTCCGCCAAACGGATCTATTACGATAAAAGAAGCTGGCTGCACCATTTCGACCTGCCGGAAGACCAGAGCAAACAGGGTGATGCGATTATGGAATACCTGAAAAACAGCAATTACGGCAGATGCGTGTACCGGATGGACAATGATCAGCCCGATCATTACACCACGAATATTTTATTTGAGGACAACATTACGGCCGCCTTTTCCATGGAAGCCTTTACTTCCTACGAAGGGCGCCGGACCCGGGTGATGGGTAGTATGGGGGATATCGTGGGAGATATGACTGGTTTTACGCATACTGATTTCCGTACCGGGAAAGTCACGGAGTGGAAGCAGGACAGTGATACCCATGGCGGGGGCGACTGGCGACTGGTGGCGGACTGGGTGCAGGCCATCGCTGCACAGGATCCTTCCTTACTCAGTTCTACTATTGACGCGTCGATTGAAAGTCATGTAATGGGGTTTGCGGCGGAGAAGAGCCGGAAGGAGATGGTTACGGTTGCGGTGAAAATGTGATCATTTTAAGACAAAGAACCCTGCCTCGCCCTGGGCGGGCGAAGATGCCGGGGCAAGGACCAAGAGCCGAAGATACCAAGATGCCTGCCTACCGGACAGGCAGGCCAAAAAAGGACCAGGTAACAAAACTCAAATAAGCTCCAATTTTCAAATCTCAAAACGTCCTAAGGGGCTGCTATTAAAAAGAGACAGCATGCTTTCCCTGGTTATTGCCATCAATAACCAGGGAATTTTGTTTTAAACCTGAGCGGGCATCAGCGATTGAATAGTACTATGATTGAATAATACTCAGCAATGATACTTTTTCGCATGCAGTGAATAACATATCATTTACTCTTCCCCAGCATAAACACGATTCCCTGCCTGTCGGTGAGGACCAGGATACGGCCGCCTTTCACGGCTTCGAACTGGCAACTGAATTTTTCCGGGCGACCTTCAAACCGGTTTGTCATATTGATCTCCCAGCCGGTTGTTGTAAATGTTCCCTTATAGGTCTGGCTTGAAAACTTCATATTCCCGATCATCCCGCTGGCACCGTTGTGCTCGCTCTGGTAGGTGCTGCTGGTTAAAAAGGTAAACTCGTTGGTCGTGGAAGTAGCCGTGGTGCCGGCCGTACCGCCGGTATTTATATAATAATAGGTCAGGGAAGCATAATCACTCACCCCCCATTTCCCGACCAGGTCCGGGGCGCTGACGGCGAACTTATTCCGCCATTGCATATTGGCCGGACTGTCCCAGCCATAGGATTCACTGTGATAAGGACCGAATGCCTGCTCATATTCCGCCCTGCTGTTTGTTACAAATTCCAGGTAGCGGCCATTGCCATTACCATAGTGTTTCTTAAACAGGACCAGGTGAACATTCCGGCCGGAGAGATCCGTCGCATCCGCTTCCATAAAACTGATGGATTCATAGCTCTGGATCGATCTCCACTCAAAATTGCTGATGGCTGCATACCTCGGCGCCACCAGGACCCTCCAGGCATTCAGGTCCTCGTCTTTCAGTACAGACTGATAGGCATCCGCCTGTTTGTTCGGGTAATGGATCAGTACTTTAACCGCTCCCTTCGTTACTTCAGCCCAGTCCTCTCTGACTGTACTGGTCCAGCCATCATCGAAATTGGTAGTGGTAAAAGCAAACCCACCCGGTTGCACCGGTGAATTCCCGGTAGTTGAAGGAGCGATCGTATTTCCCTTGCCCCCTTGTTTTATTTCATCCACTTCCAGGGATTCGATAAAGGCAGTTATCACAGGCACATAATCCTGGCTGTTGGTATTTACCAGCACGCTGATGCAAACCCCGTAGCCACTCATTGTAGTGACGGTGGAGATCGCATCGCTGTTATTAAACCGGAATTTTGCACTGCCGCTTTTAATTTTCCAGCCGCCCCCTTCTGCCGTTTCCGTGGTAGCGGGCGGTTCAGTAATACTGAGTTCCGTGGCCGCTAATAGTTGCCATTCTGACTGAAAATCCGCATCTATATCACCCTTTGAGGGAGTATTTTTTAGCAATTTGATCAGGCACCAGGTATTTTTCTTTTTTTCCTGGATGGAATAGATCACAGCATCGCTGCTCACGGTTTTCTTCCAGCCCTTCGGGGGACTGTAGCTGACCAGGTCAAAATGCTGCTTTTGTGCGGCAGCGGTCATTGCGACCAGCACAAGCACGGGGATATATAAAAGCTTTTTCATCCTCTTTATTTAGGTTAAATGTAGACAGCCGGAGGGAGAATGTACTCCTGTAAAACAGGGAATTCGGGAAATCGGGGGTATCCTGTCCTGCCCGAATATTATTCCGGGGGTAAACACCTGAAATAACAAGTTGTCATATGTCCGGAGTTCAGGGTCCGGAGTTATTCCTGAAAACGGGGGAGCCTCGTTATAGTTGAGCGAAACTGCGTTGCAGACTCAGGCCAGCAACCCTAAAGTTGAAGATACTGGAACAATTCGGCAGCAAGGGGCAACGAGCTAATACTCATTGGCAGTATTACTATCAGCTACACATCCGGCTGACCGGACACCCCCGATTTCTGGTATTCTTATCCCCGTTTTAAAAATAAGCAAATTGCAATGCAAGACGGCCAAAACAGTTTCAACTGCAACCGTTTCATTTCCCTTACATTTCCTATCTTCCTTCCTTAAATAGCCCCCATGATCAGAAGTAAAATTGCCGGTACCGGCAAATATGTACCCGCGAATACTGTTACCAATAACGATCTCCTGAAATATATGGATACCAGCGACGAATGGATCCGGGAACGGACCGGGATCCGGCAACGGCACTATGCCCACCGGACCGAAGAAACCACCACTACCATGGGGGTGGAAGCCGCCCGGATCGCCATCGAAAGGGCCGGGCTGACCCCGCAGGATATCGACTTCATTGTCTTCGCCACCCTCAGCCCCGATTATTATTTTCCCGGCTGCGGCGTACTCCTCCAACGGGCCATGAAGATGAAAGAGATCGGCGCCCTCGATGTGCGCAACCAGTGCAGCGGCTTTATGTACGCCCTCAGCGTGGCCGACCAGTTCATCAAAACCGGTATGTATAAAAATATACTCGTGGTAGGCGCGGAGAAACATTCTTTCGGGCTCGACTTCAGCACCCGGGGCCGGAATGTATCCGTGATCTTTGGGGATGGCGCGGGCGCCGTGGTACTGCAGCCAACCACGAATGAAAACCAGGG
>JBBIGW010000033.1:0-29745 GCA_037447355.1 Bacteroidia bacterium | reverse complement strand
CTTCCATTCGGCCCCCCGCTGCCAGATCTCTGCGGGTAAGTCTAACCGGTGCTCTTTGCCGTTATTTTCTTTTACCAGTACCGTGACCGGCATTACCATTTTTTCAATGTTTTCAATACTGATCTCACTGCCATTCTCCGGTTTATCATCCTTATAGGTTACTGATTTTACAGCCTGGTCCAGTTTCCAGGTATTGAGTACCCATCCCCTCCAGAACCAGCCCAGGTCCTCGCCACTGGCATTTTCCATGGTATGAAAGAAATCCCAGGGAGTGGGGTGCTTGAAGGCCCAGCGCCGGATATACTCACGGAAGGCGCTGTCGAATCGTTCGTTTCCCAATACTTCTTCCCGTAAGGCGTGCAGCATCCGGGCTGGCTTCATATAGGCCGCCACACCCAGGTTGTCCTGCTGGATCACATCCGGCAGATTGTAGAGCCCGTCCATTGCGTCACCGAATACATATTTAACCATGAAAGAAGAATTCGGATCGCCAAAGAATCCTTCCTCTTTGAATTCTCCGTTGTTAAAGGCTTCCGTGGAAAAATCATTGATAAATGTATTGAAGCCCTCATCCATCCAGGCATATTTCCGTTCATTGCTGCCCACGATCATGGGAAACCAGGTATGGCCGAATTCGTGATCCGTAACACCAAATAAACCACTTCCGGCCGACCCGGAACCGCAGAATACGATACCCGGGTATTCCATGCCGCCGACGATACCGGCTACATTGGTAGCCGCGGGGTAGGGAAATTCAAACCAGGTTTTGGAATAATGTTCAATACTCGCTTTGGTAAACTCGGTGGACCGTTGCCAGCCATTCTTTACCATGCTTTCCACCGGGTACACACTGATGGCCAGGCATTTTTTCCCGCTGGGCAGGCTGATCCGGGCTGCATCCTGTACAAAGGCTTTCGAAGCGGCCCAAGCCACATCCCTTGTATTCTGGATACGGAACCGCCAGGTGCAACTGGCAGTTTTAGGCCGGGAATTTTTATCGGTTATTTCCTTTTCGCTGCGAATGGCGACTGTTTTATCACTTTTTGCAGCGGCGTCCCATCTTTTCATTTGATCCGCGGTATAACATTCCTGGGGGTTCTGCAATTCACCGGATCCCACCACGATCAGGTCGGAGGGTGCGGTGACGCTGAAATCAATATCCCCATACTCCAGGTAAAACTCACCGGCCCCGACATAAGGCAGGGTATTCCATCCCTGGATATCATCATACACACACAGGCGGGGGAACCACTGGCCCACTTCATAAACGGTGCCGTTCTTTGTATTCAGCCGCCCCATCCGGTCGGTGCCGTATTCTGGTATGGTAAAATGGTAGGCGATCCGGATCTTCAGCTTTTTCCCGTGTTCCAGCGGGTCTTTCAGGGAAACGCGCATACGGGTATCCGTGGTTATCGTGCCATTGGGTGTGTACAAAGCGCCATCTGTTTCCAGTTGCAGGCTGGTAACCTGGTAGCCTTCTGTAAAATTCGCATTGGCCCAGCGGCCTCCTGTTTGGGTGGTGGTGGCGGAACCGCGGGAATCTTTCTTATAAATATTCTGGTCCAGCTGCAACCAGAGAAATCGCAAATTGTCCGGGCTGTTATTGGTATAAGTAATGCTGACTTCCCCCGTAACAGTATGTGTACCGGTATCCAGTTTGCATTGAATGGAATAATCGGCTTTATTCTGCCAGTATTTTGGTCCGGGTTCCCCGCTGGCGCTGCGGTAATCATTCCCTGGATAAGGGTAGAACTGCGGGTTAAAGGCTTCGCGGTGATCATACCCGGATTGGGCATTGACCCGGATGACCAGGAAAAGGGTGAGAATGGCAAGAACAATCTTCTTCATGGGGGCAATATTTGACGGAAAGATAAAATAAATGCGGGGAAGACGGGTACCGCGAAGAAGGTATTTGCAGGACATTAGGAATTAAATCCGGCCGGCTTTGCAGATAAAGCGGGCCGGGAAGGCAGGTGATAAAAAAACATCCGCTTTGCGGATCAGCAGCCTGGCTGTTATTTTTTTCAATATTACCACCCCCGGTGAGTGACGGTTTCTAGGGGAATAATTTTTCCGCCAGTTCCACGCTCTCCGGTTTACCCACATCCACCAGCCGGTCACCGGAATGATCATAACCCATGATGCGGTGCGCGGGTGCCAGTTTCAGGTAGACATCGATCAGCGAGAACTTGCCGCTGAACCCGGCTTCTTTCATCAGCCGGAAGATATCGTATTCAAACAGCACCACGCAACTATAGGCTTTGGCGATAAGGCCCGGTTTGGCAATGGCTATTTTCTCTTCCCCGGTGCCGGCATGCCGCCAGCCACAGAGCCTTCCGGTTGGTGACGCCAAAAGAAACCATGGCTTTTTGCTCTTTATGAAAATGCAGCAATTTACGGATGTCGAGATCGGTCAGGATATCAGCATTGCAGGTAATAAACCGTTCACCGGGAGTAAAAAGTGATTTGGCTTTCAGCAAACCACCACCGGTCTCCAGTACTTCCCGGCGTTCATCACTGATCTGTACCTGGCTGCCCCATCCCTTGTGCTTTGTTACCGCTTCTTCGACCTGGTCCGCGAAATGATGCACATTGACAATAATATCCCCGATACCGTTTTGCCGCAGGTATTCTATATTTCGCTGCAGCAGGGATTTCCCGTTGACTACCGCCAGGGCCTTCGGATGCTGATCCGTCCAGGGTTTAAAACGGGTACCAAGCCCCGCTGAAAATATCATTGCTTTCATTGCTTCTTTTCCGGTAAGGGATTGTACCAGTTTTTCGCCTCCTGTTCTATATGCTGCAATTCAATCTTTACCTTAAACTTATTGCGTAAATGCCGGGCCATGGCATCCGCGGCGTACACACTGCGGTGCTGTCCGCCGGTACAGCCAAAACTGATCGTAAGGCTTTCAAAATCCCGTTTGATATATTCTTCCACGGTGATGTCCACAATATCAAATACACTGTTGAGAAATTCCGGCATCTTGGTCTGCTGCTCCAGGAAATCCTTTACTTCTTTGTCCCGGCCGGTCTGTGTTTTCATGCTTTCCACCCGTCCCGGGTTCAGGATACCGCGGCAGTCAAAAACAAAGCCGCCCCCGTTCCCGCTGTTATCGGCAGGAATTTGTTTGCGGTAGGAGAAACTGTGTATTTTAATAACCAGCGCTGTTCGTTCAGTTGCCTGCGTGGGGGTGAATTGCTGTATGATCTCATCGGTTACACAGAGATCCAGTACTTTCCGGAATTCCGGAACCGAAATGCCCAGGCTCTGGTGTTCAAAAAATTCTTTCAGGTTCCGCAGTGCCAGGGGAATACTGGTCAGAAACTGCGCTTTGCGTTCAAACAAGCCGCGGAAACCATAAGCGCCCAGCACCTGCAACAGGCGGATGAGCACATAGCCATTGTACTGGCTCATAAATGTGTTGCGGTCGACCGGCTGGCCAATGAGGTGTTCAAAAGCATTGATATAATCTTCGAGCAGGTTATTTTTCCATTGATCCGGGAGATTGGCTCTTGCCTGCCAGAGCATCGAAGCCACATCATATTGCGGGGCGCCCTTCATGCCACCCTGGAAGTCGATAAAGTGCACGCTCTGGTCTTCTTTTACCATGATATTCCGGCTCTGGAAATCCCGGAACATAAAATATTTGTATTCGGTATGGGTGAGATAATGGCTCAGCGCTTCAAAATCGTCAATAAGTTTTTGTTTATCGTAAGGCTTGCGCAAAGCATCCAGGAAATAATATTTAAAGTACAGCAGATCCGCCATGATGGCCTGCCTGCCAAATTCCCGGTTAGTAAGGCAGTTGTCATAATTCAGACCGGCATCACCTTTTACCTGGAGCAGGGCCAGCGCTTCCAGGCTTTTTCTGAAAAGTCCATAGACTTCATCCGTAAACCCCTTTGCTTCCAGGTGGTTTAATAAGGAACTGTCCCCAAAATCTTCCTGCAGGTAAAAGAGCCTGTCGCCGCTGACCATGAATATTTCAGGCACAGCCAATTGCATTTGCCTGAAATGTTCTGTGAAATAAAAAAAAGTCTCGTTTTCCTTACGATTAGCTCCATAGGTGCCGATTACGGTTCCTTCCTGCCCGTGGATCCGGAAATAACGGCGCTCACTTCCGCTTTGCGGCAGGAGATCCACCGATACCGGGGCTACCCCCTTCCAGTTTGTATACAGGGATATGATACGTTCAACCAGTTGCTGCATGGGGCAAATGTAGGCAACCGCCTGCAATCCTGTATGTTGACAGAACTAACAGGCATTAGTTTTTTCTGTTAATTTTGCTTTTTCATTTACTATGAGTATACCCCCCAACCAAAAAATACGTATTGTTACGGCCGCCAGTCTCTTTGACGGTCATGATGCGGCCATCAATATCATGCGCCGGATCATGCAGAGCAGGGGCGCTGAGATCATTCATCTCGGGCACAACCGGTCGGTAAAGGAAATCGTGGAAACCGCCATCGAAGAGGATGTCCAGGGGATTGCCATCACCAGTTACCAGGGTGGCCATGTGGAATTTTTTAAGTACATGAAGGACCTCCTTGATGAGAACGGCTGCGGGCATATTAAAATATTCGGCGGCGGTGGCGGTACGATCCTGCCCGGTGAAATAGAGGAATTGCAGCGATATGGAATCGCCCGGATCTACAGCCCGGATGATGGACGCCAGATGGGACTGGAGGGAATGATCGAAGATGTGCTGAAGCAATGCGGCTTCCCCGAAGGAGGAAAACTCCCCTCCCAGGTGAAATGGAATGGTAAGCTGCCGCTGGATGAAGTGAAAGATGTGCGACGGATTGCCAGGGCTATATCCCTTGCTGAGAACAAGCAGGAGTATTCTTTCCTTCTGAAAGAAATTGCCGGGTTTAACGACGCTTCCGGAATTCCCAACCGTGGGGCCGGCGGGCCGGTATTAGGCATTACCGGTACCGGCGGGGCCGGCAAATCATCCGTAACAGACGAAATTGCCCGCCGTTTTCTGAATAATTTCACCGGCAGGACCCTGGCAGTGATTTCAGTGGATCCCTCCAAAAAGAAGACAGGAGGTGCCCTGCTGGGCGACCGGATCCGGATGAATTCGATCAACCATCCCCGGGCTTATATGCGCAGCCTGGCCACCCGGGACGATAATACGGCCCTGAGTTCATATGTACGGGAAGCGATTGACATCTGCAAAGCGGCCGGTTTTGATTTTATCATTCTTGAATCTGCCGGGGTGGGACAAAGCGATGCCAGTATCCTGGATTATTGTGATGTCAGCATGTATGTAATGACCCCGGAATACGGGGCGGCTTCCCAGTTAGAGAAGATCAATATGCTGGACTATGCCGACCTGGTCTGTATCAACAAATTTGATAAAGCAGGCGCACTGGATTCACTCGCCGATGTAAGAAAACAATACAAGCGCAACCATAACCGCTGGACAGCCAAAGATGAAGAATTACCCATTGTCGGTACGATGGCCAGTAAATTCAATGATGATGGTGTGAATCACTTATTTGAACTCCTGCTGAAAAAGGTTGAAGAGAAAACAACAGTTGTTTTTGGCACCTGCCATTTTGCGGAAACAGCCAGTGTCTCTCAATCCGTGATACCGGCCAGCCGGGTCCGTTATCTTTCCGAGATAGCAGAGAATAACCGCAATTATGACCAGCTGGTCATAGAACAGGCGGCCATCGCTACCCGGCTTTACCAGCTCCAGGGAGTCCTGGATACGCTGGAACAAAAAGGAGAGGCCGCATTGCTGGAAGTATTGCAGAAACAAATTCAGTTCTGCCAGGAACAGCTGACCCCGGTAAGCCGGAAACTGATCAGCAACTGGCCGGCGAAAGTAAAGGAATACCAGAAAGAGTTTTATGAGTATACCGTTCGTGATAAAGTGATCAAACAACCCATGACCACCCGAAGCCTGAGCGGTACCCGGATCCCGAAAGTGGTATTGCCCAACTACAAGGATTGGGGGGATTTACTGAAATGGCAGGCCCAGGAGAACGTGGCCGGTCATTTTCCCTATACGGCCGGGGTATTCCCGCTGAAAAGGGAAGGCGAAGATCCCACCCGCATGTTTGCCGGGGAAGGAGGGCCTGAACGAACCAACCGGCGGTTTCATTATGTAAGCGTTGACCAGCCGGCTAAACGGCTATCCACTGCTTTTGATTCCGTAACACTCTATGGGGAGGATCCGGATCAGCGTCCTGATATTTATGGGAAAGTGGGAAACAGCGGGGTGAGCATTGCCACGGTGGATGACGCGAAAAAATTATACAGCGGCTTTGATCTCTGCGATCCCCGGACTTCTGTATCGATGACCATCAACGGACCCGCACCGATGCTGCTCGCTTTTTTTATGAATGTGGCCATTGACCAGCAATGCGAAAAATGGATCAGGGCAAACGGGAAAGATTCTTTGGTGAAAGAAGCCCTGAAGAAAAAATATCCTGACGGCAAAATACCCGTTTTTTACAATGCTGCTTTTCCTGGTTTATTACCTGAAGGGAATAACGGCCTGGGGCTGCAGTTGCTCGGGCTCAGCGGCGATGAAGTGCTGCCCGCTGAGATATATGCACAGTGCAAACAGGCCGCCCTGCAACAGGTAAGGGGAACGGTACAGGCTGATATTTTAAAGGAGGACCAGGCGCAGAATACCTGTATTTTCTCCACCGAGTTTGCCCTGAAACTGATGGGAGATGTGCAGGAATATTTTATCAGGGAAAAAGTCAGGAATTTTTATTCGGTCTCCATCAGCGGTTATCATATTGCGGAGGCGGGTGCCAATCCCATTACCCAGCTGGCATTTACCCTGGCCAATGGATTTACCTATGTGGAGTACTACCTCAGCCGCGGGATGAACATTGATGATTTTGCGCCCAATCTCTCCTTCTTCTTCAGCAATGGAATGGACCCGGAATACAGTGTGATCGGAAGGGTGGCCCGCCGCATCTGGGCGAAAGCCATGAAGTACCGGTACAAGGCCAATAAACGCAGCCAGATGCTGAAGTACCATATCCAGACATCGGGCAGGAGCCTGCATGCACAGGAGATCGATTTCAACGATATCCGCACCACCCTGCAGGCCCTGTATGCCATTTATGATAATTGCAATTCCCTTCATACAAATGCCTATGATGAAGCAATCACCACACCTACAGAAGAAAGTGTGCGCAGGGCCATGGCGATACAACTGATCATCAACCGGGAACTGGGTACGGCGAAAACGGAAAACTTTATCCAGGGTTCCTTTGCTATTGAAGAACTCACCAACCTGGTCGAGGAAGCGGTGCTCGCTGAATTTGACCGCCTCACCGAAAGGGGCGGCGTGCTGGGAGCCATGGAAAGGATGTACCAGCGGAATAAAATACAGGAAGAAAGCCTGCAGTATGAACACCAGAAGCATACCGGTGAATTGCCATTGATCGGCGTAAATACCTTCCTGAATAAAAAAGGAAGCCCGACCGTGATACCCGGTGAGGTGATCCGGAGTACGATGGAAGAAAAGGAACAGCAGATTGCGAATCTCCTGGCCTTCCGGAAGCACAATGAAAACAGGTCAGCAGCCATGCTGAAACGATTAAAAGCGGTGGCGGTCAGTAACGGGAATTTATTTGAAGAACTGATGGAAACGGTTAAGGTTTGCTCACTGGGACAAATAACCAACGCACTTTATGAAGTGGGCGGGCAATACCGAAGGAATATGTAGTAGGTAGTAGGCAGTAGGCAGTAGGTAGTAGGTGTCTTGTCCTGATATAGGTTGACAGATTAAGTCATCTTGTGCAGCCCTGAAAGGGCGACACAATTATAGAAAAGATGAAGAAGAGAAAGGGAAGCCCCGACCTGTCCGCCGTAGTGAAACGAAGGAGGAAGGGGTGAAACTTTTGGGATCTTCTTAAGGGACAGTTAAGTGATAAATGGGTTGTCGGATTCTTTGAGTAGTAGGTAGTGGGCAGTGGGGAGTAGGCATCTATGAAAAAATGCCCGCAAAGCTTTTTTTGCTGTTGCGGGCAGTTTTGAATTTTGACCGTATTATTCACTGTCGGCTATTTTCTTGCCGCTGGCATCGATCAGGATCCATTTTCCTCCCTGCATTACTCTTGCCGCGCCGTTGTCAAATACGCCGGCGAAATTGTATTTGAAGGGAATAATATCTTTACCCTTGTTGTCAATAAATCCCCACAACCCTTTTTTATTTACCGCTGCCAGCCCTTCGGAGAAACGGGAGGCGTTTTCATAGATCATGGGAATAACCATCTTTCCGCTGGTATCAATAAAACCATAGTCATTGCCATTGCTTACCACGGCAAAACCGGCATAGAAAGACATGGCTTCCGCGTATTTGGGCTCAATGAACACTTTACCGGTACTGTCCAGGTAGCCCCATTTGCCATCTTGTTTTACCGCGGCAAAACCCTCGGAGAAAGTCATTGCATCATCATAGATCAGGGGTACCACCAGTTTGCCGTCTTTGTCCACAAAACCATGTTTCTCGCCCTTTCCCACGAGGGATAGCCCGCAAACACAATCATCCACATGATCGTATTGTTTGGCCCATGCCTGTCCATAACCTGCCAGGGAAAGGACCAGGGCACTGAGCAGAAGACTATATTTCATAACAATTAGTTTAGATAAAGTGATTTTTTAACAGGTTCTAAGCTACAACCACAACTCGCGGGTTACTATGATCATAGGCAGTGATAAAGGTGATTTTAATTAAAAAAAAAGCTGGAATCCTTTACAGGCGCGGGAATCCCCTGATTTTCTGTTACCTTCGCATCTTTCTAAAACTGAATACTTTGCGTTTTACCGAGTTTAATTTTCACCCCCAGATACTGGAAGGTATCGAAGCCTCTAATTACGAAACCGCCACTCCCGTACAGGAACAAGTGATCCCGCCCATCCTGGAAGGCAGGGATGTGATTGCTTCTGCCCAGACCGGAACCGGTAAGACTGCGGCATTTCTCCTGCCGGTTATGAACCGCCTGCTGGCCAATCATGTGGACGGACAGGTGGGCGCCCTCATCATTGTACCTACAAGGGAACTGGCGATCCAGATATCCCAGCATATTGAAGGATTGTCCTATTTCACCCACCTGAGCTCCATTGCCATATACGGGGGTAACGATGCCCAGAATTTTGTGGCTGAGAAAAAAGCCCTCCAAATGGGAGCCGATGTTATTGTCTGCACGCCCGGGCGTATGATCGCCCACCTGAATATGGGTTATGTGAATATGAAAGGGCTTCGGTTCCTCATCCTGGATGAAGCGGACCGCATGCTTGATATGGGTTTTCAGGACGATATCAATAAGATCATCAAAGCGCTGCCACCCAAAAGACAGAACCTGTTGTTCTCCGCCACTATGCCGGAGAAGATCAGGCAGCTGGCCAAACGGATCCTGCATGAACCGGTTGAAATAAATATCGCGATCTCAAAGCCTCCTGAAAAGATCATACAAAAAGCATTTTTGGTGTATGAGCCGCAAAAAATGCCCCTGATCAAAAAACTGCTCCGGGAAACGCCTTATAAAAATGCGTTGATCTTTTGCAGCCGGAAACAAACGGTGAAACAGGTCCGGAGAGAACTCAAGCAGGCCGGATTTACCATCGAAGAGATCCACAGCGACCTGGAACAGGCACAACGGGAATCAGTGCTGGGTGCGTTTGCCAGCGGCCGTATCCCCCTGATGGTGGCTACGGATATCTTAAGCCGGGGAATTGATATTGATACCATTGACCTGGTGATCAACTGGGATGTACCGGGTGACGGGGAGGATTATGTACACCGGATCGGACGGACGGCCCGTGCAGAAGCGGATGGAGCGGCCTTTACCCTGGTGGGTGAAAAGGAGCAGAACAAGTTTGCCGCGATTGAACGCCTGCTGGAAAAAGAAGTGGAAAAAGCGGCTGTTCCGAAGGAACTGGGCGAAACGCCGGCCTATCACCCGCGCAGCCGGAGTCACAGTTCGGGTCATAGCACTGGTCATGGTGAAAGACCCAAACGTAAATTTTTCAGGAGCGGCCCCCGTAAAAGATAGCGTCACTCATCATACTCAGTTTTCATAAATCACCCGCATATGAAACCAGGGTTTATTCTGATCGTTTCCGGTATTGCAATGTTCCTCCTGTACAGTTGTACAACCGGCCAGTATGCATCCACCAATAAAACCTATAAGAAACAGGTAAAGGAATTTTCAAAGTTGCTGAAAGAATACCCGGTAAAGGATTCTGCCGGATTGTCCTATGCGCCGGACTGGGTGGGTACCACCAACCTTTCAATGCGCCGGCCGAATTTCGTGGTGATTCATCACACGGCGCAGAACAGCTGTGCGCAAACCCTGAAGACATTTACTCAGACCAAAAACCCGGTCAGTGCACATTATGTGATCTGCAGGGATGGGACGGTGCACCACATGCTGAATGACCTGTTGCGGGCTCATCATGCAGGGGTCAGTAAATGGGGAAACAATATCGACCTGAACTCTTCCAGTATCGGGATTGAGATCGACAATAATGGTTTTGAACCTTTCACCGATGCGCAAATCAGTTCCTTGTTATTGTTGCTGGGCCGGCTGAAAAAAGCCTATACGATCCCGGTGGCCAATTTTATCGGGCATGCGGATATTGCACCGGGCCGGAAAGTGGACCCCAGCCGTTATTTTCCCTGGCAGCAGCTGGCGGAAAACGGGTTTGGGCGCTGGTATGATACCACGCAGGTGAAGGTACCGGCAGGCTTTGATCCGCTCCTGGCCCTGCGGGTGATCGGGTATGATATCAAAAACGAACAGAACGCGATCCAGTCGTACAAGATCCATTTTGTTCAGCAGGATACCACGAAAGTGATTAATGAAACAGACCGGAAAATTTTGTACGATTTGATGAAAAAGTATCAGTAAAGCAGGAAGGGACTGATGGTTTGCTTCCAGTGACCGGTTTCCCGGCCGGCTTTTATTAATTCCCCGTTCTCAATTTTCATAAATGAATCGCGGACGCCTGTGAGCCGGTCCAGGTGCCCTTTCCCGGAAGGGTTGGCCACGGTGGGGTATAATCGTTCCTTTAGTTCACCGGGATACATTTTTTTTACCAGTTGTAATAAGCAGAGACCCGTATGCACCGGAAGGAAGGCAGATGAATCGGTGATGGTCCATTTCAGTCCCCCGCATTTTTCTCCTGCATAGATACCTGACCCGGGAATATAATGACAGGCCGTACCGTTAATACCCGGGAGCAATAAATCCCGGAACGCGGCCGCCATTTCTTCAGCCTGTATCCAGGGGGCACCGAACATTTTAAAAGGAGCGGGCGTGCCCCGGCCCTCATTAACATTGACTCCTTCCAGCAATCCCATTCCGGGATAGAGCAGGGCCGTCTCACTTTCAGTAATGGCCGGCGAGGTGGGTATAAAGAGCCAGCCGGCTTCCCCCGCCGTTTGCGCACGGTTCCAGTTTTTTATTTTGATCACTTCCAGTTGCAGGGTTTTTACCCGGGTGGCGGCAAAATAGCCGGCCAGTTCGCCCAGTGTGCAGCTATGCCGTACCGGGATATTCCACCGCCCGATAAAGGAAGAACAATGTTCTTCATCCAGCATCGGGCCCTCTGCTTTATCCGGGTCCCCGCTGATAGGATTGGGCCGGTCCAGCACAACCAGTGTTTTACCTGTGGCGGCGCAGGCTTCCATCACATGCGTGAGTGTCCAGAGATAGGTATAAAACCGGCAGCCCGCATCCGGGATATCAAACAATACCACATCGATACCGGCTAATTCGTCAGCAGCGGGTTGCAGGTGATCGCCATATAAACTGATTACAGGGAGGCGGGTAAGAGGGTCTGTGGTATCCGGCTGGCCGGCTCCGTCTTCACCAAGGGCCATCAGGCCATGTTCCGGAGAAAAAAGTTTACGGATGCGGAAACCGCTTTCCAGCAAGGCCACCCTGGAAAATTCACCGGTATGGGTGGTAGCTGCCTGGTTGGTCACCAGGGCTGCACGTAGCTCCTTCAACCGCCCGGGTTGCTGTATCAGCTGATCAACACCAAAGAGAAGGGTTCCCATTTTATTAATTGAGTTTTCTCGCTTTTTCAGGATCCTTACCGTGCAAGGAATAAGCAAATGAGCAAATGCAATCGTTGCATTTATTGGCACTGTAAGTTACACTATTTGGATTCATGTAGATTTGAGTGCTAAATACGGATTATGGAATTTGGAAGAGTTTCCCCTGAAGCACTGCAGCGCATTAATTTTTCCTTGCCGGCCGATCCTGCTTTTAATAAAAGTATATTAAAGGGTAACCGGGCAGTGCATTCCAGTGTATACGTGGGCTGTGCCAAATGGGGCCGGGCGGAATGGGTGGGAAAGATCTATCCTCCAAAAACAAAGGAAAAGGATTTTTTGCAGCACTATGTGAATCACTATAACTGTATTGAGCTGAATGCCACGCATTATAAATTATACGGGGAAGCGGGAATCCGCAAATGGGCGGAGAAGGCAGCCGGAAAGGATTTTTTATTTTGTCCCAAGATGTACCAGGGAGTGACACATGCCGGGAGTCTGAAGGGAAAAGACTTTCTGTCGAATGAGTTTTTACGCGGTATCAGGGGATTTGAAAAACACCTGGGTCCTGTTTTTGTGCAGGTGGATGACCGGTTTTCGCCGAAACGGAAAGAAGAGCTTTTTACCTATCTGCAATCTCTGCCCGCGGACCTGCAGTTCTTCCTGGAGGTACGGCATCCGGATTGGTTTGTCAGGGAAAAGGAGAGAGAGTACCTGTTTGCTTTTCTCCGGGAATATAAGATGGGAGCGGTGATTACAGATACAGCCGGGCGAAGGGAATGCGCCCATATGCACCTGGCCATTCCGAAAGCCTTTATCCGTTATGTGGGGAATAGCCTGCATCTTTCGGATTACAGCAGGATCGATGCCTGGGTAGAACGGATGAAATACTGGCTGGAGAACGGGCTGGAGGAATTGTATTTCTTTATGCATATGCACGATGAAGCCACTTCCCCGGAACTGACCGTTTATCTTACCGATAGAATGAACAAGGAGTGCGGCCTGAATCTGGTAAGGCCGCAGTTTATTTCGGTAAATTCCCTGCCGGAACAAAAAGGATTGTTCGGCTAATGGATCTCATATAGTTCATCCCACCGGGTGGTGTACCGGGGGCTCCGCATTTCCTGCCGCATTTTCCAGTTTCTTTTTGTGCCGGAAGCGGCGAATTTGAGCACATCATCCCGCTGGCTGAAATTGATGTTGTCGACCATATCCATCAGTTTACGTTCAGCATTTTTTTCCCGGGATAAGAATAAGTTGCCCTGTATGGATGTATCCGGTACAATACCGCCGAGCATGACACCGGCTTTGAGGTATTTAGGACCCGGTTTGTATATTTTCTCTACCAGCGGTACCGCATACCGGATCAGTTCACTGGTGTATGAAGTAGGTCTGGGCAGGCGGACCTGGGTGCCTGTGGTCCGGGGATTGTATTGATAGGCCCCGTTTCCGGTCTCGTTGGTTACAACAAAAACATTTATAAAGCTGGCGGCCCCGTACTGGCGGCGTAGTTTTTCCGCTGCCCGGGTGGTATAGGTTGCGACAGCCTGCTCTAATTCGGCGAGGTCATATACAGGTATTCCAAACATCCGGGTAGTGGCAATCATTTTTTTGCTGTTCAGCGGGTCTTTCATTTCTACGCAGGGTTCGCCATTCAGTTCTTTGATCAGCCGCATACCCACCACGCCCCCTAAATTAGTGCGGGCCCAGTTGGTACTCATTTTGCTCAGTTGCCATGCATTGTAAATACTGAATAACTCTTTCAGCTTTACGGCGTATCTGTACCCCACGCCCCATATGTCAGATACGTCGGTCTTTAACAGAGCCTCCCGGATCTTATCTTCGGTATCCAGGACCAGTACGCCGCTGGTCTGCAATTTGTTTTTTTTCGATAGCCGGTTGGCTACTTTGCTCAATACCTTGGTGGGCGCCACGCCTACGGAAACAGCAATACCGGTCCATTGTTCCACGGTTTCTTTGATCTGCACGGCCGCCTGCTGCAGCTCCCCGTCCGGGATCATGCCGAGGTCAAGGAAGGCTTCATCCACGGAATACACTTCCACCCGGTCTTTTCCCACCAGTTCCCGCAGGGTATCCATCACCCGCATGCTGAGATCGCCATAGAGGTTATAATTGCTGGAGAATACCGCCACGCCGTTTTTCTCAATGATCTCTTTGTTCTGGTAATAAGGAGCCGCCATGCCCACCCCGAGTTTTTTCGCCTCGTCGGTGCGGGATACAATGCAGCCGTCGTTGTTGCTGAGCACCACAACGGGTTTCTCCCGGAGAGAGGGCTCGAACAGCCGCTCGCAGGAACAATAAAAACTGTTACAGTCGACAATCGCTTTCATAGTACCTCCGCTTTCTTTTTTTATAAGCCGCAGCGGGCAGGGAAAAAATTACACAGAGCCGGAGGGCGGAGCGAACGGATTGGTTTCCCTTCATCGTGCCCGGTTCTCCACACATTTTATATTTGATGCTCTTCCCCCTGTAAATCACGCACATTCTTTCAGTTTTTTCCTGATTGACAAATTGCCTGATTTTCTCTTTGCTATCCCAACGGGTGAATAACAAAAGTCACCACGCCCCACATCACGAAATCGCTGAACTCCGCGAGGTTGATATTTTTATAGCGGCTGTTTTCGGGAATTAAAAAGGCCGAGGTAAAATTTTTATGAAACCTCCGTACCAGCAGTTCCCCGTTCAGGATGGCCACGATCACTTTCCCGCTGACCAGTTTCAGCGACCGGTCCACGATCAGGATATCCCCGTCAAAGATCCCCGCCTCCTTCATCGCATCCCCCTTCATCCGGAAAAAGAAAGTGGCCGGCTTGTTCCGGATCAGCTGCTCATTCAGGTCAATCCCCTTTTCGGCATAATCATCTGCCGCCGCGGCAAAACCGGTGGCATTGGCCGTCTTCACATCCTGCTGTTTGAATTGTTTCGAGCCCTTATAGGCTGCCCCAAAAAATAGGTCCTCTTCCATATCTCCTGTTTTAATATCCCCGGCCGGGGACGGTGAAAAAAAATGTTCAAAAATTTAATGGGGGTTTCTTTGGTAAAACTAAATAATTTAGTATCTTAGTGCTAAGAAAATGGGGAAAATATTTTCCCGGGAGGAAAGACAATGGAAACAATCACCAACACGATCCCCGGTTACCGGGTCTATGAGTATTTGCTGGCACTGGCTCCCCGGGAGGAACTCCGGAACCGCATCAGCAAGGTGAAGGAAGAATTTGCGGAGAAATACAAAACAGGCGACCGCGGCCGGGGCAAATCCTGGGTGCCGCTGGTCCGGTTCACCCAGTATGCCATGATGGAAGAACGGATCCTGGTCCGGTTGAAAACCGTGGCGATGGGTTTTCCGCCGTTCAAAACAGAATTGAAGGATTTCGGCAGTTTCCCCTCGCATACCATCTATATTAATGTTACCTCAAAGCTGCCGGTACAGCAACTGGTGAGGACGCTGCGTACCGAGACCCAGCGCCTGCTGAAAATGAATGAGGAGCATAAACCTTATTTTATCATGGAGCCGCATATCACCATTGGCAGTAAACTAAAGCCCTGGCAATATGAGAAAGGCTGGCTGGAATACAGCCGGAAACATTTCACCGGGCGTTTTATCGCGGACGGAATGATCCTGTTGCGCAGACCCGAAGGAGAGTTGAAGTACCAGCCGTTGATGCATTTTGCATTTCAGCACCTGCCGGTGATCACCCGGCAGGGAGAGTTATTCGGGTAAACACCGGTCCGTACACCGTAACAATAAATGGGAGAAGGGTTAGTGAGTAAGTAAGGAGAATAAAGAGTAAGGAATAGTGAGCGTGAAAAGTGAGGTGACTCTTTATTCTCCTTTTTTAACCGGGTAAGTGGAAGAATGGAAAGAAGCCGGGAGAGGGTCTGTCGGGTAAAGAAGAGGTATTGGAATTTCTAAGAACGGGAATGGCTGCCGGTTTTTCTTCCCGTTCTTCCCGCCTTTCCGGCTATACGGAAGAACTGTTTTCCCGGCAAACAGGCGTGAAAGCAGGGACCGGGAATAAAGGATACCGATTGTGCACAACGAAACAAAATCAACAAGTGAAGAAGGAATCATTGAGGCAGGATGCCGTGAAAGTGCAGGCAAAGCAAAAGGGCGAAGAGAACAGTTACCTGCAGGGCCGGGGAGCGCAGATGAATACAAAGAACCGGTTTCTTAAAGACGAGCGGACCCGTGAACATACCGAGGGGATCGACGACTGGGAAGAAGGAGATGCCCGCACTGTCTATATGGAACAGGAGTCAAAATCCATTGTAAACAAAGTGGAGAGTCCTGATGTGGGTATGGGTTACAGCATGAATCCCTATGCGGGTTGTGAACATGGCTGTATCTATTGCTATGCCCGCAATGTACATGAGTACTGGGGCTACAGTGCCGGGCTTGATTTTGAACGGAAGATCATCGTGAAGAAAAATGCCCCGCAACTGCTGCGTAAATTCCTGATGCATAAGAACTGGGATGCCACGCCCATCATGCTCAGCGGGAATACGGATTGTTACCAGCCCGCCGAACAAAAATACCGGCTGACCCGCGGGCTGCTCGAAGTCTGCAATGAATTCAATCAGCCGGTAGGCATCCTGACCAAAAATTCATGGATACTGAAGGACAAGGATATCCTGCAGGAAATGGCGAAGAAGCAGATTGTTTCGGCAATGGTATCCATCACTTCCTTTAACGAAGACCTGCGCAGGGTCATGGAACCACGCACCACCACCGCTGCACAAAAACTGAAAGTAATCAATGAGCTCAGCAGTGCCGGCGTGCGTATGGGCATTATGATGGGACCGATGATACCGGGACTGAATGAGCACGAGATGCAGCGGATCATGAAGGCGGCCCGTGATAACGGGGCCACTTTTACGGCGTACACATTTATCCGGTTGAATGGTGCGATCAGATTATTATTCCACGACTGGTTGTATAAAAATTTTCCCGACCGGGCGGACAAGGTCTGGCACCTGATTGAACAAAGTCATGATGGGAAAGTCAACGATAGCCGCTGGGGACTGCGGATGCGCGGGGAAGGAAGCATCGCGAAACTCGTCGCTGATCAATATAAGAAGTACGGCAAACTGTATGGTATGAATGCAGAGGAATGGAGTTTGAACAGGAGTTTGTTCAGGAGGCCGGGGGAACAGGGGAGGTTGTTTTGAGAAATGTGCCAATTAGCCAATGAAGAAAATGGCAAAATGAATTAATGGCTGATCAAAATCTATTTGATTTTGGATTACTGCAAGGCTTTTACTTCCATTTACAAACCCGGTATTGGATGTAGTAGAAAAGAATGGTCAATTAGAAGCGATTTCACTAAATAGGGACAAAGTAAAAGGATGCTATCTTGGAGATAATCATATCCGATCTGTTCAATTAAAATTTAAATAATGGCACAATCCTCCATCGAGTGGACCGAAATGACCTGGAACCCGACCACAGGTTGTGATAAAATATCTGCTGGTTGTAAATATTGCTATGCAGAAGTGATGAGCCGGCGTTTAGAAGCCATGGGGATTGAGAAATATAAGGACGGGTTTGAATTGCGTATTCATGAAGATGCCCTGCTGATTCCATTTGAATGGAAAAAGCCCAAAGTGGTGTTTGTAAACTCTATGAGTGATCTGTTTCATGCAGACGTTCCACTTTCTTTTATCCAGAAAGTTTTCGAAGTAATGAATAAGACCACACTGCACACGTATCAGGTACTTACAAAGCGTGCAGAACGTTTATATGAGTTACATGATCAACTGAACTGGACCGCCAATATATGGATGGGGGTGTCAGTGGAAAATGAAAAAGTGATGGACCGGATTGATTTTCTTCGGGAGACGAATGCCAAGGTCAAATTTTTATCTTGTGAACCCCTGATAGGCCCTCTTCCAAACATGAACCTGGAAAATATACATTGGTTAATTGCGCGAGGTGAAAGCGGGCGGAAAGCGAGGCCGGTGAAAGAAGCCTGGGTATGGGATATCAGGCAACAATGTGCAGAACAAGGAGTTGCTTTTTTTTTCAAGCAATGGGGAGGAATAAACAAAAAGAAAACCGGTCGGGAATTAGGAGGGCGCACCTATGATGAAATGCCCGTCTATATAGCGGGTTAAAAAATATTTTAAAAATTTCTCTCCAAATAATTGGCCACATCAAAAAAATAGTTTCATCTTTGCATCCGCAAAACAAATAAATGCAACGCATAAACGCACATATCGAAACTGGATACGGATTTAGTCCCAAAGGACTTGATCGCGTAAGCGGGGCATGTAATGCTGAAGAATAAGTTAAATAACGAATTCGATGAAATACAGACCCCGCAAGCGATTGCGGGGTTTCTTTTTATATCCTGAAACGGGAGCAAGATCAGGCCGGGGCCTGTTGTATTCAGGAAAGAGGATATTTTTCCGGGGGTAATGTGTAATAACAATTAAACTGAATCTGTAAACAAAATAAAAAGAATTGCTGAGACAACAACGACATAAAGGAACGGCGGTGAAATGGCGGACCCTGTCAGGGGCTGGCAATTGCGGATATCGTAAAACCGCTACAGGATTCTTTATGCCTGAAGTAAATGACAACAGGCATTACCGGCGACGGGTGGAATTTTATTAATTCAGGTGCAACAGCAGCCTGTATGATAAAGCCCGGTCGCCGCCAGCGACCGGGCTTTGTTTTAAAATTGATAAAAATGATCTTAAGAATCGTTGAATGGGTCCATGTGATAGCGGAGTTTGCGGTGATCGCTGTTATCCTGTCGGGCGGTAAAGGGGGAAAATACAGAAGGAGGTAAGAATGAAATTTTTAATTACAGTCCTGGCTATCCGGTTTTTTATCGGGCTGGCGGGCAACAAGGAAGAAAATAAAAGCAAGGAAAATGTCAACCCGGAAAACGGAAAGGTCCGTCATCCGGCTGAATATGACCTGCGTTAAAGAAATAGTGCAGCAGGAGGGACAAAGCAGCCCCGGGAGATGCACCGGGGTGCTTTTCCAATGAGTATTGAGAATTGGGGATTGAACATTGAAAATTCGGGATAACACAACAGATAAAACAGCAGTGAATGAATTCGGCGATGAGGAAATAAGATATCAGTCAGTATTCGCTGTAAAGGTGCTTTGGCAGACCGGGTATGCGCCGGGGTGAAAATCCGGAGATCGTGGTTCGACTCCACGGGGCACCACAAGGAGGAATAAACAATGGAAAATAGAGAAAACTGGAGAACACTGAGCGGTGAGCGGATGAATATACCTATCCGTGAGGAGGTCAGCCGGGTACTGGCAAGAGAAGCAAAGGAGGGCCATGACCTCAAGGTCTGCATTGGTACGGACAGCCAGGTAAAGGCCGGGGTAACCGGATTTGCCACCGTGATCGTCTTCCTCCGGAAGCGAAAAGGCGGATTCATGTATATCCGCAGCGAAACGACCCGGAAACGGATGACCATCCGGGAACGGATGCTGACTGAAGTGAGAATGAGTGTTGATGTGGCGTATGAGCTCTGCAACCTGTTCAGCCGGTACGGCGTGGATATGGAAATACATGCCGATATCAACACTAACCCAAGCTTCAAAAGCAATGAGGCGCTGAAGGAAGCCATGAGCTATATCCTTGGGATGGGATTTGCTTTCCGGGCCAAGCCGGATGCGTTTGCCAGTTCCAGCTGCGCTAATAAAATGGTGCAGTAGCGGGAAAGAGAAGAAAAGGACAGATGATAAGTTGTAGTTAACAGATAAAAAATAAAAAATGAACAGTTTATATAACCAGAAAGTCATCAGCATCAACAATGTGTTTGATAACCGCTTCCTCGATACGAAGATCCTGTACCTGCATTGCTTCAACAGGCTCCCGAGTTTGAATTTTATCAATCACGTTGACGGAGAAAAAGCATTTGCGGCCTTCAGTGAACGGTTCGGGAACCGGATCGCAAGG
The DNA here is from genome assembly GCA_037447355.1 of Bacteroidia bacterium. Lineage (GTDB taxonomy): Bacteria > Bacteroidota > Bacteroidia > Chitinophagales > Chitinophagaceae > JJ008. The sequence continues at coordinate 9,752 of JBBIGW010000033.1, read as the reverse complement.
GTGCACCGCTACCGCTGGTACAAACGGGAGAAAAAACAATTCCAGTTTGACCGAACAGTGGTCATCCTTCATTCGAATTGTATCGTGGAATTTGATGAGGATTATTGTGAAGTGCTGCATGACGGGACAGACGAAGGGTTTATACAGGAGCTTACACAACTGGTCAACGGTTTTAAAGAACGGCAGCGACGGCAACCCCTTGAGATCAACCTGATCGTGCAGGCGAGAAATGCGCTGGAGCTGAAGGGGATGGAGATCAAAAGGACAAAACTGGACCTGGATTTGTTTTACGAGGATGATTTTAAACCGGTCGATGAAACCATACGAAAAAGACTGGGGCAGAAAAAAGACAAGGGAATCGTGTTGTTGCACGGATTGCCCGGCACCGGCAAAACCACCTACCTGCGTTACCTGGTAGGGAAGATCCGGAAGCGGGTATTGTTTTTGTCGCCCTCGGTGGCCGGAAACCTGGTGAACCCGGATTTTATTGAGCTGCTGATTGATAACCCGGATACGGTCCTGATCATAGAGGATGCAGAAAATATCATCATGGACCGCCGGCAGAACAGCAGTTCGTCTGTATCCAACCTGCTGAATATTTCAGACGGCTTGCTGGCCGACTTCCTGAATGTGCAGCTGGTTTGTACGTTCAACAGTCCGTTGGCGACGGTGGACAGTGCCCTCTTGCGGAAAGGCAGGCTGATCGCCCGGTACGAGTTTGGCAAACTGGGGGTAGATAAATCAAGGAGGTTAAGCAAACACTTCGGATTTGAGAAACAGATAGATGAGCCCATGACGATCGCGGAAATTGCCAACCCGCAGGAACTGTCACAGGTGGTCAGGAAAACAGAAGTGATCGGGTTCCGGCTAACAGAAACACTGATGAATTAACCCGTGTGAAAAACAAGTAATTTTAAAAGACAAGAAATGAGCAAACTAAAATTAACGGGAAAGCAACTAAGAGCCGTTGGTTACCCCGAAGGACCGGTGATAAGCGTGGCCATGCAGGTAATGGGCACCCATTTCAAATACCATACGGAGGAAGCGGCGCTGGATCTGTTACGGCAGGTATTGAATGCACCGGGGAATTACCTGGCAGATGAAGTATTCAGACCCGTTGCGGAGAAACTGGTGCCGGCTCCGGAAACGGAAGGGGCATTGATTTCCTTACATCAAAATGGCATTGCTTTTCATGTTTTTGGGCAGGAACATATTGAAGAGGCTGCCCTGCACCAGATGAACCAGGCCGCCAGATTGCCCATCAGCGTGGCCGGGGCTTTAATGCCCGATGCGCATAGCGGTTATGGATTACCGATAGGTGGGGTACTGGCCACTGATAATGCCGTAATTCCTTACGGAGTGGGGGTCGATATCGGTTGCCGGATGTGCCTGAGCGTATTTGATCTTGATCCGGGGGACCTGGCAGGCCGGGAATCTTTCTTTTCGCGTGAACTGGGTGAAGCGACCTTATTTGGCAGCGGTGGACAGTTTGACCGGGCCACCGATCATGCGGTGATGGAGGATGAATTGTTTTCCCGGTTACCCATACTTCGGCCCCTGCACGGCAGGGCCTGGAAACAACTGGGAACTTCAGGAAGTGGCAATCATTTTGCAGAATTTGGCGTTGTGGATATTGCACAGAAAGACGAGATACTTGGGCTGGATGCGGGAAATTATATTGGTTTCCTGACCCATTCCGGTTCCAGGGCATTGGGTGCCACGATCGCCAGGCATTATACCAAACTGGCCATCAGCAAACGCCGCCTGCCGCAGGAAGCCAGGAACCTCGCCTGGCTGGGACTGGATGAAGAAGAAGGAATTGAATACTGGAGGGCCATGAACCTGGCGGGCGAGTATGCCAGTGCCTGTCACCAGGTGATACATGCTAAAATTGCAAAACAACTGGGACGCCAGCCCTTACAGCGGGTGGAGAACCATCACAATTTTGCATGGAAGGAAAAATGGGAGGGAAGAGATGTTATCGTTCACCGAAAAGGAGCCACGCCCGCCGGTAAAGATGTGCTGGGGATTATTCCCGGTTCCATGACGGCTGATGGGTTTATTGTAAAGGGGAAAGGAGAATCAGCCGCGGTTAATTCTGCCTCGCATGGAGCCGGGAGGAAAATGAGCCGTACCCGGGCTGTCGCTTCCGTTACTGATAAGCAATTTAAAGACGAACTGAAAAAGTTCGGGATTAAACTGCTCGGCGGCGGACTGGATGAATCACCTTTTGCGTATAAGGATATTGAAGTGGTCATGCAATCCCAAAAGGCGCTGGTGGAGATTCTCGGCCGGTTTACCCCGAAGATCGTAAAGATGGACGGGGCCAAACACCGGAGCTGGGGGAGTAAAATGAAAAGGGAACATTAATAGTACTGCGTTCAACTACAAGCTCAAAAGTCGCATAAAGTAATAGCCGGTAAGACGGGAAATAGTGACTTCCAACCACTATTTACTTACCGTCTTATCGCCTTCCCGGCAAAAAAAACTTTTGATGGCTTCTGGTCAATGGCTCCGTTCATTTTACTCCGCAGCGAATTCCAGCAACAGTTCTTTATCAAGGTACAACAAGAGTGTTTTTCCGTTTATTTCAAACCGGTTGGCCCGGCCAAGTTGTGAAAAAAAACTTTTCTCAATTTCCTGCACCCCTTCACAATACATTTCCGTCGAGAAGAGCTGGCTGATCCGGATCGTATCATTCAGGACGAACAGGCTGCCTCCAAAACTGTTACAACTGCCGTTTCCACCGGCCCTTTTTTTTGTTTCATCGAATTTGATAAAGGCGCGGGTATAGATATAGTCAACCTTATCCTTCCCGTGAATGTTTTTTAAGGTCCATTTGGTCGTGTACAGGGATACGGAGCCGGCCGGGGGCCCCTGTTTTATTGTAAAAGAGGTGGCGAGTACCAAAAGAGCGAATGCCAGGCTGATCTGTTTCATGTTAATGGTTTATTACCCGACAGATGCAGCCCGGTTATCGTTTGCACAAAGGCCGGCTACCGGGAAATGGTAAATTCCTGTTAACGGGGAGATTTACACTTTTATATAGATCTTCTTTTTATCCATCCAGTAGCAGATGGCCCACATGAAAGTGATCACACAAAGGGCATAGAGCAGGGAGCCGTTTTCTTTGGCACCGGGAGTGTAAATCAAAATCTTTTTATAGAGCCAGTTCCAGGGATTGGTACCCTCTCCCAGTTTGACCAGGGCCAGTCCTTTGGGTAAAAAAGCGCTGAGTGCAAATACAAACAGGGCGTTTTTGCCAAACACATCAAAGAAGCGGGCCAGTCCGCCCTTTATTTTTTTTATTTCGATCATATAGATCATCGTGGCAATGGTCAGGATGGCGAGGCCGGTGGTATAGATCACATAGGAGCTGGTCCATATTTTTTTATTGATGGGGAAGACCATGTCCCAGCAGAATCCCGTTATGATCATTGCTACGGCGATCACGAATAAACCAGTCAGCATTTCATACATCCCGCCGCTGGTTGTGCCCGGCTGACCGGGAACGGGCAGTATTTTACTTTTCTTCTGAATATAGTCTCCCACGAGGTAGCCCAGGATCACCTGCACAATAGCAGGCAGGGTGCTCATCAGTCCTTCGGGATCGAAGGGGATGCCCTCCCCTTTATACATATGGACTTCGCCAAGGATCATTTTATCAATGCCGGTTCCGAACCATCCCTTCAGGCTGTAGGGATCGGCCGGGTTACCAATATAACAGAGCATCCAGTAAATAAACAGGAAGATAAGACCAGCCAGAAAAGCTTTACGGGCTTTCAGGTAATAGACGAGAACAGAAGCGAAAAAATAAGCCAGGGCAATACGCTGCAGCACACCGAGGATCCGGACACCCTTTACGGTTTCCACGATATTCCCCGCCTTGTCTTTTGAATAATCGATCCAGGTAAAACCTTTGAAGATGGTTACTTTCTGGAATTCAGTCGCTCCCTCAGCCAGCCGGTTCACTTCGGTAACAAATGGCCACCAGTTCAGGAACAAGCCGATCAGGAAGATCAATGCGGACCTTTTCAGCACTTTTTTCCAGAAAGCGGCATCCCCGCCGGCTTCCAGCCGGGGCATCACAAAAGACATGGCATTTCCCACGGCAAATAAAAAGAACGGGAAAACCAGGTCGGTTGGGGTCAGCCCGTGCCAGGGAGCATGTTCAAAAGGGGCATAAATATATGTCCATGAGCCGGGATTGTTTACCAGGATCATCAGGCATACTGTGGCACCGCGAAAAACATCGAGAGAGTAAAAACGTTGATTCACAGTGAAGGTTTTGGTAGCTGAAGGTAGGGTAAAGTTCAGATTTTCTCAGGCCGGAATACAGCTGCGGAAACGACGGAATGGTAAAACCGGCAGGGCAAACGGTACCCTTTTATTTACAGTATATCCGGTCTGCCGGCAGAATGATTTTCAACATCCGGAAGGTTAAAACCGGCATATATGGTAATATACAGAACAAGACCTCGTAATTCTACGAATAGTTATCAACTTATGGGGGTAAATCCTTCAAAATCCGCTGATTTTATTCATTGCCCACTCACATCTTCTCCTATATTTGCCTCCAAATTGAAAGACTCTGCTCAGGAGTTTTTACGATTAAAATAAAACGCGTTGAAAATCAATCATATAATAAAAAAATATGTGATTGAAGTGGCGAAGCTTTGAACAAAACTGACTGACTTGACAAAAAAGTGGCTTGCGATATATACCCGGCCCCGCTGGGAGAAAAAAGTAAACCAGCTTTTATCAGAAAAGGGATTCGAAAGTTATTGCCCGCTGAATAAAGTAAGGCGTAAATGGAGCGACCGGATCAAAGTCGTGGAAGAGCCTTTATTTAAGTCCTATGTGTTTGTAAAGCTTTCCGAAAAGGACCGCACGGAAGTACGGATGACCAGTGGCGCCGTCAATTTTGTTTACTGGAACGGGAAGCCGGCTATAATTAAAGAAAAGGAAATCAATGCCATCAAAAGATTTCTGAATGAATACGAATATGTGGAGGCGCACCCGGTGGATGTAAAAGTGAATGAACGGGTAATGATCACCAACGGGACTTTCATGGGGCAGGAAGGGAAAGTGCTGGAGTTGCGGCATAAAATTGCCAAAGTGGCGATTGACAGCCTGGGGTATATTTTAATAGCTCATTTTGAAAGAACTAAACTAACTTCGGCGCTGCCAAAGTAAAGAAAAGAACCTTATTATTTTGCGGCCTGGCTGCAGCTTTATTTAAAGATTTAATTAATGAAATTCACCCGGATTTTCCTGTTGTTTGCGTTACCTCTTTATTTCATTTCCTGTAAGCCGCTGCAAAAAATTCCCAATTACCTGGAAAATGTAACTGATTCCACCGGCAAAGGAATAGTAAAGCTCACCGAACTGAAAATCCAGAAGAATGACCTGTTGTCGATCCAGATTTACAGCCTGAGTACCAAACCCGATCAGTCGGATGCGATCTATAACCAGCCGGCCATTGGCGGACAGGCGCCCGGTTACCTCGTGGACAATGATGGCAATATTGAACACCACCGGCTCGGAATTTTTCATGCGGAAGGGCTGACTAAAAATGAACTGGCAGCTGCGATCAAAAAAAGACTGAAGGAACCCGTAGAGGTTATGACAGATCCTTCTGTGATCATCCGCTATATGAACCTGAAAGTAACCGTACTGGGACAGGTAGGTCATGAGGGCCCTGTCAGTGTTCCGGGGGAACGCCTGACGATCTTTGAAGCAGTGGGACTGGCCGGCGGTATTACCGATTACGGGAAAAAGAATAATGTGAAAGTGATCAGGGAGACCAACGGGCAACGCGAAACCGCCGTACTCGACCTTACCTCCAAAGCTATTTTCGATTCTCCTTTTTATAACCTGGTACAAAATGACATGGTTATTGTCGAGTCAACCCAGCAGAAAGTAAAAGACGCGGAGCAGGCGAAAACCATGCAAAAAATTTCCTTTGCCTTTACGCTGGTAACGGTAGCAGCTACGTTGACCAATATTTTTATCAGGAATTAATAAAGGTTTATTTAACCCATCTTATCCCTTCAAATGGAAGAGACAAAAGCGAATCCTCATTTTAATCCCAATAAAAATGATCTCAATAACCTGAGTTTCAGGGATCTTTTTTATAAGTATATACGGTTCCTCCCCTTATTTATCTTATCGGTGGCGATCACCCTCATGGGCGCTTTTTTGTATCTCCGGTACACTATACCGGTGTACAGCGCTTCCGGTACCATGGTGATCAAGAATGACCCGGCTGCGGGAAACCGGGGAGATAAAGTGGAAGAACTGTTTGGGAATAACCGGGCGCAGAATATACAGAGTGAGATTGAAATGCTGAAGTCAAGACCCCTGATGCAGCGGGTGGTGGAACGGCTGAATCTCCAGTTCAGTTATTATGCTATCGGGAAAATAATAACAAAGAACAAATACAACCAGGGCCCCTTCCTGGTGAGGGCCCGCCTGATTGCAGATTCCTCCGGTACTTTTTCATTTAAGGTCAGGAACCTTAATAGTAATGAATTCAGGATTGATGAAAATGCCACCCCAATCCGGTACGGGCAGGAGTTTACCACCCGGAACGGCATTTTTATACTGGAGAAAAACATGAATATGCCGGGTTCCTTTGAATATAAAGTTATCTGGCAGCCAACTGTAACAGCAGCCGGAACCTTCGCCTCTGCCTTGCAGGTTTTTCCCAAAACGCCCGGAACCGGTATCCTGAATATCAGTATGAAGACCCCCAACCCCCAGCTGGGTTCGGATATCATTAACAAACTGATGGAGGAATACAGCGCTTACAGCGTGGAGCAAAAAGTACTTTCTTCCGACCAGATCCTGAACTTTATCGGGGAACGACTGGTGGATATCGGGTCCAAACTGGACAGTGTACAGCGGATGTACCTCGATTACCAGACCCGCTATAACCTGATCGATGCAGATGTGCAGTCGGGCAATTATTTCAGCATCATCAGCGAATCAGACAAATCAGTCAATGAACAAAACGTAAAACTGGGTGTGGCCGGGATGCTGGATGAGTACCTGTCAGATAAAAAAAATGAATTCAATAAAGTAGTGGTTCCCTCCAGCCTCGGGCTGGAAGATCCCACCCTGAATGACCTGGTTTCATTATACAATAAGGCCCAGATCGACCGCAAACTGCTGGTGGATGGGAATGTACCCGTTGGAAACCCGGCAGTAAAGGAACTGGACGGTCAGGTAGAGAAATTAAGGGTCAGTATCCGGGAGAACCTGCGCAATATCAAAGCCGCGACGGGTGATGCACTGCAAGGGGTGAAACGCAGGGGAAGCCTGAGCGAAGAACAGTTGCGGGCCATGCCGGTTAAGATCAAGGAACTGGCGGAGATTAAAAGACAGGTTGAGACCTACCAGGGATTGTTCAAACTATTTACTGAGAAGAAAGAAGAAACCGCCATCTCAAAAGCCTCCACGATCCCCAATTCGGAGATCATCGACCGGTCCTATCCCAACCTGCAGCCTGTAAGTCCCAACCGCCGTTCCATCCAGGCACTGGCAGTATTGCTGGGACTGGCAATCCCTGCCTTGTTCATATTTATCAGCGAAGTACTCAATGATAAAGTGACCACCCGTTTCGATATTGAAAAGATCACTGAAGCACCGATACTGGGCGAAATTGGTCACTCGTATTCCGATGAAACCCTGGTGGTGAGCAAGACAACCCGCAGCATGGTGGCTGAACAGTTCCGGATCATCCGGTCCAACCTGCAGTACGTGCTGGGTAAAAAGGAAAAAGCAGTGATCATCACGACTTCCTCCTTCAGCGGGGAAGGCAAATCTTATGTGTCCACCAATATGGGCGCCGTGCTGGCGCTGGCAGGAAAGAAAACCGTTATTCTTGAATTTGATATCCGGAAGCCCAAAGTGCTGACCGGGCTGGGCATTTCCAGGGGGGCCGGTATCACGAATTTCCTGGTAGGAAAAACGAATAATATCCAGGAGCTGATCCGCGAGGTGCCGGAACATGAAAACCTGTATGTCCTGGGATGCGGACCCGTACCTCCGAACCCGGCTGAACTGCTCCTGGACCCACGACTGGACGAACTATTTGACTGGCTGAAGAAAAATTTTGATATCGTGATCATTGATACGGCACCGGTGGGAATGGTGAGTGATGCCATGACACTCAGTAAATTTGCAGATTGCACTTTGTACCTCGTACGCCAGTCACATACTTTCAAGAAACAGATCGCCCTGATCGATGAATTTTATGTGGCGCAAAAACTGCCGAAGGTGTCCATCATTATCAATGATGTCAAACTCAAACCCGGTTATGGATATTACGGCTATGGCCGCTACGGGTACGGATATGGGTACGGGTATGGCAGCTATTACGAAGAGGAATCGGCACCTGATAATTTTCTGGAGCGCTTATTGGCCGGCCTCGATATCCGCCGCCTCCTGGGATTAAAAAAGAAAAAAAGAAAAAAATAATTCAGCATATGCGTGTTTTAGTAACCGGTGGCGCCGGTTTTATAGGATCCAACCTGGTGGAAGCGCTCCTGCAGGATCAGCGGGTTAGCTCGGTCAGGGTGCTGGATAACCTGGCCACAGGGTTTCTAAAGAATATTGAACGGTTTATTCCCGATCCCCGTTTTGAATTTATGGAAGGGGATATACGGGATTTTGAAACCTGCAAAAAAGCCTGCGCTTCGATGGATCTGATCACCCACCAGGCAGCATTGGGTTCTGTTCCGCGTTCCATTAATGATCCCCTTACTTCGAATAATGTAAACATAACAGGAACCCTGAATATTTTCACTGCAGCCCGGGAGGCCGGGATTAAAAGAGTGGTGTATGCCGCCAGTTCCTCTACTTACGGAGACCACCCGGGGCTTCCGAAGGAGGAAGACAAGATCGGCAACCCGCTCTCACCTTACGCGGTCACCAAATATGTTAACGAACTCTATGCCCGGGTCTATGCCGGTTTGTATGATATGGAATTCATCGGGCTCCGGTATTTTAATATTTTCGGCCCCCGGCAAAATACCAACGGTCCCTATGCGGCCGTTATTCCCCTTTTTGCGGAAGCCTTGTTAAGCAATAAGCCGCCCACAATTAACGGGGATGGCAGCCATAGCCGTGATTTTACCTATGTAGCCAATGCCGTGCAGGCCAATATCCTTTCCCTGTTCACAACGAATAAAGAAGCAGTAAACCAGGTGTATAATATTGCCTGCGGGGAACAAACCTCCCTGCTGGAATTATTTAACGGGCTGAATAAAGAAGCCGGAACCAGTTTGAAACCGGTATTTGGCCCCGAAAGAATAGGCGATGTGAGACACAGCCAGGCCGATATTTCCAAAGCGAAAAACTTACTGGGTTATTCACCTGAAGTAACAGTGGAAGAAGGATTGAAAATGACTTTTACCTGGTACAGGGAGAATGGAAAGGGTGAGAAGCTGAGAAACGGGCAGGCCGCCGCTCACCCTGCCGTAGGCAGGGACTAGACTATTAATAGTTGCCAGGTGTCAGGTGTCAGGTGCCTGCCTGCCGGCAAAGGCAGGTCAGGTGTCTGGGCTTTTTTTCATCATACATCACCTCCCCGGCATGCAGTGCAGCAAGTAAACAAACTTCGAACGCTAAACCCCAAACCCTCAACGTTAAACTCTCAACCCTCAACCCTCAACCCTCAACCCAAACCCTAAACCCTAAACCCTCAACCCCAAACCCTCAACCCTAAACCTTATACTCTCAACCCC
>JBBIGW010000032.1:0-30580 GCA_037447355.1 Bacteroidia bacterium | reverse complement strand
AGACCAATAAAAAGCCCGTCGCCCGGCGATAGCCGGTCAGGGATTTGGGTAAGACCAATTAGCAAGGATCACGCAAGTAATCCAGTCGATTTCTTGATCCCCGATTGCCAAAGCAGACCAATAAAAAGCCCATCGCCCGGCGATAGCCGGGCGGGTCTTCCAGTCCCGCCGGCCGGCAAATGTGTGATCCCAATAAACAGATATCACAGGCCAAATAAGTAAGAAGCTTTTAATCACATCCTGGTTGAATCTATTTTTATCTTGTATTACCGGATATCGCAAGGAGGGGGCATTGATTCAGCATTTCAGCACAGTGCGATTACAAGAAGATTACCCTGCCGGATTTTAGACATCAAAACCAATTCTGATCTTGTCGCTTATAAAAAAGTAACAATATGTCGGCTAATAAGTCCCTTTAGTACGGTGAAAGCAGCTATTCATATATTTTTTTCCATGGGTTTTTAGTCATTTGCGAATTTTAGCAGATGAGGTGTTTTTTATATCATATTTCATGGCAGTTGTTTTTATGCATGCTGACTATTAATACTAGTGCACAAAAGGGGTATGCGTTAACTGTTCCGCTAAAGACTCCCAAAATATTTGCGGAAGGAATCATCTCCACCGGGGATTATGAAACACATGCCGCATTCAGCCCAACCGGGGATACGGTATTTTTTCTGAAAGCCCCGCCGGATTTCTCCACCTGGACGATTTGTGTTTCCTATTTCAGGAAGGGCAGGTGGACGGATCCTGAAGTGGCTCCATTTTCGGGAAAATACATCGACGCTGATCCATTTGTAACAAAAGACGGCAATGAAGTTTATTTTATTTCTAACCGCCCGGTAAAAGAGGGTGATATTGCCAGGGCTGATGAAGATATCTGGAAAGTTGTAAAAACCTCAACTGGTTGGAGTCAGCCAATACATTTGGATGTACCGGTTAACACAGACAAGGATGAATATTATCCCAGCCTTGCTGATAATGGCAATTTATATTTTGGTTCGGAAAGGCCGGGGGGCAGTGGCGGCTGTGATATTTACAGGTCAAGACTGGTAAACGGGAAATATGAGACACCCGAAAACCTGGGAGACTCAGTCAATACACCGGAAAATGAATACGAACCGTTTATTTCCCCGGATGAAAAATACCTTGTTTTTATGGCCACCCGTCCAAATGGGTTACCCAACGCAGATTTATTTATTAGCCACATAGAAAAGGGGAATTGGACAAAAGCGGGGAAACTTCCCCCTCCTTTTAATACGGTATTCACAGAATGGTCACCAAAAGTTACAAGAGACGGGCGGTATTTCTTTTTTGGCAGCCTCCGGAATAAATCAGCCGGCTTGGTTAACCAACCTGAAAATATGCGGCAGTTAACCAGCCGTATAAGAGGCACAGGAAACGGGTTGGGTGATATCTATTATATAGATATTGCTGAATTGCTGAACTATATCCGGTAGAATGCGTACAGATGCGCTGCCGGAAGGCTGGATTTAGGTGGTAAAACGCACTATTTATGCGCGGTCATTTTATGTCAGGGCGGGTGATTGGGGGATGGCTGTTTGTGCAAATTCCATACGGGTATACGACCATGGTCAATCCATTATAAAATAAATTTTTCATGAAAAAAATTTTAGCGGTTATGCTGCTGGGTGGTATCCCCTGCCAGGCTCAGCAAGCAAACAAGGGTGTCTTTGACCTGCTTTTGAAAACTGAACAGGGGCTCCTGGATGCGATTGCTGATGGCGATAAGACAGCCTGGCACAAACAGCTGCATGACAGCTGCCTGATAACTTTGGAGAACGGGGAGAGGGTTACGAAGAAAGGATTTATTGAATCATTAACAGCCCTTCCCAAAGGATATGTGGGGGTTATTAAGATTATTGAACCGGAATTTCGCCTGCACGGAAATACGGCAGTACTAAGTTTTGTAAATGATGAACACCTGAAACTTTATGGCCAGGAAATTCATACACAGTACAGCCAGACAGATACCTGGATATGCAGGGATGGCAAATGGGAAATGGTCGCCATGCAGTTATTTGAAATCCCCAAAAATCCACTGCCTGTACGTATAGATACTGCGGTCCTGAAACGATATGCCGGAACTTATTATTTAAGCAGTGAACGAACTTGCACAGTCAGTGTGGAGGACGGGAAACTGTTTGTGTTGAAAGGAAGTAATAAGCAGGAACTGTTAGCGCAAACAGAACAGGTTTTTTTCCGGAAAGGTGACGGGAGGGTTGATGTGATTTTTATGAAAGATAGTAATGGGATTTACAGGATGATTGAGAGAAGGGAAGGTGAAGACCTGGTGTGGAATAGAATTACAGGCGGATAAAAAAACCAAATATGAAAAGAATTCATTCCATTGATATTGTAAGGGGTATCGTGATGATAATAATGGCAATTGACCATGTGAGAGACCTGATGCATACTTCTTCACTCACGCAAAACCCGGTGGATTTAGCAACCACCACACCGGTTCTTTTTTTTACCCGGTGGATAACCTATCTCTGTGCACCCGCCTTTGTATTTCTTTCTGGGGTTTCGGTATGGCTTTCTTTCCGGCGCAGTGAAAATGTTAACGCCACGAGAAATTATTTGTTAAAGCGGGGCCTGTGGCTGATCCTGCTTGAGTTTACACTTATCAATTTTGCACTTTGGTTTGATTTCAGCTTCCGGCTTTTATTCCTGCAGGTAATTGCTGCAATCGGGTTTGGGTTCATTCTCCTCGCCTTGCTGTTAAAAACCAGCAGGCGAACATTGTTGATCCTTGCAACGGTCATCATCTGTGGTCATAACCTGGTGCAATTCCTGCCTTCCGGCCAAAGCAGTTTTATAAATACAATAGCCAGTGTTCTTTTCAGGCAAAGTTTTTTCCAGGTTTCGCCTGATTTTATTTTCTTTGTCGGTTACCCTTTGATCCCCTGGTTTGGCATTATGCTGCTGGGCTTTGTTATGGGGAGCCTGTTCGAGCAGGCGGATGCCGGCAAAGGAAGATTATTTTTCAGGGCCGGCCTTGGTTTGATTATTGCTTTTATTTTGCTCAGGGTTATCAATTTTTATGGTGATCCGGTCAAATGGAGTGAACAGCAATCCGGGTTCTATACTTTTCTTTCATTTCTCAGTGTTACAAAATACCCGCCTTCGCTGATGTTTATCCTCTTTTTTCTCGGGGTGACATTTTTATTGTTGTGTATTGCGGACCGGTTGCCGGTGCAGGTACAGAACCTGTTCAGGGTATATGGTAAGGTGCCAATGTTTTATTACCTGCTGCACCTGTATTTTATCCGGATCGCTGTTTTTATAATGGTGTATAGTCAGGGTTTTACCTGGAAGGATTTATTGTTCGGGCCCTTTCAGTTTGGCAGGCCGGCAAAGGGTTCGGGAATAAGCCTTCCGGTGGTTTACCTGGTTAGCCTGTTGATTGTTGCTGCTCTGTATCCTTTATGCCGGTGGTATGGAAAATACAAGGAAACACACAGGGAAAAAGCATGGCTTCGTTATTTGTGAGGGATTTTGCAACCGTATCACTTGCGGCAAAAATTACGCCCTATTGTATATTATCAAATGCCTGCTTTTGCCTGCCAAATGCAATTACAAGTGCTATACCGCTATAAGCCAGGGCATCAAATGCACTCGCTAATTCGTTACCTCTTGCCCCGGTGGGGTTTTCAATCGCTGCAGGCAGGTGCAGCAAAATAAACCAGTGAAATATCATAATTGCCATTAAAACGGCAATCAGTTTACGCCTGATATTTAAAATAATAAATGCTCCCGAGCCAATAAGTGCCACCCCGGCAACATAGGCCCAGAATTCAGGATCGGGCATCCGGCGGGGTACCAGTTTGGCGACGAAATCCGTATACATAAAATGTGTAATGCCAAAACTGACGATGGTTATACAAAAGAAAATACTGCCATAGGGTATGAGTTTTTCCAATAATCTTGTGAACGAAAATCTGCTCCTTGAACTTGTGGCTGTTTCCGGAAATGACCCGGCCAAAACAAACGCTCCTCCGGATAAGGCAAGTTCTTTCAATGCGCCTGTCCACAGCCCTAAATGATAAGGTTTGTTAGGTTCCGAAATAAGTTCATAAGGGACGTGAACAAAGCAGACCAGCGACAGGAAAATGGCCCCCAGCAGCAACAGTATTTTCTTAGCTTTAATGTCAAAAATTATGGCAGCACCCGTAGCTATGAGTACCAGGCCGGTAATAAATGCCCAAATGGTGAGTCCCGGGATATGGAATTGCCATGCGGGTAGTTGGACATCTCTGAAATTGCCATAGGCCAATTGCTGAAAGCCGTAAACCACTATCGCAAAGCCATAGAAGCAGCATCCTGTTTTGATAAATCCTCTCATGTAATAGTCTGTTTAAATAAATAAGGAAATCGAAATAGGCACAGAATGATTTCCAGGTATAACCGGGTATAGCCAGACTTACCAGCCTGATAAAAATAACTTCGGTTGTTCCGGCCGGATTGGGTTCAGCGGTAAGTCCGACATGTCACTATCGGAAAGCTCGCCGCTCAAGTCTCAGTACGAAGCGCCGGTATAAAGTTAACCTGGCGTTGCCATGAGCATACCCTAATGCGGTGAGCAATAAAATTATAACACGGATTACACAGTGATACTGACAAGGGTACCCGCATCATCCATACCTGCCTTTACTGCTTTATATAGTGTGACACTTCCGGTCCTTTTAACTTTAATGCCCGGGTATTGGCCTTTAATAATTTGTAGGCAGCGATATGGATCCTGCGCGGGCTAATGGCTCTCCATTTGCCAATATCAGGTTCGAAGGTGTTTTTAAACAGTATCCGGGAAAGGTCGCCAAGTACACAATAATTTGCTATGGAATGACTGTTGTCGCTGTCATATTTTGCATTATTGATAAAAAAGGAGATAATTTCAAAAAGAGTTTTGTTTGCCATGCTTAACTCGGTAAGTTTTGCCCGGTATTCTAAATCAGCCCCCGAAAGTTTGGGGAATAATTTATAGTCGGCAAAATGCCTGCTTTCGTGGGCCAGGTAACTAATGAGGAACTTCTCGCTAACCAGGTCATACCCTTTTTTTACGCAGTAAAGAGCCTCCCCGGTGGCCCATCCGCCGGGATAATAACGGCCAAGTGTTGCATATTCTTCCCATCCAAGTGTTATGAAGTTGTCCATCAAAATAACCCGGGCGCGTATCTTTTCACGATGAAGTGAAAATATATAGGTAGTATCCTTCTCATTTTCCCAGACAAGAAGATCGTATAAGTTGCCCGTTTTACCGAAACCAGTGCTGTGTAACCCAAGGGATTCTATATATTTTTTCAGGTGCGCATCAATGCTGTCTTCATGGGTAATCAGTGACCCGGTACCATTTTTCGCTAACAGGAAATCGCCCGCACTTTTACGTAATAAAGTATCATAGTTGCCGGCCTTGTTCAGCAGGGACAAACGCCAGTAAGCCTGATAAACTTTCAGCAATTCATTCAGGGGGGAATCCCTGTGTTGCAGGTAATCGCTGTTATCGGTATCGCCCTGAAACCGCCTCTTGAATTGTGCCTGCAACAAGGAGTCTTTTGCAGGCAGAACTGTATTGTTATATGTAGTTAAAAACAGCAATGCGGCTTTCGTGTCGCCACCCAGGCAAAAGGAATAAAATTTCTTGTAGTCTATTTTCAGGCTGTCAGCCTGAGCCTGCTGCCCATATGCGGCTGATAGCAGGAAAGGAAGAATTATAGAAAGCTGTAACCAATTATGTTTTCGTCCGCCTTGCATATTGAGTTTGATAATTTTCAGGCCTTCTTCAATTATGATTTTTTAACGGGTTCATTTTTTACCCGGAAATTCAAGAGAATGCCTGAATCAATACAGGCTTCGGCGATTAGGGTAAATGGGGGCTTATTTTTTGGACAAAACCTGTTCCATCTTATCCAGGCATTCGTTCATGCCACCCTTTGAAAGTTCAACAACCTGTGAGGAGGTATAGCCATATTCTGTTACCGTAACCTCGGTTTTTTCATTACCAAGATCCCTGAAAATAATGATATGTGGTACATCTTTGGGAATACCGGGAGGCATTCCTATTGCAGCCGGATCAAGTATGTTCCCGTCTTTATCCGTAAAATTCAGAACATATTCAATACGCTGCATGGCAATAATTTTTGTATAAGTCCAGCTGTTGTACATGTCCTGTCCGCCAAATTCTTTTGGCGCCCGCATGCAGACCAGCGACTTTCCTCCTTCGCGAAAATCCATAGCAGCGACCGGGCAGGTAAAAGCTTTCGGGCCCCACCATTGTTTTACAAGTTCGCTTTTATGCCAGGCTTCCCAGACTTTTGCCACCGGGGCATTAAATGCACGGGTGATGACCATGCTGAGCGTGTCGTTCCTCATTGTATTATTATTTGTTGGGTTAATGCGATAGGCGGCAGAATTGGTGTTAATTGCGTTTACTGCAATGCCTGCGCTTATGGCAAGTATGGAAATTGATTTTATTTTCATCGCCTTTGGTTTAGGAAGGTTATTTCCAAAACAACTTTCATGTGTGGAGTAAATAAAAGAATAGCAGCATTTTACTCAACCGGGAAATCGATAACGGGTTTATTGATCCGGGAGTAAAAATAAACGAAAAAAAACAGCAGGAAACAGTCTGCAGTGCAAATTCAACGAATTACATTTTTCAACATATGGATTGCAGGATGGATGGCACGGAAACGCAATGCCACCTATTTCAACGGAGTTCACAAGAAGTTTAGCACAGTATTCGTAACTCGATAAATGGAAAAGGGATCATGGTTTTCGAAACTCCCGGGGTGCTGCCCGGGAATCGCAGTCATCCCTGCGTGTAGAATATTTTTACTTACAGCGGAAGCAACTCCTTCCGCTGTAAGTAAAATTTTTAATATCCGCCTGGCGTTTTCCTGGCAGGCTTATCCTGCTGAACGGCATACTGAAAGATAGGTTACACACTTACATTAAAATCTCTCAGCGCGTCATTCAAACTGGTCTTCAGGTCCGTACTGGGTTTGCGTTGGCCAATGATCAGGGCGCAACCCACACCGTATTCTCCGGCGGGGAATTTTTTGGTATAGGAGCCGGGGATCACCACGCTCCGGGCGGGTACCCGTCCCCTCATTTCAAAAGCCACAGGCCCGCTTACATCAATGATCTTGGT
This sequence comes from Bacteroidia bacterium, assembly GCA_037447355.1. Lineage (GTDB taxonomy): Bacteria > Bacteroidota > Bacteroidia > Chitinophagales > Chitinophagaceae > JJ008. The sequence continues at coordinate 23,406 of JBBIGW010000032.1, read as the reverse complement.
GGACTGGGTCAGCACTACATTAGCGCCCAGCACGGCTTCTTTTTCCACGATCACGCCTTCCACCACGATACAGCGGCTGCCGATAAAACACCCGTCTTCAATGATCACCGGGGAGGCCTGCAGGGGCTCCAGCACCCCGCCGATTCCAACCCCGCCGCTCAGGTGCACTCCCTTACCGATCTGGGCACAACTGCCCACGGTCGCCCAGGTATCCACCATGGTTCCTTCATCCACATAGGCCCCGATATTTACATAAGATGGCATCAGCACCACATTCTTCGCCAGGTAAGATCCGTATCTCGCAACAGCATGGGGTACAGCCCTTACACCAAGCTCTTTATAATTTTTTTTGAGAAGCATTTTGTCATAAAATTCAAAGGGAGCCAGGTCCCAGGTCTGCATTTGCTGAATCCCGAAATATAGCAGGATCGCCTGTTTTACCCATTCATTAACCTCCCATCCCCGTCCCCCTGGTTCTGCTACCCGGAGCCGGCCTTTATCCACTTCCTCAATCACCGCATGAACAGCATCACTGTATTTGCGGTCCTTTAATAAATCCCGGTTTCCCCAGGCCTCCAGTATCAGTTCTTTCATGATGTTGATTTTGCTGCGAAAATAGTTGGAAAGTTTGTTAGTTGGGAGACTCTTTGTTAGGAAGTCGGGAAGACGGGAAGTTGGAAAGTCCGGATGACGGGGCTGTGAACTATCTTTGCCAAATGAACATTGGCTTTGACGCTAAACGGGCATTTCATAACGGGACCGGCCTGGGACATTACAGCCGAACCCTCGTTCGTTCACTGGCAGACTATTTCCCGGAACACGAATATTACCTGTTCAATCCGAAAGCTTCTTCCTTCTTTTCCCTCGCCGGGCCTCATTTGCATGAAGTGCAGCCAGCGGGAATTTTGAACTCATTATTTCCTTCGGCCTGGCGCAGCAGCCGGGTAAAAAAAGATCTCAGGCGCTTAAGAATTGACCTGTATCATGGCCTTAGTCATGAAATACCGGTGGGGATCCGCTCAACCGGGATAAAAACCGTGGTAACTATCCATGACCTTATCCATGAACGTTTCCCCGAACAATACAGTTTTTTTGATGTAAAAACCTATCGGCGGAAATTCCGTTATGCCTGCGATAAGGCGGACCGCGTGATTGCCATCAGCGAGCAAACGAAAAGAGATATCATGCATTTCTACCACACCCCCGAAGAAAAGATCCGGATCTGTTATCAAAGCTGCAACCCTTCATTCGGGATCCGGGTGAGTGAGGAGGAAAAGGAAGCGGTGAGAAAAGAATTCGGATTGCCGGCTGAGTTTTTTATCTATGTGGGCTCCCTGATCGGGCGCAAGAACCTGCTGGGTATTTGCAAAGCCCTGTTCCTGCTGCGGCATGAACTGGATATTCCCCTGCTGGTGATCGGGGACGGGGACAAATACAAACTGCAGGTCATGGATTATCTCCGCCAAAACGGGCTGGAGAAAAAAGTAATCTTCTTGTCGGGTACCGAAAGCGCCAAAAGATCAGAAGCCTTCCGCACCGCGACCGTTTTTCCCGCCATTTACCAGTCGGCCATCGCCCTGATTTATCCTTCTTTTTTTGAGGGATTCGGCATCCCGGTCCTGGAAGCGCTCTGGAGCCAGTTACCTGTGATCACTTCAAATAGTTCCTGTATGCCGGAGACAGGTGGCCCCGGCAGCTATTATGTGGATCCGGCCAGTGCGGACGAGATCGCGACGGGGATGAAAACAATTTATGAGGATAAAGCCTTTGCTGCACAAATGCGGGCAACAGGTTTGGAACATGCAAAACAATTCACAGCACAAAAATCTGCTGCGGCGGTCATGGAGGTATATAAAGAATGCTGGTAGATTTTGAAATGGATATTGAACCCTGTCTTTCCGTGCTTCGTAACGGGGGACTGATCTTATATCCCACGGATACGATCTGGGGCATTGGTTGCGATGCCGGCAATGAAAAGGCCGTGGAGCGGGTGTACAAATTAAAACAACGCGAGGAACAGCGGAGCATGATTATTTTACTGGCGGATGAACGCTCCCTGCTGCAATATGTGGCAGCCCCGGACCCGGCAGTATTTGAATACCTCGAACAATTGGAAAAACCCACCACCCTGGTTTTTGAAGGAGCATTGGGGTTGCCGGCCAACTTGGTAAATGAAGACGGTAGTATCGGTATCCGGTTGGTGAAGGATGAATTCTGCCGGCACCTTGTCAAACGACTGGGCCGGCCCCTTGTTTCCACTTCGGCCAATATCTCGGGTTCGCCGGCCCCGGCCAATTTTACGGAGATATCACCTGCTATTCTCGCGGGGGTGGATTACACCGTGCACTACCGCAGGAATGACCTCGCACCGCAGCAGCCTTCGGCAGTAGTGAAGTGGAACCGGAACGGAACACAGACCATCCTCCGTCCCTGAGATTTACTTAGTTTTGATCCTTTATGCGGAAATTCCTGGTTATTCAGACGGCTTTTATCGGAGATGTGGTGCTCGCCACTGCGATCATAGAAAAATTGCATGCACAGGATCCTGCTGCGAAAATCGATTTCCTGTTGCGCAAAGGAAATGAGGGCCTGTTAGAGGGGCATCCTTTTATCAGCCAGTTATTGGTATGGGATAAAAGGAAAAATAAAATTTCCAATCTCCTGAAATTAACGGCTGCCGTAAGAAAGACCCGGTATGATGCCGTGATCAATGTACAGCGCTTTGCCGCCACCGGTTTCCTCACTGCTTTTTCGAAGGCTAAGATGAGGATTGGGTTTACGAAGAACCCGTTCAGTTTCTTATTCACCCACCGGGTAAAACATATCATAGGCAATCCTGATCATCCCCTGCATGAAGTGGAGAGAAACCAGTCACTGATCAGTCACCTGACGGATGCCACCCCGGCCCGGCCCTGTTTGTATCCTTCGCCTGAAGCGGAGAGGAAAGTAGCAGGACTCAAAGCAAAACCTTATATCGTAGTAGCGCCTGCTTCGGTGTGGTTTACCAAACAATATCCCGCTTCCAAATGGATTTCCTTCCTGGATAAGGTATCGCATACGGTACCCGTTTATCTTATCGGCGGCCCCGGAGATGCTGAACTTGCAGAATGGATCTGCAGTAACAGCATCCATCCTTCCATTCACAATCTGTGCGGGCACCATAATTTCCTCGAATCAGCCGCCCTTCAGCGGGATGCCCTGATGAATTATGTGAATGATTCGGCCCCGATGCATTTTGCTTCCGCGGTCAATGCACCGGTTACTGCCGTTTATTGCTCCACCTTACCTTCTTTTGGCTTCGGTCCCCTGTCTGACCGGAAATATATTGTTCAGCCGGAAGTGACGCTTTCCTGCCGGCCCTGCGGATTACATGGAAAAAAAGTCTGCCCGGAATCTCATTTTCATTGCGCGTTAAAGATCCGGGATGAACAGTTACTGGCATCCTTGAATGCGGGATAGTACGAAGGCTGCAGCAAATTGACCCTGGGAAAGAGAAAGCAGGCTTTATAAATATTTTCCACCTCCTTCAATTCCGCATATTTGCCTTTACTATGGTATTTTTGTGCGTATGACTATTCCCTGTTCGGAAAAGGAACTTTTTGTTTTCAGGAAGATCAGCCAGGCGGCGGAAGGCCTGGGGATGCCGGTATATCTTATCGGCGGCTTTGTGCGTGATAAACTGCTGGGGCGGGATACAAAGGATGCGGACTTTGTCTGCCTGGGAGACGGAATTGCCCTTGCGCATGCCGTGGCGGATCGTTTCAGCCCGGTGCCGCAGGTGGATTATTTTAAAAATTTCGGTACGGCGCATATCCGGATCGACAGGGATTTTGATCTTGAATTTGTAGGCGCCCGCAGGGAAAGTTACCAGGCTCACTCCCGCAAACCGGCGGTGGAACCCGGTACGATCACCGATGACCAGGACCGTCGCGATTTCACCATCAATGCCCTTACGATCAGTCTCAATGCCGGCGATTTCGGGAAACTGACCGATCCCTTTGATGGATTGAAGGACCTTGAAAATAAAATGATCCGGACGCCCCTGGAACCGGCGCAGACATTCAGTGATGATCCGCTGCGGATGATGCGGGCTATCCGCTTTGCCACGCAGCTCGGGTTTGTAATAGAGGATAAGACCTGGAAGGGGATCGTGGATATGGCTGACCGGATCCGGATCATTTCCCAGGAACGCATCACCGATGAACTGAACAAAATCATCCTGGCACCCAAACCCTCTATCGGGTTTGACCTGTTGTATAAATCCGGCTTGCTGCAAAAAATATTTCCGCTCATGGCGGAACTGGCCGGTGCGGAGTACAAGGATGGGCTCGGGCACAAGGATAATTTTTATCATACCCTCCAGGTGCTGGACAATCTCTCGCAAAAGTCAACGGATCTCTGGCTGCGCTGGGCAGCCATATTGCATGATATTGCCAAACCCGCCACCAAAAGGTTTGAAGAGGGACACGGATGGACCTTCCATGGTCATGAAGCGCTGGGAGGACGAATGGTGCCGAAAATATTTGCACGGCTCAAGCTGCCCCTGCATGAGAAAATGCGGCTGGTACGAAAACTGGTTGAACTGCACCTGCGGCCGATCAGCCTGACCAAAGAAAATATCACCGACTCCGCGATCCGCCGCCTGCTTTTTGATGCCGGTGATGATTTCGATGCACTGATGCTGTTGTGTGAAGCGGACATCACTTCAAAAAATAAACAAAAGGTAAAACGCTTCCTGGAAAACTTTCAGCTGGTAAGACAGCGTTGCAAAGAAGTGGAGGAAAAAGATCATGTGCGTAACTGGCAGCCGCCGGTTACCGGGGAACTGATCATGGAAACCTTCGGGCTTTCCCCTTCCAAACCGGTGGGTATCATCAAGGACGCGCTGAAAGAGGCAATGCTCGACGGCATCATTCCGAATACCTATGCGGCCGCTTTTGCTTTTATGCTGGAAAAAGCGGCTTCGCTGGGCCTGAAACCGGTAAAATAATTAAAGCGCAATATTCCCTCCAACGGTGATAAGTCTTAAATTTGTAGTATGGCAATTCTAAAATTCAGGATCTACTTTGAAGAGGACGAAAGTGTGTACCGCGATGTGGTGATCCGTCATACGCAATCTTTTAAGGACCTGCATGAGATCATCCTGAAATCATACGAGTTCGATAATAAACACAAGGCGACTTTTTTCCGCAGTAATGATCACTGGCTGAGGGGAAGGGAGATCTCTATCGAGAAATATGACAAGGAATATAAAGCCGAACCGCTGATCATGGAAGAAACCAGCATTGGTTCCGAGATCCGGGATCCCAACCAGCGGTTTATCTACCTCTATGATTTCAACAAGAACTGGAGTTTTCTTGTTGAACTGATCAATGTATCCAAAGAAGAGAATCCCAAGATCAGTTACCCCGCCGTTATAAGGACCGAGGGCATTGCCCCGAGCCAGTATGGCACCAAGGGATTATTGGGTGAAAAGTTTGCGGATATTGAGGAGAAATATGATCTCACCCAGGTCGGGGAAGGATTTGCGGAGAAAGATGAGGAAGGAGAAGATGTGGGATTGGGTGAAGAAGGGGTGGCCGGGGAGGAAGAGGAAGTTTGATTTTTTTTCCTGGTCAATAATGTAGTACCCTGGCATGTCCGGGGTTTTTTATTATTCAGGGTCATCGGGTTTGTAAAAAGCCTGCGGGTGATTGAAGGCAGATTATTAATAGTATTTTGCATCCTGGTTTGAAAACGCATCCTGCAAAAACAGTCATTATCATCACCGGTCCCACGGCATCGGGAAAGACCGCTGCCGCAATCCGGCTGGCAAGGCATTTCAAAACGGAGATCATCTCGGCGGACAGCCGCCAGTGTTACCGGGAGATGAATATCGGGGTGGCAAGACCTTCCCCGGAAGAACTGGCTGCTGTCCCGCATCATTTTATAGCATCGCATAGTATTCATGAAGAAGTAACAGCGGCCTTGTTTGAAGAATGGGCCCTGCAAAAGGTAAAACAGTTATTTGAAAAGCATGCCGTGCTGATCATGGTGGGGGGCACCGGTTTATACATCAAAGCTTTCTGCGAAGGGCTGGACGCGATCCCCGGAACTGACCCGGCCATCCGGCAACGGGTGATTAGCGGCTATGAAGAAAAAGGAATAGCCTGGCTCCGGGAAGAAATCAAACAGAAGGACCCGTTGTTTCATGAAAAGGGAGAAACCCAAAATCCGCAACGAATGATGCGGGCCCTGGAAGTGGTTCTTTCAACCGGTCAGAGCATTTTCAATTTTCATCACAAGGAAAAGCTGCAACGGGATTTTAACATCATCAGGACCGGGTTAGATCTTTCCAAAGAAGAGCTGCACCGGAATATCAATACCCGGGTGGAGAACATGATGGAACAGGGCCTGCAGGAAGAAGCAAGAACTCTTTTGCCATACCGGGACCTGAATGCATTGCAGACGGTCGGGTACAGCGAAATGTTTGCCTACCTTGACGGAGCCCTTTCTCTTGAAAAAACGGTGGAAGAAATAAAGATACATACCCGTCAGTATGCCAAACGGCAGCTGACCTGGTTCCGCAAGGATAAGGAGATCCAATGGTTTTCACCCGCAGCCTGTGATGAAATGCTCAACTGGATTGAGCGCCATCTTCCGTGATCAGGCCGGAACCCCAACCGGTTTTACAACAGCCGGTTTACTTTCCTGCTGACAGGCTTTCCACAAAATATATCCCCCGGATAAATTATAGACTTCATTGAACCCGTTCTGCTGCAGGATCCGGTTGGCAAGGTAACCCCTGAGTCCCGCTTCGCAGTAGATATCGATCCGTTTGCCGGCCGGGATTTCGGCCAGTCTTTCGCGGATCTCATCCACGGGAATATTAACAGCGCCCTCAATATGCCCGGCTTTAAATTCGCTGGTGGTTCTCACATCCAGTAAATAACTGTTGTCGTCAGTATCCCCGGTATCGTTCCAGTAAAAGATCTTTAACCGGTCCTGCAGGATGTTCTCGGCAATAAAACCTGCCATGTTCACCGGGTCCTTTGCTGAAGAGTAGGGTGGCGCATAGGCATGTTCGAATTCACTGAGTTCATAGATCGTGCCGGCCCGTTTAATGACGGAAGCAAGAATGTCGATGCGCTTGTCCACTCCTTCATAGCCGGCGATCTGGGCGCTGTATAAACGGCCGTCTTCAGGTGAAAAGGCGATCTGGATCATCATCTGCCGGGCCCCGGGGTAATAACCTGCATGCGAACCGCTGTGATTGGTGGAAACAATATGATTGATCCCGGCTGCTTTCAACTGCTTGCCGGCCGTACCGGCTGTGGCAACGGTCATATCAAACACTTTTACGATGGCCGTATTGATGGCACCCTGGTAGGAATGTTTATTTCCCAGTACGATATTATTGGCGCATATCCGCCCCTGTTTGTTGGCCGGGCCGGCCAGGTAGGTGCTCATGGACTGGCCGGTAATAGGATTGGCAAACTCGATGGCATCTCCCACGGCATAGATATCCGGGCTGGATGTCTGCAGGTATTCATTGACCCAGATGCCTTTAGCCGGTCCCAGTTGCAGGCCGGCGGATAAAGCCAGCCGGGTATCCGGTCTTACCCCGATCGAAAGGATCACGATGTCGGCATCAAGCGCTGCCCCGTCTTTCAGCAATACTTTCAGGGTATCATTTTCTTTTTCAAAACCGGTAACGGTGCTGCTTAACCGCAGATCTACTCCTTTGGAACGGATATGTTGCTGCACCATGGCAGCGACAGGAAAATCCACCGGGGCAAGTACCTGGTTGCCCATTTCAATCACGCTGACCTCCATTCCCAGCTCGTGCAGGTTCTCGGCCATTTCCAGCCCGATAAAGCCGGCCCCGATCACAACAGCTTTTCCGTTGGGCCGCTGGCTGACATAATTCTTAATATGATCCGTATCATTTACATTCCGCAGGGTAAATATGCCCGGCAGGCTGATTCCCGGTAAAGGGGGGCGGATGGGTTCCGCACCGGGGGAAAGCACCAGTTTATCATAGGATTCCGTATAGGTTTCCCCGGTCAGCAGGTTTTTGGCGGAAACGGTTTTGGTCACGGGATCAATACCGGTAACTTCCGTAGAGATCCGGACATCTATATTAAAGCGCTGCCGGAATGAAGCTGCGGTCTGGACAAACAATTTGTTGCGGTCAGTGATCACATCACCGATATAATAAGGCAGACCGCAGTTGGCATAGGAAATATATTCTCCCTTTTCAAAGATCAGGATCTCCGCTTTTTCATTTAATCTTCTTAACCTGGCCGCGGCACTGGCGCCTCCGGCGACTGCTCCGATGATAATGTACTTCATGATAGTTGACGGGTTGATAGGTTAATAATGCAAAAGAAATCTATTCGCTAATAAAGAAATGTAACCTGGGTTACGCAAAAGGGGGAAGGAAGGCAGGAGTGGGGATGATTTTGGTCAGGTGAACCGGATTGGAACAGACAGGGGTGGGAGTTTTTTAGAATACCGCGTATTCCCTGCCGGCTTAGCGAAAAGGGCAATGAGATAAAAATTTTCGTTCCGGGGTCTTTTTATTTATCAGCAGCGCAACCGCGGGCTTACTGCAACTGGCGTTTATACAGCTGAATGGTATTTTCCAGTCCAAGGTAGATCGCATCACAGATCAGGGCATGGCCGATACTTACTTCATCCAGCCAGGGGATTTGTTGTTTGAAGAAGTGCAGGTTCTGCCGATCCAGGTCATGCCCGGCATTCAAACCCAAACCCAGTTCCCTGGCTTTTGACGCCGCTGCCAGGTAGGGTGCAACAGCCAACTGCTTATTCCCAGCAGCAAACTGCCTTGCATAAGCTTCCGTATACAATTCGATCCGGTCTGTACCCGTATTCGCAGCCCCCTCTACCATTTCAATAACGGGATCAACAAAAATGCTGACACGGATCCCTGCTTTCTTAAATACGCCGATAATATCCCGTAAATAATCTTTGTGCTTAAGCGTATCCCATCCGTGGTCACTGGTCAGCTGCCCACCGGCATCGGGAACCAGGGTTACCTGCTCTGGCTTGTTTTCCAGCACCAGGTCCACGAATTTCTGTTCCGTGCAATTGCCCTCGATATTAAACTCAGTAGTGATGATCTTTTTGATCTGCCTGACATCTTCATAGCGGATATGCCGTTCATCGGGCCGCGGGTGCACGGTCACGCCATCCGCCCCGAATAACTGGACATCGAGGACGGTCTTTACCACATTAGGGTTATTGCCTCCGCGGGAGTTCCGCAGGGTGGCGATCTTATTGATGTTAACGGAGAGTTTGGTCATGGGGCAAAAATACAATAACTACCAGAGTTCTTTCCAGGTATGGTCGGCCAGCAATTGCACGGCGGCTATAAAACGTTTGAAGGGACCGGCCGGGCCCCATTCTTTGGGGGAAACCAGGGAAAGCATAAAGCTTTCGTCCTGCTTTTCATAGAGAAAATAGGTCTGGCCAATATTGGGTTTAAAGGAAAGCCGGGCATTGTAGATCATCATGGACAACTCTTTCCGCTGCTGGATCTCATTGGCCTGCAGGGCCAGCAGTTCGATCTGCTTGCGGATCTGTTCCAACTGCATATTGGTTTGCTCTTCCATGGCCGTAAGGGCCTTGTGTTTAATGACCCCTTCTTCGGTGGCTTTGATCACCGCGCCGGAAACAGAAGCGGAATAAGGCAGTACACTCAGTTGTTTGTGATAGATCTCCATATTGGTAAAGGGAGTTCCGTCCGGTCTCCGGCTTTGCTGGGTGATCCGGAGATAGCCATTGGGCATGATCTCGTGCACCACGTGCAGCACGATTTCCCCTTTCTTATAAAAATGGATTTCGAATGTAATACCGTCCGGGATCAGGGCCTGGACTTTTTCGGCCAGTTCGGGATTGTCAAAGGGATTCAGGTCACCGTCCGCGTTCACCCGGTACCCGGCAGCGAAAGCCTGGTTTTCCAGGGTCACCCAGTTGTGGTAAATGGCAAGTTCTTTTTTTCCTGTAATGGCTTCGATCTTGTAAATACCGCTTTTCGGGCGTTCGCCGTATTCATAGGTTCCTTTTTCCGGGAACAATTGCCAGGAGGCGAGGAAATTATAAGCCTGTACCATAATTGTTGTGCATAATTACAAAATTCTCCCTGAATGGTTTTATCCAGCCGGAAAAATATACCCGTACAACCGGCCCGGCCTGATTCGGTCAGTGATTTTGTGGAATACGATGCTGTAAATGCTGTTGAATTATCCTTATTTTACAGTTAAAACCTTAGATGTGAAAAGTTATTTTGGTTCCTATCAGCCTGCTTCCAATACGGAACCTGTTGAAGCCAGTGTGCTGGTCTTTGACAGGTCCATCAGTATCGGTTACCGCGGGGAGGAGGGCCTGAATCCCACCCTGAGCTGGCTGATGAAAGATATCAGCGCGACCTACGAGGTTTCGGGGCAACAAACCCGGATCAGGCACCTGCCTTCGGGACGGGAACTGCTGGTCCCGGGAAAAGATGCCGCCTGTTTTATCCATGAAATGCAGGCGGAATTGCATAAGACCTGGTACCGGAAAAAAGGGTTCCGGTATAAGTTGCGGAGCCTGCTGTTAGTATTGATTATTGCTCTCATTTTCGCCCTGCTTTATTGGTTTTTTGTCCCGTGGCTGTCTGAAAAAATGGCCGGCAATCTTTCTGCAGAAACAGAAAGGCAACTGGGGGATGCCGTGTATGAAGGCATGGGCTTAACAGGCATGGAGGATAAAGAGGCCGGTTATCAGCTAAATGAGTTTTTCGCGGCTATGGAAGTGGAATCGGGGTACCGGATCCGCATTTCGGTGGTGAAGGATGAGACGGTAAATGCATTTGCCCTGCCGGGCGGAAGGATCGTGGTGTACACCGCCCTGCTCAAACAGGTACAGTCGTACCCGGAACTGGCAGCTTTATTAAGTCATGAATTCATCCATGTGAATAACCGGCATGCCACCCGTTCCATTTTCCGCAGACTGGGCTCCAAAGTTTTTATCAGCCTGCTGTTCGGTCGCTTCGGTTCGGTGGCAGCGGTGATGGCAGATCATGCGGATGACCTGAAATCGCTGACCTATTCAAGGCAACTGGAAAAAGAAGCGGACCTGGAGGGGCTGGGAATCCTGCAGCAGCGAAAGATCGATCCGGCCGGGTTTGAAGACCTGTTCCGGCATTTAAAAAATGCGTCAGCAGGGCCGGTCCTGCCCGAGTTTTTGGGCAGCCACCCGGACCTGGATAAGCGCACCGCTTATATTAAAGAATTGTCAAAGCGGGCACCGGTGGAGACCCGGGAAGATTTAAAAGTTATTTTTGAACAACTAAAACCATAATCATGCTGATTACAACAACAAATGTAGTGGAAGGAAGACCCATCCTGGAATACAAAGGAGTGATCAATGCCCAGAGTATTATCGGGGCCAATATTTTTAAAGACATTTTTGCCGGGCTCCGTGATGTGTTTGGCGGCCGGAGCAAAACCTACGAGCGGGTGCTGGAACAGGCCAAGGAAGACGCCTTGCGGGAACTGGCGGAAAAAGCCCAGGCTCTTGGCGCCAATGGTATTGTCGGGGTGGACCTTGATTTCGAAACCATCGGCAGTGGCGGGAGTATGCTGATGGTGATTGCCACCGGAACCGCTGTCCGTATATAAAATGATCTGATTCATCTTTAACATCTCCTCATGCGACGAATAATTATCATAACAGGGTTGCTCACATTATTTATTGTTCAGTCATCCGCACAATTCGACAAAGCCCCCGAACCGGCGGAATCCGTATTGAAACAGGCTTTACAGGAAGCTGCCGCGTCACACAAAAATGTATTGCTGATATTTCATGCGTCCTGGTGCGGCTGGTGCCACCGGATGGATACCAGCCTCAGCGACCCGGTTTGCAGGAAAATGTTTGAGGATAATTATGTGATCACCCACCTCGTGGTGCATGAATCGGAAGGGAAAAAGAACCTGGAAAATCCGGGTGCTGAAGCTATGAAGGCAAACTATAACGGGGAGGGACAGGGTATTCCTTTCTGGCTGATCTTTGATCCGATAGGCAACCTGCTGGCGGATTCCAAAATAAGGACGGAAGGGCAGGGCCCCGGGGCGGGAGAGAATACGGGTTGTCCCGCCACCGAAAAAGAAGTCAGTTATTTCATTGAAACCGTGAAAAAGACATCCGCGCTGGATGAACAGCAACTGGAAATCATCCGGAAACGGTTCCGGGAAAACGATCATTGAGGCTGGGGGCAGCGGGCGAATAGTACGGTGAATAACATTAAGTCCCGCAGCTCATCGCTTACAATTTTTTGATAGCGGCATTTCGAATCCGATGTATTACTAACGGATCAGGGTGGATATTCCTTTCCCGAAATAGGCGTTCCCCCGGTAATCAACTGCTTTTACCGTCCAGATATAAGTGGCCGTTGTCTGTAACCGGCCATTTATTTTTCCATCCCATCCATGACCATTGCGTTGGGTGGTGAAGACCAGTTGTCCCCAGCGGTTGTACACATTAAAATACTCAATCTGCCTCATCCCGGCTGCGACCGGCAGGAGCAAATCATTCTTCCCGTCATTATTCGGGGTAAAACCGGAAGGTACAAAAACGGTGGGCAGGGTCTTGTACACCCTGACCAGGATACCCGCGGAGTCGGTACAACCTGCTTCAGTCGTACCCACCAGCTTATACAGAATACCGGGTGTTTCAACGGTAAAAGTGGCCACCGGGTCAGCGATCGTAGTGGCGGAAAGATGATCGGGAGGAGACCAGAGGTACCCGGCAGCACCTGTTGCATGCAGTTGCAGGGGTTGCCCGGTCACCACCGCCGTATCTGCAGTAATCACCAGTTTTAGCGGCGGCTCCACAATGATACGGGTCGTGTCGCTCGCGGGTTTCGGGCATCCACGATTATCCGTTGCCGTTAGAATAAAGACCGTACTCCGGGGCGGGGCAGCCACCGGGTCCGGGAGCGTGGCATTGTCCAGGAAGGCAGCCGGTTGCCAGTACCAGTGACTTCCATCGGTGTTCCCGTTGAGCCGGGTGCTGCTGTTATAACAGATCCACTGATCTGCACCGGCATTGACCTGCGGGTAGGGGACAGGACTGATCACTACCGATCCGGTCGCCACACAACCCCCGATCCGGGCGGTTACCTGGTAGGTAGTGAGTGTGTGGGTAATAACCAGGGGGTTCATCACCTGCGGGTTCAGTACCTGTGCCCCCGGCGTCCACTGGTATTGCAGCCCGTCGGATACAATATGCAGGCGGATCGTATCGCCCTGGCAGATCGTAGTATCATTCATTACCTGGAGGCTGACTTTTGTTACGACCCGCACGAGAACGGAGTCGGTATTGATGCAATTGCTTTCCGTCAGGGTCACATAATACCGTGTCGTGGAAACCGGGGCAACCGTGGGTGTGGCCGTATTCGGATTGGTCATATTCGCCACGGGAGACCAGCTGAAGCTCCCGGATCCTGCCGCCCGTAAGAGGAGGACATCATTCAGGCAGATCAGGGTATCCCGGAATGCGAGGCTGATGGGAGGCTTTTCTACAATTGAAATGGTTTTAAAAACCGTGTCCCTGCATCCACGGGTATCCGTAACAATCAGCCGGACCTGTTTCGTCCCGGTTTGAGGATAGGTAAATACCGGGTTTTGTATAACGGATACATCTGTGAAAAGGGAGCTTTCCCCGAAATCCCATTGCCAGGAGTCAGGGACACCGTATACAGATGTGGTCTGATCTGTAAAAAAAGTCGGGTAATTAATACAAATACCGGTTGAAGTAAAGCCCGGTTGAAAGCCAGGGAAGACACGGATTACCGTGCTGGTGGAATCAGAGCAGGTTTGAAACCGGTTGATCACCAGCTTTACAGCATAGATACCGGGGGCAGGGAAGGTGTAAGTGATAACCGGGTCGGCGGACGAGAAGACGATATTGTTGTTTGCATCTTTAATTTCCCAGTTTGTAGTCACGATCAGCGGGCTGTTCGACTGGTTGGCCAGGGTAATGGTCTGCGTGTTTTTGCAAAGCAGGTATTCGGGTTTAAGAGAAGCGGCTGCAATATTACAATCCCCCACATTGATCTGGATATCTTTTCGCTGGGTGGCGATGACCCTTCCGCCACGGATTTCCTGTACACAAACTGTAACCACATAGATACCGGCTTCAGGTGCGATCCCGGTAAGCAGGCCACTGTTCGGATCAATCTGTACATTCACCCCGAAGGGCTGCGCATTACTGAAGCCGGGGGTATTATAAGGTACTTCGGGAAAGGGGGGCGGATCAGGGGGTGTTCCGTTGACACCACCACCACCTCCTCCGCCACCGCCACCAAAGCCACCGGTACTTGCATAAGCAGAACAAAAGCTGTACCGGAGCTGGTCCCCGTCAGGATCAAAAGCCGCAAAGCTGTACCTGAAATCATTATCGGCGCATACGATCACCAGGTCGGAACCGGTAAAAAAAGCACTGGTATTGACAGGGTCTGCAGCGGAATAACCATTGCCCGGAATATCTGCTGTATACAGGGCCCCGATATTACTGTAGCCGGGCTGCAGGTTATTGATCCCGTTGATCCGGAAATTAACCTGGCTGGCCATTACATAACCCGAAAGGGAAGAAGGGAGGTTCACTGTAAAATTATAATAGGCCACTTCATAACAAACCGGCGGGGGATTGCTGATACAGGGATCGGGATTGGTAATGCTGATCGTTTCCTGTGTCCCGATAGTTGCATAGATATCAATGACACGGTTGTTATTGGTTTTGTCAAAGACGGATATAATGGCAGGATCAGGGAACTGGCGCCCGCTGTTACATCGCTGGTATAGCTTGAGGACAACATGGTACCGGTGCAGTCCTCCGGACAATCCTCCATAAGTATAGAACATTTCACCGCCGGTAATATGGCTGGCCCTTCCGGCTACAGGCAACAAGATAAAAAGCAGCAGTATGATACTCAGCTTTCGCATGGAGGTGAGGGGGCGGGGAAAATAATGTTGGTATACTGAAAGTTACCATTAAAACGGGTTACCCTGCAGGCGGGTTGCCCGGGTTGCCTTTGTTTTTTCCGGGGTTATTAACAAAACAGGCTGGCCTTCAATGCTAAAAAAAGTTATTTTTAATGATAAAATTTTAAGATGAAGCGATTTCTTCTCCCGGTACTGCTGCTCCCGCTTTTTACGGCGGCGCAAGACTGTAAACTGAACCGGGAAACCGACCCTTTTACTAAGGAAACAAAACTTTCAACCGGTTTTATGTTCTTCAGCGGGGCATCCCTGACCATCGACGCAGACAGTAAGGAAGTGGACCTCCTGTTTTCCCTCGAGGGGGCCAACCGTTGTTTCGATAATAACTCTACAGCCGTCATTCACTTTGAAGGAAGCAAAGTGAAGATGAACCTGCGCAATGCGGGTACAATGAACTGCGAGGGGCTTTTTCATTTCATTTATAAGAATTCGGTTACCACCACTTCCCAGCTGCAGAAACTCACCACCCAGAAGATCAGCCAGATCGTATTCACCGGCAGTGCCAAAAAAGAGATCGTGGTCCTGCTCAGTCCCACCGATCAGGAATTACTGGTATCATTGGGCAGTTGCCTGGTCAAAGAGGCCAAGGCGCTGATCCGCTGAGTACGGGCAGCCAGCAAAAACACTTAGCACAGGAAGGGAAAACTTTTAAACTGCGGAATAACCCGGTCCGGATTGATCGTATTATACACATTGGTGAATAAATTTATGCTGTAATCAGAATTTCCAATCCGATACCCCTGAAAAACAAAAAAACAACCCTATGGAAGATATGTACATGGCACCCGGTGCTTTTACGGTTCCGGTCTCTCTGAACCAGTTGGTTAAAAGCCTGGTTGATCATTCCCTGCCTGCCGCCTTTCAGCATCATACCCGGATCGTAAATGAGGTAGACAGGGATCTTTTATTAGGTCCCGGCGCTGAACAGTTAATGGATGTGCTGGACGAATTGCTGGATGCCGTGATCCGGAATTCAAAGGAAGGGGATGTTCATATTACCGCTGACCGGTACAGGGACATGATCCTCCTGCAGATAGAGGAAAGAAATAATTACAACGGCTACGCTTTATCCTTCAGTGTGGGTTCCATTGAACCCGATGCCACGAAAATTGGCGGGCATATCAGTATGGAAGGGGCCCGCAAGCGGCAGGCCATTATCTCTTTCAGTTTCCCGGGTCAGTTTGCCGCCTGAAAAAAAAGGCTGTCCCCGTTAAGCGGGACAACCTCTTTTGGACTGGTTACTTCACAGGGCTGATCATTAGTTACATGCATTATACCGGGTAATAACCTTTTCAAGTTCATTGTACTGAAACTGGCCGGCTTTTGCCGCGGACAGGATATCCGGGCAGTCGGGAAACAGGGCGCTGATCACTTCGTTCAGGTTGTCGCGGCTGACCAGGGTAAAGGCCGCCAGGGTGGCTTTCTTAATAAATGTATCATTGATGCGGCCTTCGGTACCGGAGCTGATACCGGCTGCTTCGGACCCGTTGTAGATTACTTTCCCCGTGGCATCGGAAACCTTTTGCAATAAACTGGCTTTGGCCCCGGTGCTGACCACTTTAAAAAAGTCGTTTGCATAGGAAATAAAGGATACGCCTTCCACATTCACTTCATTCACGGCATTTCCGCCGTAGGTCGTCTTCTTCCCGGCGGCTGTCTGGAAAACAAAAGAAGCTTTGGATTTGAAATTCTCCCTGATGAAACCGTCCAGGCGGACGCCGTCGGCGGTAACGATATACCCGGATTTGAAACCGGCCGGGGGCTGGGCAGTCAGCCGGGTTGCGGGTAATACAAGGACCAGTGCAGTAAGGAGCGTGAGTAACTGTTTCATACAAAAATGGTTTAAGGTGATTTGATTACTTACTGATAAGTAAGTTTTAGGAATAAAAAATTTTTTATACTACGATTTGTTTGAGGAGACTGTTGCAGATGGCCGTATAATCTTTTTGTCCCGTGATCCGGGCCAGTTGCACCCCCGCGGCCAGGTTGGTCATCAGCAGCATGGATTTTACCCGGGCGGTCTCGGTAAACTGCAATTCCCCTTTTTTCTTTCCTTCTCTCAGCACTTTTTCCACCATACCCAGTACCAGTCCGATCAGTTCAGACAGCCGGGTTTTCACCGAGTCCGGCAGCGTATGGTAATCGGCGCAAACCGACCCGATCAGGCAGATCCGGCCCTGGTCACAAAGGGCGGAATAACGGCTGATAATGCTTTGCAGTTTTTGTTTGGAAGGAATTCCAGGGTTCGCGAATGTTATGGCCAGTTCCCGGTAACGCTGTATATGCTGGTCAATGATACCGGCCAGCAGGTTTTCTTTTCCCGGGAAGTGATAATGGACGGCCGCATTTTTGATATGCAGTTCTTTGGAGATATCCGCATAGCTGAACGCATTGTACCCGTAGGTCTGGATAAACTCCGTTCCCAGCCGCAGGATCGCTTCTTTGGTATCGGTAGGGCGGACTGCCATGGGGCAAATATACAATACTTACTAACTGGTAAGTAATTTTCCGGAATAATAAAAAACCCGCCGGGACGGGCGGGTTTCGGGTCAGTCGGGGGAAATTAATACCGGTAATGATCAGCTTTGAAGGGGCCATTTTTGGTGATCCCCAGGTAACCGGCCTGTGCATCCGTCAGCTCATCCAGTTCCACGCCGATCTTGGCGAGATGCAGGCGGGCCACTTTCTCGTCCAGGTGCTTGGGCAGCACATACACTTTGTTTTCGTAATTCTTGTGGTTGTTCCAGAGTTCGATCTGGGCCAGGGTCTGGTTGGAGAATGAATTACTCATAACAAAGGAAGGGTGACCCGTGGCGCAGCCCAGGTTTACCAAACGGCCTTCAGCCAGGACAATAATGTCTTTGCCATCCACATTATAAATATCCACCTGGGGTTTGATCGTGTCCTTGGTCTGGCCATAATGGGTATTCAGCCAGGCAATATCGATCTCGATATCAAAGTGGCCAATATTGCATACGATTGCTTTGTCCTTCATCAGTTTAAAATGCGCACCGGTGATCAGGTCGCGGCAACCGGAAGCGGTTACCACGATATCGGCTTCTTTTACGGCATCGATCATTTTCTTTACTTCAAAACCGTCCATAGCAGCCTGCAGGGCGCAGATGGGATCGATCTCTGTAACGATCACGCGGCATCCGGCACCAGCCAGGGAAGCGGCAGATCCTTTACCCACATCCCCATAACCACCTACCACGGCTACCTTACCGGCCAGCATCACGTCCGTGGCACGGCGGATCGCATCCACCAGTGATTCTTTACAACCGTATTTGTTATCGAATTTGGATTTGGTCACAGAGTCATTCACATTGATCGCGGGTACAGGCAGGGTACCTTTGGCCATCCGCTCATACAGGCGGTGCACACCCGTGGTGGTTTCTTCAGAAATACCTTTCACATGCTGGGTCAGTTCCGGGTAGGTATCCAGTACCATATTGGTCAGGTCTCCGCCATCATCGAGGATCATATTCAGCGGACGGTCAGCACCACCGAAGAACAGGGTCTGTTCGATACACCAGTCGGCTTCCTCAATGGTTTGTCCCTTCCAGGCAAATACACCCACACCGGCCGCGGCGATCGCAGCAGCCGCATGGTCCTGGGTGGAGAAAATATTACAGGAACTCCACTTTACCTCGGCGCCAAGAGCCGTTAAAGTCTCAATCAGGACCGCGGTCTGGATGGTCATGTGAAGGCAACCGGCGATGCGGGCACCTTTCAGGGGTTGCGAGGGGCCGTATTCGGCACGGATCGCCATCAAACCGGGCATTTCTGCTTCGGCTAAACGGATTTCTTTGCGTCCCCATTCTGCCAGGGAAATATCCGCCACTTTATAGGGCAGGCTGAAATCGATGGTTTTAGTTACGGTTGACATTTTTTTGCTTTTATTTTTATGGCGGCAAAAGTACTACTATTTGCTGTATAACCCGTACTGGCAGCCGGTTCGGGCGTATTTATTTTGCACAGCCTGTATGCGTGGCATTTTATACAGAATTTCCTGTGGAATGAACCAGGCAGGTTCCGGATTGTTCTCTTAAGCTGGCAGCCTGTTCTTTACCTGTACGTAAATATATTTAATATGATTTCTTACGATACTTTATCCCAGGCGATAAGTGGCCTTCGTCAAAGAGGCTACACGGTTGATTTTAACCTGGAAGAGAATTGCCTGGTCTGCAACGGGGATAAATATGATATCCGGGATTTCCGGATCACTGAGTTTTACCGGTTTGAAGGCGATACGGATCCATCGGATGAGGCGGTGATCTATGCCATTGAATCGGCAAATGGCATCCGGGGTATCCTCGTCAGCGGATATGGCGTTTCTGCAGAAGGAATGAGTGCGGATATGGCAAAGAAACTGTCATTCCAGCACCGGTAAGCGGTAATGCCTGCAACCGGAACTTCGGCTTATTAATTTTTCCGGTCAAATAACCGGCGCAGCAGCCCTTTCTTTTTTTGAGGATCTTCCTGGGGGGAGCCAATGGGTTTACCGGTCGCTTCTTCTTTCCGGATGACGGCTTTGCTTACCGTATCTTTTTTAGCGGGTTTGTCTTCGTCTTCTTTCACCGGTTTTGATTCGGGCCCTATATATTCATTGCTGTTATTCTGGTAATCCTCCTCGGTACCCACCCCCTGGTCAACCCCTTCGGCTCCCGGCACCGGGTCCTGTTCACTGATAATAATATCGGCGCTGTTGATCTCGTTTTCCAGTTCCGCCGGTCTCACGAACCTGGCATCTTTTTCAATCCCCAGCTTTTTATCCGCCAGTACCTTCTGGAAAAAATATTCGGCCACGGGACGGGCAATCCGGTTCCCATCCCCCTGGTTGCGCATGAATGTGTACTCAAATCCTACCCAGGACCCCGCCAGTAACTGGGGTGTATAACCGATAAACCAGGCATCTGCATTGTCATCCGTGGTACCGGTCTTACCACCCATTTCAGCAGCGCCCACCCGGGTCCTTAATCCCCTTGCCGTACCTTTATCCACCGTGCCCTGCATCATCCGTGACATGGTATAGGCCGTTACCTCGCTCACTGCCTCTTTTCGGTTTACACTGTAGTCAAACCGTTTGATCACATTCCCATTCCGGTCTTCGATCCGGCTGATCGCGTAGGGTTTGGTGGAAAAACCGCGCCCTGCAAATATCGTATAGGCCCAGAGCATCTCGTACATGGAAAGGTCACAGGTACCCAGCGCGATGGACGGGTAGGGCTGTACCGGCGTGGGTACATTGAGCCGGGACAGGAATTCGGAGAATTGTTTGGGACCCACCTGTTTCATGATAAAGGCCGTTGCACAGTTTTTGGAGAAAGCCAGCGCATCCGCCATGGTCATCGTGCCCCCGCCACATTGTTTGCCGGCGGGTACCCAGCCGCTGCCGGGGAAAAACTGAGCGACGTTCTCGCATTCGGTGGAAGGGGTAAAACCTCTTTCCTCCATGGCCTGCGTATATAAAAGTGGTTTGATGGTGGATCCCACCTGCCGCTTGGTCTTCAGGTTGACGTGATCGTTTTTATAGGTTTTGAAATTGATGCCACCCACCCAGGCCCTGATCTCACCGGTTACGGGATCCATGGCAATAAAACCGGCCTGCTCCATCTGCAGGTGATACTTAATGGAATCCATCGGCGTCATCAGGGTGTCTTTTTCCCGCTTCGTATTCCAGGCAAAAACCTTCATCGGCACTTTAACATTGAAGGAGGCCCTGATCTCTTTGTCACTTAATCCGTCCTCTTCCAGGTTCTTCCAGCGGTCCGATTCCCTGATCGCTTTCTCGAGGAGCTTTTCATGGCCTTTCCAGATGGAACCGGTCTTCATATCTCCGCGGGCGTTGATGCCTTTTTGCAACATGGTCATGTGCTGGGCCATTCCTTCTTCCGCGTATTGCTGCATCTGTACATTGATGGTGGTATAAATTTTCAGCCCGTCATTATAGAGGCTGTATTTACTCCCGTTTGGTTTTTCCACATCTTTCAGCGCTTCTTTGATCTCGTCCTTCAGTATTTCCCGGAAATAGGGGGCATAGCCGGTATTTTCATCCAGTTTACGGTAATTCAGTTTGATCGGCTGGGCTTTCACCCTTTTGGCTTCGGCGGAATTCAGCTTCCCGTTTTTCTCCATCTGGCTGAGGACGGTATTGCGGCGGTCCAGCGCCAGCTTGGGATTCCTGACCGGGTTATAAATACTGTTTCCTTTCAGCATGCCCACAAGCAGGGCTGCTTCTTCCACTTTTAAGCGGTCGGGTTCCTTTTGAAAAAAAGTCCGGGATGCATTCCGGATCCCGTAGATATTGTTGCCAAAGGGAACCGCATTCAGGTACATGGTCAGGATCTCTTCCTTGGTGAAATTACTTTCTAGTTTAACGGCAATGATCCATTCCTTGAGCTTCTGGATGACCCGGATCGCTTTATTGGAAGCCCGTTCATTAAAAAGATTCAGGGCTAACTGCTGGGTAATGGTACTGCCACCGCCCTCGGAACCCAGCGTAAAGATGGCCCGCATGGTAGAACGGAAATCAATCCCGCTGTGACTGTGAAAACGTTCGTCTTCGGTGGAAACCAGGGCATCGATCACAAAGGGAGAAATGTCCCGGTATTTTACATTGCTCCTGTTTCCTCTTTCTGTATAATACTTTCCCATCAGGGTACCGTCTTCCGCATACACTTCGGAAGCCTGCAGGATGGAGGGGTTCTGCAGATCATCAATGGAGGGCATCGCGCCGAAAACGCCGTAATTGGCCAGCACGATCAGCAGGACGAAGACTGCAAAACCGCCAAAAAAAAGGCGCCAGAAAATTCGGACCGCTTTTTTCATATAGTAAATGAAGGGTTGTGGTTAAAACAAGGCAACGATTTGAAATGGAGAACCGAAAATAAGAAAATACCCGGCGGACGGGCCATTCCGGGATTTAAATTTTTGCGAAAGTGAATTTTCAGGGGATTTCCCTCTACCCGGGCGGAACCGTCTCAGAATTTACCCGGGAGGTTTTGTTCCAGGAACCGTTTATAGCCTTCCAGGTCCTTGCTGTTTTTGAGTAATTGCAGGTTGCTTTCGGTGATAATGGAGAAATAATATTTACCCCCTTTTAACCAGGGCAGGATCTCAGTGGCCGTTTTGGGTCTTGTTTTTTCCACATAAGTCACCGCATCCTGCACATCATTGAAATAGGACAACAGCAGCAAACGGTTTTCCTCATCCAGCTGGAACAGGTCGGCGGTGTAGGTTTTGTTATAATAAGTTTCCCGGTTATACCGGAAGAACGCATTTTTTGCTTCGTTGGAGAAAACGGGATCCACTTTATTCAGCACCAGCACTACATAGTATTTGTCTGTCGCGTTGAATGCATAAGGAGTGGCGACGGGGATGACAGGTGCAGTTTTCACTGTATCCTTACCCGTTTTGAGAGGAGGGACCGTCACCACCGGTTGTTTGACAGTCACCGTATCCGGCTTGGGTACAGGTTTCACCGGGACAACGGTTACCGGCTGGCCGGCTGTTGAATCGGTGTAGCGGGTGACCACCAGGTTCTTCAGTTCTTCCTCTATTTGTGAACGTCTTCCCAGTACATCCAGCAGCCCGGCCGCTTTTTCTGCAAGCGGTGTTTTGGAGAATTTATCGATGATCAGGTTCAGGTTATTCTTCGCATTGTCATCTTCCCGTTGTTTAATATAATATACAGCTTCGATATAAAGCAGTTGTGGCGTCCAGAAATTATCACCGTAAAGACTATCGGCTATTTTCTTTTGAGCGATCGCTTCGGCAAAATTCCCTTCAATAAAAAGATCATAGATCTTTTCATAGGTTTGTGTGGCCGGGCGGTTTCCTGCGGCATCCGCCGGATTTTTACCTGTCGTTACAATGGTAGTGAGGTTACTGGCTGCAAATTGTTCGCCCATTAATTTTTTAATGGCGGCGGCTTTATCCGTTTCCCCGTTTTTATGGTAACAATAGTATAAGTTAAACAGCAACTCATCCATCGGCATAAAGGCCGGGAACCGGCTGCGCAGCAGCTCCAGGGTACTGGTGCCGGCACTGCAGTCTTCGATACCCTGTATATAGGCTTTGCCCAGCGCAAATAGCGCGGATTGAATGGAATCATCCGATTGCTGCCGTTGCGCTTCGGTCAGCGGAAGACGGCCGTACAGGTCCTCAAAACTGGTACCATTATTCCCGGCTGCATCACCGGAACCGGGGGCATCTCCCCCGGAAAGATCACCCTGTACGTTCATCCGGCTATTCAGCAGGGCGGCACTGCGTCTCCAGTTATCTGCATTGGGACGATTGCCCCATTTGGCTTTAAATTCAGCTTGTCCCCGGGTGCGGGAGCCGGCATTGTAGAAAT
>JBBIGW010000031.1:0-31207 GCA_037447355.1 Bacteroidia bacterium | reverse complement strand
CGGTCTTCCGAATGCCGCTTTCCTGCGGCCCGACGGGAAAAAAGTATTAATCGTGATCAATGATGGCAGCGCCGCCACTTTTAATATAAAATATAAAGAAAAATGGGCGGTGACGGAATTAGCCGCCGGCGCAACAGGTACCTTTGTATGGTAATAATTAAATCAAACGATATGATAAAGAATGCATGCCTATTCATGTTAGTGGCCGGGGCGATGGCCTGTACGGATACAAAAGAAAAATCAGTGACCGCGACCACGGCGCCCGCTTCCTTTTCCACGGAAGGGAAAAAAGTGATCACGTACACCACGGCCGACAGTTCGGAATACCGCTTATCCCTTGCCGATACCCTGGCATTCGCGGACAAAGGACAGCCTTTTGAGAACGAGATCACCGTCTTTGTGGATCCGGGGAAGACCTTCCAGACCTATTTCGGAACCGGGGCGGCCCTGACCGACGCATCCGCCGAGACATTTTATAAATTACCCAAAGACAAGCAGGCCGAATTCCTGCTGGCTTATTTTGATAAGGAAAAGGGAATCGGGTATAATGTGGCCCGGACCAATATCAACAGCTGCGATTTCAGCAGCGATATGTACACCTATGTACAGGACGGTGATAAGGACTTAAAGACCTTCAATATTGAGCACGATAAGAAATTTAAGATCCCTTTTATCAAAGAAGCAATGAAAGCGGCCGGCGGCCACCTGAATCTGTTTGCCAGTCCCTGGAGTCCTCCCGCCTGGATGAAGGAGAACAACGATATGCTGCACGGCGGTAAACTGAAAGCGGACTATTTCAGCAGCTGGGCGATGTATTATACCAAATTC
The DNA here is from genome assembly GCA_037447355.1 of Bacteroidia bacterium. Classification (GTDB taxonomy): domain Bacteria; phylum Bacteroidota; class Bacteroidia; order Chitinophagales; family Chitinophagaceae; genus JJ008. Next base: position 30,379 of record JBBIGW010000031.1, on the reverse strand, counting down.
ATTAAGGAATACGAGAAAGAAGGGATACCGGTTTGGGGGATATCCGTGCAGAATGAACCCATGGCCACCCAGCGCTGGGAAAGCTGCATCTATACAGCCGGAGAGGAAAGGGATTTCCTGAAGAATCACCTGGGCCCCACCATGCACAAGGAAGGCTTACAGGATAAAAAGATCATTGTATGGGATCATAACCGCGACCTGATCTACCAGCGGGCACAGGCTTATTTCAATGATCCCGAAGCAGCCAAATATGCCTGGGGGATCGGTTTTCACTGGTACGAGGACTGGAGCGGGGGACAACCCATGTACGAGAATATTAAAAGAGTGTATGAAGCATACCCGGATAAAAACATCCTGTTTACCGAAGGTTGTGCCGAAGCGTTTAAGACTAACCGTTTAAAAGAATGGGTACTGGGTGAGGAATACGGGCGCAGCATGATCAACGATTTCAATAACGGGATGGTGGGCTTTACCGACTGGAATATCCTGCTGGACGAGACCGGCGGTCCCAACCATGCGCAGAATTTCTGTTTTGCGCCTGTACATGGCGATACAAAGACCGGGGAACTGATCTATACCAATGCCTATTATTATATCGGCCATTTTTCAAAATTCATTCAGCCCGGCGCCAAAAGAATTACCAGCAGCCCGAGCCGCAGCCAGTTGCTCTCTACGGCTTTCCTGAACCCGGATGGAACCATTACGGTGGTAGTGATGAACCAGGGAAGCAAGGCCCGGTTCAGTTTATGGATAAACGGGAAGGCCGCCGCCGCCGATATCATGGGCCATTCCATCAATACGTATATCATTAAATGATAAGCCCGGTTTGCCTATGACCCGACAACGATTATACACGATTGCCCTTATGTTCCTCCTGGCAGGATGTGGAAAAAAATCCGGCCCGGGAACACCCGATCCGCCCCGGCAGATGACGGTGAAAAGCAGCTGGCTGGATAATACCCAGTTTGATAATACGACTTATAACACAGCCCTCCGGCCGGTCATGAAATTCGTATTTTCCGAACCATTGATGCGGACATCGGTGGCCGGGGCCATCAGTTTTACAGCCCAGGACGGGGTGGCCGTGCCCAACACCGTTTCTTATCAGCAGAATGATTCCGTCCTGCTCCTGCAGCCCACTGTTTCTTTAGCCGGACTGACCCGGTACCAGTTCAGGCTCGCCAATACCCTGAAATCTGCAGCGGGGGGGCCGTTTATTTCATCGGTGGAAAAACTCCTGGTAACAAGGATCGATTCATCCCGGAAATTTCCACCGCTTACGGATAATGAACTGCTGGATAAAGTGCAGCAGCAGACCTTTAAATATTTCTGGGATTTTGCCCACCCGGTCAGCGGGCTGGCAAGGGAAAGAAACAATTCAGGGGAGACGGTTACTTCGGGTGGTTCGGGATTTGGCATCATGGCGATCCTTACCGGGATCAACCGGGGTTTTATTACCCGGGCACAGGGCCTGGCCCGGATGCAGACCATTGCTTCTTTCCTGAAGAATACAGCAGTAAAAGTAAAGGGTGCATTCCCGCACTGGCTGAATGGAACCACCGGCGCGATCGTTCCGTTCAGCAATAATGATAACGGCGCGGACCTGGTGGAGACTTCTTACCTGATGATGGGATTGCTCACCGCCCGCCAGTATTTTAACGGGGCGGATGCCGCGGAAACAAACCTGCGCAGCGATATCAATATCCTGTACAACAATGTGGAGTGGGACTGGTTCCGCAACGGGGGACAAAACGTACTGTACTGGCATTACAGTCCCGATAAGGGCTGGGTGATGAATATGCCCATCCGGGGATGGAATGAATGCCTGATTACTTATGTGCTGGCCGCCTCCTCCGCCACACATGGAGTACCGGCCACGGTGTACAGCAATGGCTGGACCGCCAACGGCACCAACGGGTTTGTGAACGGGAATGCCTATTACGGGTACACCCTTCCGTTAGGACCTCCCCAGGGCGGTCCCCTGTTCTTTTCTCATTATTCTTTTCTCGGGATCAACCCGAACGGGCTCAGTGACGCCTATGCGAACTATGCCACCCAGACCCTCCATCATACACTGATCAATTACCAGTACTGCCGGACAAGCCAGGTGGCCGGTATCGGCTACAGTGATTCGGTATGGGGGTTGACGGCCAGCGATATTCCCAATGGCTACACGGCCAGTTCCCCTACGCATGATGTGGGGGTGATCGCTCCCACCGCGGCCCTGTCATCCTTTCCCTATACCCCGGCCCAGTCCATGGCAGCGTTGAAATTCTTTTATTATGTACTGGGAGATAAGATCTGGAAGGAGTACGGATTTGTGGATGCCTTTTCATTAAAGGAGACCTGGTTTGCCTCTTCCTTCCTGGCAATCGACCAGGGCCCGGTTATTGTGATGATCGAAAATTACCGCAGCGGGTTGCTGTGGAATTTATTCATTAGTTGCCCGGAAGTAAAAGCGGGCATGTTATCACTCGGCTTCAGTGCCCCGTACCTGTAGCATATTGTTCACCCGGAATCAACGATTTTATATGCGAATAAAGAAACAACTCCTTATCGCAGTGATCCTGCTGTCTGTTGGGGGAACCGCCCAATCCCAAAAAGGGATGGCTGTATTTAACCCGGCCGCCCGCCCGGGGAACCTGTCCGATTCGGCCCTGCTGGACCTGGTACAGCGGCAGACCTTCCGTTATTTCTGGGATTTTGCCCACCCGGTGTCCGGTATGGCCCGGGAACGGAGCAATATCAGTTTTGGTTACGGGCACGAAACCGTCACCACGGGGGGTACCGGTTTCGGGGTCATGAGTGTGATCGTGGCCGTGGAGCGCAAATGGATCAGCCGCGATACAGCCGCGAAGTTTATGCTGAAACTGATCAATTTCTTATTGAAAGCGCAGAGTTATCACGGGGTGTTTCCGCACTGGATGGACGGCGCTACCGGGAAGACCATTCCGTTCAGCCGCAAGGATGACGGGGCCGACCTGGTGGAGACCTCTTATTTATTCCAGGGTTTACTTTGTGCCCGGCAATATTTTAACGGGAATAATGATACAGAACGGGAAATTCGCAACCGGGTCAACGGGTTGTGGGCCGATATAGAATGGAACTGGTTTACCAATGGCGGACAGGAAGTGCTGTACTGGCACTGGAGCCCCAATAATGGCTGGGCCATGAATTTCCCGGTACGGGGGTTCAACGAATGCCTGATCATGTATGTGCTCGCTGCCTCTTCTCCCAATGAGCGTTACCAGGTCAGCCCGGATGTTTATCACCGGGGCTGGGCGGAAAGTAATTTCTTTAAGAATGGAAAGGAATTTTACGGGATCAGGCTGCCGCTGGGTTTTGATTATGGCGGCCCCTTATTCTTTTCACAATATTCTTTTCTCGGTCTTGATCCGAGAGGGTTGAAAGACCGCTATGCCGATTACTGGGAGCAGAACCACCATCATACCCTCATCAACCGGGAACATTGTATCCGGAATCCGAATCATTTTAAAGGATACGGGGAGAACTGCTGGGGACTGACGGCCAGCGATACTTACAACGGGTATGCGGCCCATTCGCCCACCGAAGACCTGGGTACGATTTCCCCAACAGCCGCCTTGAGCGCCTTTCCGTACACACCGGATTATTCAATGAAAGCCTTACGGCATTTTTACGAAGACCTGGGCGATAAGATCTGGAGTGAATACGGGTTTGTGGATGCCTTCAATGAATCCAGGAATTGGGTGGCTTCCTCGCATCTCGCCATTGACCAGGGACCGATTATTGTGATGATCGAAAATTACCGGACCGGTTTGCTGTGGAACTTATTCATGAGCTGCCCCGAAGTGAAAACGGGTCTTGGCAGGCTGGACTTTCAAAGCCCGGTGCTGAAATAGCTGCAGACTTTCCGGCGTGACTACGAAATGCGGATCAGGAGATATAAAAAAATACTACTGCCATTACTGGTGGCACTGAGCGGTCTGCAGGCTGCGGCACAGCAGGGCCTGGGCCCTCCTGTATTGTGGCAGCATTTTGGCATCGGTGATAAAACTGATTTGTTACCGGGACCGGCACTCCCTGCCGGGACGACCGGGTTTACCTATAGCACCAGTATCTGTCCTCCTCCCGGCCATTATACAATCCTGCGAAGGGTAAACATCAATGGTTGTTTTTCCGATGAATGGATCCCCCTAAGCAGTGATTATAACAGCGATTATATGCCTTCACATGCGGATGGCAATATGATGCTGGTGAATTATACCACGCAGGCTACCCCGGTGCTGTTGTATGTTGATACCATCCGCAAAGCCATGTGCCCGGGTACGGTTTACCTGTTTAATGCGCGGTATATTAACCTGGACCGGCCGGCTCCCTGCGAACTTCCCGTGCGGTTCCCGGTATTCGCCATGAACATCGAAAATGAATCCGGGCAGGTATTGTTTACTGATACCCTGCGCAACGGTCTGGCGTACGCTAACCCCTCGATGGGTTATAAGTTTACGGAATTCGGGATCAACTTTACCATGCCAAATACAGCAGCGAAACTGGTGGCAAGGATTACCGTGATTCCCAACTCAGCAGTGGATTGTGCGGAGGATTTTGCCATTGATGATATTAAAGTGAGTCCGCAGGGTCCCCGGGCAGAAATAAGATTTCCCAATGAACCGGCGGGCACCACGGTTAAAAGTGTCTGTTACCAGCATAGTAGTGCTGTCCTGCTGAGCGGCGTGATGGACCCCTTTTATACCAACCCGGCCCTGCAGTGGCAGCAGACTACGGATAATGGTATCACCTGGACGGACATACCCGGCGCTACAACCAATGACTATACTGGTATTTTTTCAGTGCCGGATACCTTTCTGTTCCGGCTCAGCGGGGGAGAACTGGACAATATGACCAACCCCGGCTGCCGGATTGTTTCCAATACACTGAAAGTGGAAGTGAATGGAATTCCCGGGGATATTTCAGTTACCAGTAATTCACCGGTCTGTTCCGGCCAGCCCTTAAAGTTTTACGCGGATGGCGGAGCCGCATACAACTGGACCGGGCCGAACGGATTTTATGATAATATCCCCTTCCCGCAGATCTATTTTTCTTCCCTTGCAGACAGTGGAATGTATTATGTGGACATCATCACCCGGGGAGGGTGCTTGGCCCGGGACAGTACACTTGTAAAGATGATCGGGATAGATGTGGATGCCTGGCCCGATACCGCTGTTTGTAAAGGAGAGCTTGTGCAATTGCAGGCCAGCCCGGGCATGCTATACGAATGGACACCGGTGAAAAGCTTATCCAACCCGGCGATAATGAACCCCCGGGCCCTGCCGGATGTTACAACGGTGTACACGGTAAAAGTGACCGGTAGTTCCGGTTGCTCGGATACGGCACAAGTGGAAATAAAAGTCAGGAACAGGGAAGAAGTAAAAGCGGTCATGGAAGTATCGCCTCATCTCTGCAGGAGCTATGATTCTCTTTTATTCAGGGAGAAAAGCCGGGGAAAAATTGAAAGCTGGTACTGGGAATTCGGGAATGGAATTATTTCTACAGATCCCGGACCCGGGATACAGTATTTTACCATCCCGGCTAACCAGGACAGTTATATGGCAAGACTGGCGGTAACGGATACAGCAGGTTGCAGCGATACCGCTTACCAGCTGATCCGGGTGGAGGATAACTGTTATATCGCCGTTCCCTCTGCCTTTACACCCAATAATGACGGGAAGAATGATTACCTGTACCCGCTGAACGCGTTTAAGGTAACCGGTCTCGTTTTCCGGGTGTACAACCGCAATGGCCGGCAGGTATTTGAAAGTCATGACTGGACCCGGAAATGGGACGGGCGGGTGGGGGGAGTGCTGCAAACGACGGGGGTCTATGTCTGGATGCTGGATTATACCGATGTTTCGGGAAAAAGGGTTTCATTAAAAGGAACCACGGTACTGATACGATAACGATTGCTATGAATAATAAATGCCTGATCTGCTTTTTCAGCTTTTTCCTGCTGGGCCTGGCCGGCTATTCCCAGTCACGTCCGCTCTCCCTTACCAAAGGGAAATACGGGGATGGTCCCGATAGTATTGCGCCTGCAGGAATCATTAAGAACCTGCAGGATGACCAATTGCTGGAGCAGGTACAGAAACAGACATTCCGGTATTTCTGGCACGGTGCGCATCCGTTTAGCGGCCTGGCACTCGAAAGAAGCAATACAGTCCGGGCCGAACATTACTGGGATTATATCAATGAAGCCTGGGATGAACCTAATTTCAGTAAAACGGAATTCGGGCCCGATGCCGGCGCGATTGGTGGTACCGGCTTCGGTATCCTGAGTACGATTGTGGCCGTGGAAAGAAAATGGATTGGACGGGATACGGCTGTGCGCCGCCTGATCCGGATCGCCGACTTCCTCATTAATGCGGATTGTTATCACGGCATTTACCCGCATTTTATGAATGGGAGAACGGGCAGGACCATTAAATTCGACCGGCTCGATGACGGTGCGGATATTGTGGAAACCTCCTACCTGCTCATGGGTTTCCTATGCGCCAGGGAATATTTCAACCGGGACAATCCAAGGGAACTGTATTTACGGAAACGCATTGGCCAGATCTGGGGCGCTGCCAACTGGAACTGGCATACCAACGGGCAAAATAAATTATACTGGCACTGGAGTCCCAATAACGGCTTTGATATGAACTTCCCGGTATGGGGATGGAATGAATGCCTGATTACCTATATCCTTTCCGCCGCCTCCCCCTCCCATTCAATTGCAAAAGAGGTCTATGACGGAACCTGGGCCGGCAGTATGGGTTTTGCCAACGGGAAAGAGTACTATGGCTATAAACTGCCACTGGGAAATTATGACAAGGACATGGGAGGCCCTTTATTCTTTGAACAATATACCTTCCAGGGCATTGATCCCAACGGCCTGACAGACTCACTCGGTACCGATTATTTCCTGCAGGGGAAGAACCATACCCTGATCAACCTGGCCTATTGCCGGGAGAACCCGAAAGGGTTTAAAGGATACAGTGAAAAATGCTGGGGGTTAACCGCAGGCGACAGTTACAAGGGTTATGTAGCCCACAGTCCCGAGAATGACCGGGGGGTGATTCAGCCTACCGCAGCGATCTCCTCCATGCCGTATACACCAAAGGAAAGTATGGAAGCGCTCCGTTATTTCTATTACGGACTCGGGGATAAGATCTGGAGCAAATACGGTTTTGTGGACGGCTTCAGTATTCACCACAACTGGTATGCGAAGTCCCACCTGGCCATTGACCAGGGACCCATTATTACCATGATTGAAAATTACCGGACGGGCTTATTGTGGAAATTATTCATGAATATCCCGGATGTACAAAACGGCCTGAAGAAACTGGGCTTTTCTTCACCTTATTTTAAAAAATAGCGGACATGAAAGAAAATATCTCCAGGGAGCAGTTTTTAAAGACCACGGCCATGGCCGGTGCTGCCTTACTGGTTTCCTCCCTCGAAGGATGGGCGGCTGAATTACCGGGTAAGAAACTGAGAGTAGCCCTGATCGGTTGCGGCAGTGTGAGTAACCGCTATCTGCCCCAACTGCTTTCTTCCAGACTGATCGAAGTGGTGAGTTTATGCGATATCAAATATGATCGGGCCCTGGCACAGAATACGCAATACAAGGTGAATGCGCAGACCCATCCGCATATTGATGCCCTGCTCAAAGGGGTGGCCTTTGATATGATGGTCACACTGACCGATATGCAGGTACACGGGGAGCTGAATAAGAAAGCCCTGCTGGCGGGGAAGCATGTATGGAGTGAGAAACCAATGGCCAATACCTATGCCGAAGGAAAGGCCCTGCTGGACCTGGCGAATAAAAAAAAGCTGCGAATATGGGGAGCCCCGGCCGTAGTCAACAGCCCTCAGTTCGCCTTTATGAGTAAAACAATACAGGAAGGTAAACTGGGAAGGATCGCTGCAGCTCATGGACAGTACGGGCATACCGGCCCCACCTGGTCTGCCTTCTTCTATGAAAAAGGCGGGGGCAGCATGCCGGATCTCGGTGTGTACAATATGGCCACCCTTACCGGCCTGCTGGGTCCGGCCCGGGCCGTGATGGCCATGACCAGTATTGTAAATCCCGAAAGGACGGTGGACGATAAAGGAAAAATAAAAGTGGAAGCGGAAGACAATGCACAGGTTTTACTGGAGCATGATAAAGGTGTGATAAGCCATATCATGTGCGGGTTCAATTATTTTGACCCGCACGGGCATGAGGCGGGGAGCCAGTCCCTGCATTCCATCCAGGTCTATGGCGATTATGGAAATATGCGGCTGATCGGGTATGACTGGGAGACCAATGGAGTGGTACTGGATACTTCCTGGGATAAACCGGCTGAACTGCTATGTACGGATAAAGGAGGATATGAATGGCAGGAAGGAGCCCGGGTGGTGGGAGAGAGTTTGGTAAATGGCACGGAGCCCCGGATCAATGTGGAACATGCCCTGCATGTACTGGAGATCATTGAAGCAGCCCGGAAATCATCGGCCACCGGGACGAAAGTGAAACTGAAAAGCAGTTTTCCCTGGCCCATCGTTAAATAATGACTGCGCGGTTGCGGGATCATTCCCGGAGGGATTTAGGGGTAAAGACAGGGATTTATTGTCATTACGGGGGTTTTTGATAAGCCCGGATGGGATCGAATTTTGAGTAAGATCCGGGCCTGTATAAATAAATAACCGGGTGTGTTTCCAGTTACACCCGTAAAACGGTTGCGTATGGGAAAATTCTTTTCAGCTTCACCGGCCGGCTTACCCGGGGGGATTGCCCTGGTCAGGATCATTACCGGTGTACTGCTGCTCTTTCATGGCTGGGAATGTTTTAACGCGGAGAAAATGGAGATGTACACCGGGTGGTTCTCAGACAGGCATTATGCCCAGCCGGCTCTTTGGGCCTATACGGGGAAAGTGGCCGAATTACTGGCCGGGGCGGGACTGGTACTGGGTTTGTTTACCAGGCTGGCTGCCCTGGGCGTGATTGCAGCTTTTACCGGCATCATTTTTATGCTGGGTGATAAAGGGAAAATATTCCAGGGGGACCAGCACCCCTTTCTTTTTATCCTGCTCAGCCTCGTATTCCTTTTTACCGGTCCCGGTGCCCTCAGTCTCGATCGTCTTATCTTTAAAAACAAAGGACGCAGGTATTAACAGCGAAGCAATGCCGGACAGTTTACAGGTACATATCAACAGTAACGGTAAAGAAACAAACAGCTATGATGCGATCGTGATCGGCAGTGGCATCAGTGGTGGCTGGGCTGCCAAGGAATTATGTGAAAAGGGACTGAAGACCCTCGTGCTCGAAAGAGGAAGAAATGTCGAACATATCCGGGATTACCCAACGGCCAGCCTGTCCCGCTGGGAACTGCCCCACCGGGGCGCCATAACCCGCAAAACAAGAGAACAAAATCCTTTGATCAGTAAAGCAGCCGGCTACGGGGAGGATACGATGGATTTTTTCGTAAAGGATGCTGATCATCCGTATATACAGGAGAAGCCCTTCGACTGGATCCGTGGTTACCAGGTCGGGGGCAAGTCACTGACCTGGGGAAGGGCCTGTGCCCGCTGGAGCGAATATGATTTTACAGCACCGGAACGTTATGGATACGGGGCGTCCTTTCCCCTTGGATATAAGGAGATCGAGGACTGGTACAGTCATGTAGAAAAATTTATCGGGGTCTGCGGCAATTATGATGGCATTCCCTCCATGCCCGACGGGGAGTTCCTGACCGCCTATGAACTGAATGCGGTGGAACAGCATATGCAAAAAGTGCTGAAGGAAAAATTTAACCGGCACTATGTCTCCGGGAGATGGGCCCATATCACCGATCCAAAGCAAATTCACCTGGACCAGGGCCGCGCCCAATGCATGAACCGCAATCTCTGTATGCGGGGCTGCCCGCTGGGCGGATATTTCAGTTCCAATTCCTCCACCCTGCCCTGGGCGGCAAGGACGGGCAACCTGACCATCCGTCCTCATTCCGTTGTCCACTCCATCATTTATGATGAGCAGCAGCAAAAAGCCACCGGGGTCAGGGTGATTGATGCGAATACCAAAAAAGCGACCGAATTCTATGCCCGGATCATATTCTGCAATGCCTCGTCCTTAAACAGCAACCTGATCCTGCTGAATTCCACTTCCCGTCGTTTTCCCCGGGGGCTGGGAAACGATAACGGGCTCCTGGGTAAGTATATTTGCTTTCACAATTACCGGGGCAGCATGAACGGGGATATCGAGGGGTTTACCGATAAATATTATAAAGTATCCAAGCCGGCCGAATGTATCGTGGCTAATTTCAGGAACCTGGAAAAAAGGGATACGGATTTTTATGGGGGTTATGTCATTTATTCAGGCGCCTACCGGGAAAAATTAAGTGAAAAGAATATCAAACCCCTGCTTGGTGCGGAATACAAAGAAGCGATCAGCGAACCGGGCACCTGGGGCTTGTATATGTATATGCAGGGAGAAACGATCGCAAAGGAAAGCAACCAGGTGCGGCTGAGCCGGGAGCAGCAGGACCAATGGGGTATTCCCCTCCTGGTCACATCGGTTGGGTATGATGAGAATGATGATAAAATGGTGAAGGATTTCCTGGAACAGGGACGGCTGATGCTGGAAGCGGCGGCGGCAAAAAACATCAATACCCGGGACAGCAAACAGGCGCCGGGGCTGGATATTCATGAAATGGGCGGGGTACGGATGGGAAAGGATCCCGGGAATTCCCTGCTGAATGAATGGAACCAGCTGCATCATTGCAGGAATGTATTCGTAACCGACGGAGCCTGTATGACCAGTACCGGCAGCCAGAGCCCGTCCATCTTATATATGGCTTTTACTGCAAGAGCGGTGAATCATGCGGTGGAAGAACTAAAAAAACGAAATTTATAGACCGGTAATTGCCAATTATTTTAACCAGTATGCTTAACAAACTCTTCAATCCGATAAAGCGTTTTCCCCCGGCGGGATTTTTACTTTTTACTTTTTGGTTTTTACTGCTGTCCGCTTCCGCCCAGCAACGAACCTATTGCAATCCGGTCAACATTGATTATGGCTATACCCCCATTCCCAATTTTGCAGACTGGGGCAGGCACCGCGCCACCGCCGACCCGGTGATCGTACTGTACAAAGGAGATTATTATTTATTCAGCACCAACCAGTGGGGATACTGGTGGAGCCCGGACATGCTGAACTGGAAATTCATATCCCGTAAATTCCTGCGTCCCTGGAACGAAGGCTATGATGAACTCTGCGCCCCGGGTGTGGGCATCATGGGTGATACCATGATCGTATTTGGATCTACCTATACCAGCCGGTTCACCATCTGGATGAGCACGGACCCGAAAGCCAATGAATGGAAGCCCCTGGTGGATTCCTTTGCGATCGGGGGCTGGGACCCTTCTTTCTTTACGGATGAGGACGGAAGGTTTTATATGTATAATGGCAGCAGCAACCGGTTCCCGATGTACGGGATCGAACTGAACAGGAAGAATATGGAACCCATCGGCGGCCGGAAAGAAATGTATATGCTGGAACCCTGGCGCTTTGGCTGGCAGCGTTTCGGGGAGCACATGGATAACACCTTCCTGGATCCTTTCCTGGAGGGTTCTCATATGACCAAATACAAGGGGAAGTATTACCTGCAATACGGTGCGCCGGGCACGGAGTTCAGCGGTTATGCGGACGGGTTAGTAGTGGGAAAGGATCCCCTCGGTCCCTTTGAAGCGCAGAGTGATCCCCTGAGTATCAAACTGGGGGGCTTTGTCAGGGGCGCCGGCCACGGTACCACGTTCCAGGATAAATATAATAATTACTGGCATGTATCCACGACCGTTATTTCAGTTAAAAATACATTCGAGCGCCGGCTTGGCATCTGGCCCGCCGGTTTTGATGACGATGATAAAATGTACTGCAATACCACGTTCGGGGATTATCCGCATTATATCCCGGCACCCGGCTTCCCCGGCAACCAGTATGGCAAGGATGGGAAATCGGCCTATTTCACCGGCTGGATGCTGCTCAATTACAATAAACCGGTGCAGGTGTCCTCTACCCTGGGGGGCTATCTGCCCAATAATGCAGTGGATGAACTGATCAAAACTTACTGGAGCGCAGTTAGCGGCAACAAGGGAGAATGGATCCAGAGCGACCTGGGGACGATATCCACGGTTAACGCAGTACAGATCAACTATGCAGACCAGGATGCGGAGCCCGATCGTTTGGGAAAATGGACCGGCCAGTATCACCAGTATAAATTATATTCTTCAACGGACGGGAAGAAATGGACGGTATTGGTGGACAAGAGCCGGAACAATACCGATGTGCCCCACGAGTATGTGGAACTGGCGGTCCCGGTACAGGCCCGGTATATCAGGCTGGAGAACCTGCACATGCCCACCGGTAAATTTGCCATCAGCGGACTGCGGGTATTCGGTAATGGCAACGGGGCAAAGCCCGATGCGGTACAGGGCTTTATTGTATTGCGTACGGAGAAGGACAAACGCAGCGCTTTTATCAAGTGGAAGCCGGTGGACAATGCATTTGCCTATACTATCTATTACGGCACCGAGCCCGGTAAGCTCTACACCAGTATTATGGTGCATTCCAATAATGAATACTGGATGAAGGCCATGGATTCCCGGAAACCCTATTATTATTGTATTGAGGCCGTGAATGAAAACGGCACCAGTACAAGAACCCCTGAAATAAAAGTGGACTGATATGCGCAAATCATTTATTTTTTCTCTCCTGTTTTTCCTGCTGGCCGCTGCGGGCTGGTCGCAGGACCATATCCCCTACTGGAAAGAAGTACAGGCCCTCCGGCAGAAGGACAGCCTGGCTTTCCCGGCCCCGGGACAAACGCTTTTTATCGGCAGCTCTTCTTTCACCCTCTGGAAAGATGTGCAGGACTATTTTCCCAAACAGAAGATCCTGAACCGGGCTTTTGGGGGTTCTACCCTGGCGGACCTGATCCGCTTCCGGTATGACGTGATCTATCCCTACCAGCCCAAACAGATCGTGCTTTATTGCGGGGAAAATGATTTTGCTTCCAGTGATACCATAACGGTGGAAATGGTGATGGAACGTTTTAAGACGCTATATTCCCTGATCCGGGCCCGGTATCCCCTGGTGCCCTTCCTGTATGTATCGATGAAGCCCAGTCCCAGCCGGATCCTCCTGCTGCCGAAATATGAAGCGGCCAACCAGCAGATCATGGCCTTTTTAAAAAAGGAAAAGAAAACGGCCTTCGCGGATGTCTATTCAAAAATGCTGAATGCCGATGGAAGCCCGATGGAAGATATTTTTATCCAGGACCGCCTGCACATGAACGCGAAGGGCTATGCGATCTGGAAAAAAATACTGGATAAGTATCTCCTTCCCTGAGCGTACCGGTGAAAAGAAAATGTATTTAGTCAATTTAATAAATAAGCGAAAAATGAAAAGGATTGTTTCCATGGCGGTCATCGCCGTTCTGCTCCTGTCAGGAGAAAAAGCCGGTGCCCAGCAGACCAGTGCCGGTAATGCCCGGATGAAGACCTTTATTGATGCCCTGATGAAAAAAATGACCCTGGAAGAAAAGATCGGGCAACTGAACCTGCCCGGCAGCGGGGATATTGTGACCGGCCAGGCCCAGAGTTCGGATATCGGTAAAAAGATCCGGGAAGGGAAAGTGGGTGGCCTGTTCAATATTAAATCGGTTGCCAAGATCAGGGAGGTGCAGAAAGTAGCCGTTGAAGAAAGCCGGCTGAAGATCCCCCTGATCTTTGGAATGGATGTGATTCACGGATACGAAACCGTATTCCCCATACCGCTGGGACTGAGTTGTACCTGGGATATGGGCCTGGTGGAAAACAGTGCCCGCATCGCGGCGGTGGAAGCCAGCGCCGATGGGATCAACTGGACTTTTTCTCCCATGGTGGATATCTGCCGGGATGCGCGCTGGGGACGGATCGCTGAAGGGAGTGGTGAAGATCCTTATCTCGGGTCACAGATCGCAAAGGCCATGGTACGGGGCTACCAGGGGAATGACCTTTCAACGAATAATACCATCATGGCCTGTGTAAAACACTATGCCCTCTACGGGGCGGCGGAAGCAGGCCGCGATTACAATACAACGGATATGAGTCACCAGCGGATGTACAATGATTATTTACCTCCGTATAAAGCCGCAGCCGCAGCCGGTGCGGGAAGCTTTATGGCTTCCTTCAATGAAGTGGACGGGGTGCCGGCCACGGCCAGTAAATGGCTGATGACCGATGTACTCCGTAAGCAGTGGGGTTTCAAAGGATTCGTGGTAACCGATTATACCGGTATCAATGAAATGGTGGCCCATGGGATCGGTGACCTGCAAGCCGTTTCTGCCCGTGCCCTGGTGGCGGGTATTGATATGGATATGGTTGGGGAGGGAATGCTTACTACCTTACCCCAATCATTAAAAGAAGGAAAAGTAACACTGGCCCAGGTCGAAACAGCCTGCCGGCGGATACTGGAAGCGAAATACAAACTCGGTTTGTTTGAAGATCCGTATCGTTATTGTGATGAGAACCGGGCAAAGACTGAATTATTCACAGCAGAACACCGCGCCATCGCCCGTAACACGGCCGCCAGGAGTTTTGTATTGCTGAAAAACCAGGGGGATATCCTGCCGCTGAAAAAGACAGGTACCATTGCCCTGGTCGGACCCCTGGCGGATAATAAAGTAAATATGCCGGGTACCTGGAGTGTGGCCGCGAATTTCCAGAAAGCCACTTCCGTACTGGCCGGTTTAAAAGAAGTGGCGGGAGACGGTGTAAAAATTTTATACGCGAAGGGCTCCAACCTGGATGCCGATGCGGCATTTGAGGCAAGGGCCGGGATGTTTGATAAATCACTCAACAGGGACAACCGCCCGGCCGCTGTGATCATCCAGGAAGCGGTGGATATTGCCCTTCAGAGCGATGTGGTGGTGGCGGCCCTGGGTGAAAGCGCCGAAATGAGTGGGGAAAGCAGCAGCCGGTCCAATATTGAAATTCCGCAGGCACAAAAAGACCTGCTCAATGCGCTTTTAAAAACCGGGAAACCGGTGGTGCTTGTATTGTTTACCGGCCGCCCGCTGGCGATAAAAGAAGAAGCGGAGAAAGTGCCGGCTATCCTGAATGTCTGGTTTGGCGGCAGTGAAGCCGGGTATGCGATTGCGGATGTGTTGTTCGGGGAGGTGAATCCTTCCGGCAAACTGACCACCACCTGGCCGCAGAACGTTGGACAGGTGCCCCTGTATTATGCGCATAAGAATACCGGCCGCCCGCTGGAGGAAGGTAAGTGGTTTTCCAAATTCCGGTCAAACTACCTCGATGTAAGCAATGATCCCGTTTATCCCTTTGGATATGGATTAAGCTATACCCGTTTTTCGTACAGCGATATCACCCTCAGCAGCGCCGCCCTGAAAGGGAACCAAAAGCTGACGGCGGCTGTAACGGTGACTAATACCGGAAAATACGATGGACAGGAAGTGGTCCAGTTGTATATCCGGGATGTGGTGGGCTCGGTGACCCGGCCGGTTAAAGAATTAAAAGGATTTCAGAAGATCCCTCTCAAAGCCGGGGAAAGTAAAACCGTGACCTTCACCATTACCCCGGAAGACCTGAAATTCTATAACTACGACCTGAAGTACGACTGGGAAGGAGGTGAGTTTACGGTCATGATAGGAGGCAGCTCAGCAGCGGTTAAGACCGCTTCTGTGAATTGGGCTAAATAATCAGGAAGGGACTGAATGGCCGGGGCTAACCGTTTACATTCCGGGTTTACCGGGCGACCGGTTAGTCCCCCAGGCTGTTAAAGTAATCGTTGATGGATTGTTCCGTGGGCACCTGTAATTTTTTCCGGAGGCGGTACCGGCTTATTTCGACACCCCGGACGGAAATATTCAGCAACTGCGCGATCTCCTTGGACGAGAGCTTTAACTGGAGATACGTGCATACTTTCAGGTCGGTATTGGTCAGCGAAGGGAAGCGGGATTTCAGTTTCTTCAGGAAATTATTATTGATCTCATCGAAGTGGGAAGCAAATTGTTCCCAGTTGGTTTCACTTTCTTCAATGTCATTGACCAGGTGAAGGGCTTTTTTTACATCGTGGTCACCTCCTGTTTTCTTATATAATTTCTGTAACTCATCTTTTACTTTTATCAGGGCGTCCCCCCGTTCAGCGAGGTGCAGGCTGACGTCCGCCAGTTTCTTTTGTTTACTTAAAATTTCACTGCTGAGCTTTTCATTTTGCAGTTTAATGAGTTCCTTTTCCGCCTGCTCCATTTCCAGCTGGTGGACGTATTTGAGTTTCCGCTGTTCTTCGGCAAACTGTTCCTCCTGCTCATGAAATTTCCGCCGTTGCCATTTATACAAAGCATATACCCCGAATGCCAGGAGGAGGGTGTAGAACAGCCAGGCCATGGTGGATTTGTACCAGGGCGGTAATACCCTGAACGAATAGCGCAGCACTGCTGATTCATTGCCCAGGTTGTCGTGCGCCTTGATGTGAAAAGTGTATATACCGCTGGGCAGGTTGGTATAATCTTTTTCCGTTTTGGCCGACCAGGCCGACCAGTTATGCTCATATCCTTCCAGCCGGTAACTGTATTCAATATTATCCCGGAGACTGAAGGCGGTGGCACTGTATTCAAAATGGAAGGAATTGTTTTTTCCCGAAAACTGGGTGAGAAAGCCGGCATTGGATTGCTTATCGCCCTTGCCGCCGGTGCGGGTAACGGGATATCCACCGAAAATAATACTGTCTTTTTCTCCCAGCAGCTTTACCTGGGTGAGGACCGGGATGATTTTTTTGTTGTTGGCGATATATTTGCTGAAGTTGAGGTGGATGATGCCTTCTTCCGATGAAATAAAAATATTTTCCTTTGAATAAGGGTAAATGCTCTCAAAGCCCGAGAGGATCTTACCGGTCAGTTCCGGGAAATAAGTGATCGCATACTTTTTTAACCCGGCGCTGTCTGATCGAACCGCCACCCCGATCATCTTATCGCTGCAAAACCAGAGGTTGCCCTCCATATCTTCATTCAGGTACTGGATCCACCGGTTTCCAAAAATGGGGTACAATGTGGGGGAGGGAACAAATTTTCCGGAGCTTTCATTGAATTCGTAAACGCCTTTTTCTGTTCCCACCACCACCCGGTTATTGATACGGAATACATGGTTTCTGAAACTGGAGGGAAGTCCGTCTTTTTGCGTGTAGAGGGTGGTACTGTAAAATGTGCTGTCCGGCCCGGGCATAATTTTGAATACGCCCCGGTAGGGATGAGAGGCCCAGATGATATTCCTGTTATCGGTTGCCAGGAACCGGAGTGAGATATAATCACCTTTCAGGGGGTGCCCGCCGGTGAAGCTCCCGTCTTTAAAATTTAGTAAACTGATTCCCGCATAAGTCCCCATGACTACTTTGGAAGAGGGCTGTACAGGAGAGGCGGGGAGGAAGATCCAGGCGCCGGTTTCCGTGGTAAGCTGGCGGGTTTCGCCGTTTGTGATATCATAAGACCCGTTATGATGTCCCAGCAGGACACGTCCATTTACCTCGGACACCCGCCAGGTCTGGCCGGATGTGTTTTTAACCGGGGAGAAATCTCCTTTTACAAAACTGAGATCGGAAGCCGGGCCGTTTACCGGCAATGAATAAGCTCCGTCCGAAGTGGCGATATAGAGCCGGTTGTTATACAGCAAAGTGGAGTAACCGGTCACTTCATTCAGCCGGCCCGGTTTGATATACTTAATGGCAGCGTTGTAAGCGATAAAGCTGATCCCGTTATTCAGCCCGGTCCAGAGGTTTTTTTCGTTATCGATATAAACGCTTAATATATTATTATTCTGCAGGCCCTCGGGTGTTCCGAGGTATTGCACCACCTGTCCCTGGTTATTGATGACGATACATCCCATGGATACCGTTCCGGCTACATACTCTTCCGCATTGATTCGTTCAAAGGAATAGATATTATGTTTCAGGAACAGCGGGTCGGCCTGGGTTTTCCAGGGACCCAGGTTGCCGTTGGAAAAGGAGAAAATGCCGTTTCTGTGGGTGCTGATCAGCAGATCCCCATTTGGTTTACTAACGATACCGGTGACCACGCCATGGGGAAACCCGCCCGGCAAAAGGGGTTTCCATACCCCGTTTGTAAACTGGTAAAGGCCTTTAGAATAATCCTGGGCGATTAGCTGATCGCCGGTTTTTTTTAAGAATTGCCAGCCCGAAATGGGGGGGTGTACTTTAATGGCTTCATCCCGGTACTCAAAAATCCATTCCCAGCTGCGGAAAAATACAGATCCCTTGTAAACCTCTATATCCCAGATATCCGCGAATTTATTATAAGGTTCAGGGATCAGTTGTTTTAGGGAGAAATAACGGAGCACCCCCTGGTTATCCGGTTTATAATAGCCGATTTCATCCTGGCCGCCGGCATATACCTGGTCCTCTTCAATGGCAATGGACCGCAGGATCGTTTTATTGGGTTGGGGATAGGTCTTCCAGTAGCTGCCGTCAAAAGTCACCAGGCCTTCATTATTGGCAAAGTACATCCGGCCATATTTATCCTGCCTGATATCCCAGGTCTGGCTGCCGGCATGAAATTCATTCTTCTTGTAATTCAGGATCCGGGGCAATCCGATGGTGTTTTGGGCAGCAGAAGAGATCCCGGTCAGCAGGAATACAAACAAAGCAGGCAAGAAACGCATAAAGTAAAGATAAAACAGATTGATGTAGTAATGAAGTATTATTTAACTATTGATAGTCAACTGTTTAATCTTTGGTGATGTAGTGAAGATGTATAACCGAAGCGGGAAAAGGATAGGGCTGTAAATATATTTGTACGTTCATTATCTCAAATTCTCAAAATCAGACTGCGTATGAAAAAAATTATCCGGGGGATATTATTTCCCCTTCTTTTTCTGGGCATCCATTCCTTCACAGCCCAGGCTCAAAACAAAATTTTAAAAGGTAAGGTCACAGGTGAAAAAGGGGAAGGCATTTCGGCCTCCATCACTGTTAAGGGTACCAAGTTGGGTACCGTGACGAACGAGACCGGGGATTTTACCCTCAGTGTACCCGCAACAGCCCAAACCCTGGTTGTTACTTCCGTTGGGTACGACGCGAAAGAAGTTGCCATTACAGCTCTTCCGATCTAGATCAGTCTTTCCAAGGCCGATCTGAAACTGGATGAGGTAGTGGTGGTGGGTTATGGTACCCAGAAAAAAAGTGTGGTCACGGGCTCCATCTCCAGCGTCAAGGCAAAGGATCTTGAAAAAGTGCCTTCCGGGCGTATCGAGCAGGCTCTGCAGGGCCGGGTTTCCGGTGTAACCATCATGCAGAATTCCGGTCAGCCGGGTTCCTCTTCCACCATCCGGGTGAGAGGGGTTACCACATTTGGCGGCGCAGGAAATAACCCGTTATGGGTTGTGGATGGTGTGGTTGTTGATGCCGGGGGTATCGGTTACCTGAACCAATCAGACATCGAATCCATTGAAGTTTTGAAAGATGCGGCGTCTGCGGCAATTTACGGAACCCGGGCGGCCACAGGGGTTATCATGGTAACCACCAAAAAAGGGAAGGCCGGGAAAATGACTGTGGGGTATAACGGGTTTTATGGCATTTCAGCTCCTGAAAAAACCTTAAAACTTTTGAATGCAACTCAGTATGCCACCTTGTTAAATGAAAGGTCTGTGGCCGGCGGCGGTAATGTACTCTTCCCCGATTTAAGCGGACTGGGCACGGGAACCGACTGGCAGAATGCCATCTTTAATCACAGTGCCCGGCGACAGACGCATGAAATCAGCCTGAGCGGTGGTAATGAACGTTCCACCTATTTTTTCTCAGCAGGTTATCAGGACCAGCAGGGTATTGTGGCTACGGATATCTCAAACTATACCCGGAAAAGTCTCCGGATCAACTCCACCCATAAGATCTCCAACCGGATCACATTTGGCCAGACCCTGGGTTATTCCCGTCAGAAAGCCGTGGGTATCGGGGGTACGGATGAGTTTGGAGGAGTATTAAGTTCTGCTATCAACCTGGATCCCACCACCCCGCTGGTGGTTACGGATCCTGTTATCGCCAATTCGGCTCCTTACAGTGTGAACCCGGTTATCCGGGATGCCAGCGGAAATCCTTATGGTATTTCCAGTTGGGTAGGACAGGAAATGAAGAACCCGATCGCCTATATTCAGACCCGGCTGGGTTCATATGACTGGGCGGATGATATCGTGGGAAATGCATTTTTAGAGGCCAATATCACTAAAGATTTAAAAATAAAATCCACTGTCGGAGCAAAACTGGCTTACTGGGGCGGGGTTGGATTTACCCCGGTTTATTACCTGAGTGCCACAACAAGGACTACCCAGAACAGTTATGGGAAAAGCAATGAGCAGGTCTTCAACTGGAATATCGAGAATACGATTACCTACAATAAGAAGATCAGCGACCATAGTTTTACCGTGTTGTTAGGACAGGGAGCTTATGTGGAAGGCATCGGTGGCGGACAGGGTACCACCCTGTTTAATTTACCGATCACCAGTTACAAGGACGCTTCTTTCAGTTTTGATATCCCTGCCAGCAGCAGGACCACCAGTTCTTATGATGCAACCGAGCACAAAGTATCATCCCTGTTTGCCAGGCTGAACTACAATTACCAGGAAAAATACCTGCTTACCGGCATTATACGCCGGGATGGTTCTTCCCGGTTTGGCGCCAATAATAAATACGGGACCTTCCCGTCATTTTCTCTGGGCTGGGTTGTTTCCAAGGAAGGTTTCTGGACTTCCAATAAGCTGATTAACCTGTTAAAGATCAGGGGTGGTTATGGTATCGTTGGTAATGATGCGATTCGCAATTTCGGGTACTTATCCACTGTGAACGGCGGTTTCAATTATACGCTGGGAAATTCCGGGGTCATTACCACCGGGTATGCGCCTGCATCACTGGATAACCCCGACCTGCGCTGGGAAGAAACAAAACAGGCCAATGCCGGGTTTGATGCCACACTGGTATCCAACCTGAACCTGAGCGTTGATTATTATACTAAAAAAACAACTGGTATCTTAAGGCCGGTCACTATCCCGGGTTATGTAGGTGTGTCATCTTCCCCGGTGGCCAATATCGCCGATATGGAAAACAGTGGTATTGAAGTTGAACTGAATTACCGCAAAAAAATCGGGGATGTTACCCTGAGCACCACCGGTAGTTTCAGCACACTGAAGAACAAAGTAACCTATGTGGCTTCTGATGCCAATTATATTTCCGGTGATGCCGGCTTTCAATCCATGGGTGCGGTGACCAGAACCCAGGTGGGTGAATCATACAATTCATTCTACGGATTCAGGACCGATGGCATATTCCAGAATGAAGCCGAGATCAGCAACTATAAGAATACATCCGGCGGACTGGTTCAGCCCAATGCAAGGCCTGGTGATTTCAGGTGGGTGGATGCGAACGGGGACGGCTCCATTACCGACCTGGATAAGGTATTCCTTGGAAACAACCTGCCAAAATATACCTACGGTTTAACGATCAACCTTGAATATAAAGGGTTTGACTTTATGGTATTCGGACAGGGTGCCGGTGGTAATAAGATCTTCCAGGGCCTGCGCCGCCTGGATATCGGGAACTCCAATTTCCAGACTGTTGCCATGAGCCGCTGGACCGGAGAAGGAACATCCACCAAGTATCCCCGGTTAACCAGTACCGATCCGAACGGCAACTTTGGAAAGATGTCTGATTTTTACCTGGAAAAAGGTGATTATGCAAGAATTAAGCTGGTGCAACTCGGATATACATTGCCGGCCAGGATCGCTAATAAAATTTATGCCAGCAGATTACGGGTATATGTTACCGGCGAGAATTTACTGACCCTGACAAAATACACCGGCTATGATCCCGAGATCGGCGGTGGTGTGTTTGGCATTGATAAAGGGTACTATCCCCAGGCCAGGTCAGTCATTTTCGGTATTCAACTGCAATTCTAATTCAAGGCTATTAAATTTTTAATATGAAAAAAATAGTTATATATACTTTGGCAACAGGTTTCCTGCTGGTAGCGGGCCTTACCTCTTGCAAAAAAACATTTACGGATGTAACGCCCAAGGGTCAATTCTTATCGGAGAACTATTATGCGAATAAAGACCAGGCCTTTTCAGCGTTGGTTGCGGTATATGATGTGCTCCGGAAAAACTCCGGCGGATTTGAAAACATGATCTCCATGATGAATGCCGGATCCGATGATCAGTATGCAGGCGGCGGTGGTGCAACGGACGGAGCCGGAATACAGGGCTTTTCCAACTATACCCTGAACGCCAACATCATCCCCGGCAGTTTCTGGAACGATTATTACCAGGGTATTTTCAGGGCGAACACCTTGCTGGCCAAACTGCCGAATACCACGATGGATGCATCGCTGAAGGCAAGGTTTGTAGCCGAAACAAAAGCGCTGAGGGGGTTCTATTACTTTAACCTGGTCAGGTTGTTTAAAAACATTCCGCTGATCCTGGAGCCCCTGACCGCTTCCAATATGTACGATGTAACACAGGAAACCCCTGCCGCGGTATATACCCAGATCGAAAAGGACCTGGCCGAAGCGATCCCCGATCTGCCCGCTACAGTTACTTTATCAACTGATGCCGGACGACTGACTAAGGGAGCCGCCCAGGCTATCCTCGGTAAGGTTTTCCTGTATGATAATAAGATGCCCCAGGCAGCAGCACAGTTTGCCGAAGTGAACGGGACACCGGGTGGTACCAGCCAGTATGGATATAAGCTGCTGACCAATTTCAGCGACCTCTGGGTGGTGGCCAACAAATTCAACAGCGAGTATATCCTTGAATGCAGCCATAGCAGCGCCGGTAATTCTGACTGGGGCTGGTGGGGAAGCGGCCGTGATGAAGGAAATTCACTGAATGTAATGGTGGGCCCCCGCAGTTATTCAAGACCTGCCGGTTCCACCGCGCCGGATTTACCCAGCGGTTGGAGCTTTAACGTGTTCACACAGGATTTTTATGATGCCATCAGCGGCGATCCCCGTTTTGCAGCCACTGTGTTTGACCTGAAAGCACTGGCAGCAGCCGGCCAGGCCAGTTATATCGCCGGTTACCAGAATACCGGTTATTTCCTGAACAAATTCCTGCCCCGCCAGGCTGATGTAAGAACAGGGGGCGGTGCAATGGAATTAAACTATAAGCAGAACACACCGATCATCCGCTTAGCCGACACGTATTTAATGGAGGCAGAGGCACTGGGAGCCACTGGCGCCAGGGCACAGGCACTGCTCGATGCGGTCAGGGCCCGGGTGGGACTTTCATCTGTTCCTGTTTCCATGGCAGCGATCAAAGCAGAACGCAGGCTGGAACTGGCCGGGGAAGGACACCGGTTCTTTGATCTCGTAAGATGGGGTGATGCCGCATCCAAGCTGGCAGGCAGGGGATTTGTTGCCAATAAAAATGAAATTTTCCCGATCCCCTTCAGGGAGTTGCAGGGAACCAAGCTGGTACAGAATCCTGGCTATTAATATTAAAATTTTAAATTGTCCATAATGAAACAAGTAAAAATAGTATTGGGGATTGCAACGCTCCTTTTTATAGCCACCGGATGTGCTAAAAAGGCCGGTATTGATGGAGATACCTCTTTCTTAAGTACCGTTAGCTCCGGCAATCTTTCCAAGATCATTGATATCAGTAACGATAATTCGGGTGTGGTAACGGTGACACCTTTGGGTGACGGGGTTACTTCTTTTTCAGTTGACTTCGGCCACGGTGGCGCCAAAGCGACCGTATTGCCGGGGAATAATGCTTCGCATGTTTATCCCGAGGGCAGTTATTCTGTAACGATTGTTTCCACCGATTTAGCAGGTAAGCAGACGACTACCGCTTACCCGGTAACCGTGACTTACAGGGCGCCGGAAAACCTGGCCCCGACCATTGGCAGCAATGCCAACAGCCTGTCGGTAAAAGCGACCGCTCTTTATACGGCCTCCTTCCTGGTTTACTGGGGTGATGTGCCGAATGAAGTGGGTACCCCGCTGGCAAAAAATGCGACGGTTTATCACGTGTACGCTGCGCCCGGTGCCTATAATGTGAAAGTGGTTGCCAAAAGCGGTAATGCCACGTATACCGGGGCTGCAACCGCGGAAGTGATAACGGCCAAAACCATTAATCCCTTCTCTTTTGCCTTACCCATCACTTTTGAAGATGCGGCTGTAAATTATTTCTTCGGCTCATTCGGAGGCGGGCAGCAATTTTCAAAAGTTGCCAACCCCGATGCCACCGGTCTGAATACATCCGCCACCGTGGGTAAATATGTGCGCGGATGGGAAAACTGGAGTGGTACCTACAGCCCGTTGAATCAATTGGTTGATTTGTCTGTAAACAAAAAGGTGAAGATCCTGGTTTATAACCCGGACCCCACCCTTATTGGTAAAAAACTGAACCTGGAGCTGGAAGCAGCTTATACCGGAACACCGGGTAATGGAGTGGGTGTGTTAAAAGTGCCGTTCACCACTTCCGGTGCATGGGAAGAACTGGTCTTTGATTTCAGCACCCTTCCTGCCTTACCGCCCACTGCGAAGTTTGGCCAGATCGTCTTCCGGTTTAATGACGGTTACAGTGGTAATACCCCCGGTGAGGGAGGACAGGGTTCCATTTTCTACGTCGATAACATCAGATTAACTAATTAAAAAAACAGATTCATATGAAAGCATTATTTAAAATAGCGGCGGCTGTTCTACTGATACTGACTGTAGTTATCAGTTGTAAGCAGGCGGATTACTCCATGGGGGACCTGACGGCTCCTTCTAATATTGTTATTGACGCACAACTGGTCGGGAAAGATGGCACGCACCCCAACGGGGACGGATCCGGTGATGTAAACTTTACCATTACCGCCAGCAACGGGTTATCTTATAAGATTGACTATGATGCGGCCGACGGGATCAACCTGGATTTCCTGGCCAGTGGCAGGGGACTAAAAAAATATACCAAACTGGGCCTGAATACTTACCGGGTAACCGTGGTTGTTTATGGTAAGGGAGGTACATCTTCCACTGCTACAAAAGATGTGACCGTTCAGAGTAATTTCGTTCCGGACCCCACAATCGTGGCCAATCTTACCGGAGGCGGAACCAAAACATGGTATGTTGACAAAGATGTTGCCGGTCATTTTGGTGTCGGTCCCTGGAGCACCACTTCTGTTACACCGGAATGGTGGGCTGCCGCCCCCAACGAAAAAGTAGCCTGCTGCAATTGTTTCTATACAGCCAGGTTTGCTTTTACCAAGACAGGAGCCACCAGCTATACCTTAACGGTTACCACACCGGATGGTGCTTTTACCAAGACCGGCGGGCTGACCACTTTACCGGGTATTCCCGGCTCCGGGTCTGAAGCATGTTATTCCTATGGCGGAAGCCCTGCCACTGCGTTTAATTTTGTTCCCTCCGGTTCAGGTATTGCTGCCAGTGCGCCTTCTACGAAAACGGCGATTGAACTGACCAGTAATTCACAGTTTATCGGGTATGGTTCTCTGCAAAAGGAATATGAGATAATGGTGATTACACCCACCTATTTATATTTAAGAGCAAGGGGAACTGAGACAGGGAACGCCTGGTACCTGAAGTTAAAGCCGATGTAATAGAAGGAGTTGAAATACAGGAAATACAGGTAAAAGGAGGCCCGGTCTCCTTTTACCTGTATCACCTGTAAAACGGGCGGACCCCGCCCGGAGCGGTTGCTATTTTATCAATTTTGTTTACTTGTTGTATATGAAACCATCTTTGTTTCCGGTTTTGTTGCTGCTTATTACCCTAACATCTTGTAATAAGAATAAAGATGGCGGAAGTACGGATATCATTCCGGAGAACCTGGTCGTTACTGCAGTGGTCAACCCGGATAATAGCGGGAATGTGGCATTTACCGCATCAGCTACTCATACGGTACTTTATACATTTGACTTCGGGAACGGGGCAAACCAATTGTCAACTACAGGAACGCTGTCCTATAAATACACAGCTTCCGGAACCTATACCATTACCGTAGTGGCCAAGAGCGGAACAGGGCATTCCATTTCCAAATCAATTACTCTTTCCGTTACCGTGACCCAGGCCCTGGTCTGGTCCGATGAATTTGACACACCTGGTGCACCTGATCCGGCGAAGTGGGGGTATGACCTCGGTGCCGGCGGATGGGGAAACGGGGAGCTTCAGTATTATACCAACAGAACCGATAATGCCATCGTATCGAATGGCACCCTTAAAATAATTGCGAAGGCCGAGAATTTCAGCGGGAGCCCCTATACATCCGCCCGGCTCCTGTCAAGGGATAAATTTTCATTTAAGTACGGGAAGATTGAAGCGCGGGCCAAACTGCCTGCGGGAGCGGGTACCTGGCCGGCGATCTGGATGCTGGGCAATAATATCGGTACGGTGGGCTGGCCGGCCTGTGGCGAGATCGATATCATGGAACACAGGGGCAATCAATTGAACACGATCTTTGGAACCCTGCATCACCCGGGGCATTCGGGAGGGAATGGAGATGGCGCTACCGTATCTGTTCCGAATGTTACTACGGAGTTTCACACCTACACGCTGGAATGGACCGTTTCTTCCATCAAATTTTTTGTTGGATAATGTGGTTTTTATTCTTTTGGGAATACGGGCAGCCTGCCGTTCAACCAGAACTTTTTTGTGATCCTGAATGTGGCGATGGGGGGCAGTTTTGGCGGGGCCGTGGATCCCGGATTTTCCAGTGCCGCCATGGAGATTGATTATATAAGAGTGTATCAATAAGGCTTCACAAAAGCAATAAGCATAAGCAGTCTAAAAAAGTGGAACGTATCTTCTTTTTTAAGATAATACCTCCACTTTTATTCTTTTGATTATTAAGGAACGTCAAAGCAGTGATTATGTGGCTCAGCAATAAGCGGATACTGGCTACCGGTATTCTCCTGTGTTTTCTTTTTGCCCGAAAGGGAAGCGAAGCACAATCTGTTTTCAATAAACTGGTCTGGTCGGATGAATTTAATTACGAGGGGCTGCCCGACAGCCTGAAATGGAATTATGATAAAGGGACCGGTTGTCCCCAAAACTGCGGGTGGGGAAATAATGAACTGCAGTATTATACCTGGGACAGGACGGATAATGCCCGGGTTCAGGAGGGGTGCCTGATCATCGAAGCCCGCCGGGAAGATTACCAGGGGGCAGCCTATACTTCGGCCAGGCTGGCTTCCCGGAATAAGGGTGACTGGCAATACGGACGGATAGAGATCAGGGCCAAACTGCCTGCCGGCAGGGGACTCTGGCCCGCGATCTGGATGCTGCCCACCCGCAGGGAATACGGCGGCTGGCCCGGGAGCGGGGAGATCGATATCATGGAGAATGTCGGGTACTGGCCGGACTCCGTATTTGGCACGGTGCATACCCAATCCTACAATGGGATGCTCGGTACACAAAAAACAAAAGGCCTCAGTCACCCGGACTATTCTTCCGCCTTTCATATTTACTCAATTGAGTGGACACCGGAATCCATTTCTTTCCTGGTGGACGGACAGTTATACAATTATTTTAAAAACGATAGGACCGGCTTTGCTGCCTGGCCTTTCGATAAGGAATTTCACCTGCTGCTCAATATTGCTGTGGGAGGCAAGTGGGGAGGTAAATTCGGGGTGGATGAGCAAATATTTCCCCGGCAAATGATCGTGGACTGGGTGCGGGTGTACCAGTGATGAACTGTTTTCCGGGAGGTTTGTTCCATCGAAATGCAGATTACCTATATTTATTCGTCTAAACATTTATTATGAAAAGAATTGCTGCCATCGCCTGCCTGTTGTTCATAACAGGCGCTGCTTATTCTCAAAGTCCTGCAGAAAAAAAGATCCGGAAATCAGTTGATTCCCTCCTGAAACTGATGACCCTCGATGAAAAGATCGGGCAGATGAACCAGTACAACGGGCCCTGGGCCGCTACAGGTCCACTGACCAATGATGGTAACCTGATCACACAGATCAAAGAAGGGAAAGTGGGTTCCATGCTCAACGTGACAGGTGTGAAACGCACCCGGGAATTGCAGGAACTGGCCATGCAAACAAGACTGAAAATCCCCCTGCTTTTCGGGCAGGATATCATACATGGTTACCGCACCATATTTCCTATTCCGCTGGGAGAAGCAGCCAGCTGGGACCTGGCGGCCATGCAGGCCAGCGCCAGGGTGGCGGCCACGGAAGCCAGCGCCTCCGGTATCCACTGGACTTTTGCTCCCATGGTGGATATTGCCCGTGATCCCCGCTGGGGAAGGGTGATGGAAGGGGCGGGGGAAGATCCCTATCTCGGTTCGCTGATCGCGAAAGCGAGGGTGAAAGGTTTCCAGGGAAAAGGATTCGGGGATACTGCCGCGCTGATGGCCTGCGCCAAACACTTTGCGGCTTATGGTGCGGCTGTGGGTGGCCGGGATTACAACAGTGTGGACATGAGCCTTCGCCAGTTGTACGAAACCTACCTGCCGCCTTTTAAAGCGGCTGCCGAGGCCGGGGCCGCCACGTTCATGAATTCATTTAATGATCTCAACGGTATTCCGGCTACGGGAAATAAATATCTACAACGGGATATTTTAAAAGGCCAGTGGAAATTCAGCGGTTTTGTGGTGAGCGACTGGGGCAGTATCGGCGAGATGATCAACCACGGGTATTCAAAGAATAATTATGAAGCGGCCCTCCAGGCGGCGAATGCCGGGAGTGATATGGATATGGAGAGCCGGAGCTATATTCAAAACCTGTCCAGGCTGGTGAGAGAAGGAAAGGTGCAAATGAGTGTGATAGATGATGCGGTGAGGAGGATAATACGGAAGAAATTTGAAATGGGATTGTTTGCCGATCCCTATTTATTCTCCAGTGAAAACAGGGAAAAGGCGCAATGGAATAACGCGGAACACCTCGCCATATCCAGGGATATTGCGAAGAAGAGCATCGTGCTGCTGAAGAACGAGCACCATACCCTGCCTGTCAGCAAACAGGCCGGTACGATCGCACTGATCGGACCTTTTGTCAAGGCCCAGGGAGATAACCGGGGCTTCTGGAGTTATGAATGGCCCGATGATTCCCTCCGGATGGTTTCGCTCTGGCAGGGGGTGAGTAAGAAAGTTTCTGCCGGAACAAAATTGATATACGCCAAAGGCTGTGATTTTATGGACAGTTCCAGGGCCGGTTTCCCGGAAGCGGTTGAAGCAGCGAAGAACGCCGACATCGCGATCCTTTCTGTCGGGGAAGGTCCCAATATGAGCGGAGAAGCCAAGAGCCGGAGCTCCCTGCAACTGCCCGGTGTGCAGGAAGAACTGATCAAGGCCGTGGTGGCTACGGGCAAACCGGTGGCCGTACTGATCAGCGCTGGCCGCCCGCTTGTTTTTAACTGGACCGCCGATCATGCGCCCGCTATCTTGTATACCTGGTGGCTGGGTACCGAGGCGGGAAATGCGATCGCGGATGTATTATTCGGCGATTATAATCCCTCCGGCAAACTGCCCATGAGTTTTCCCATCACCGAGGGACAGATTCCCATTTATTACAATCATTACAATACCGGCCGCCCGGCGCAGCATGACAGTGATAAATTTTACCGTTCGGCTTATACGGACCTTTCTATTTACCCGAAATACCCGTTTGGTTACGGGCTGAGCTATGCGGATTTTGAATACAGCGATATCCGGCTCAGCGCCAAAGCATTCAAACCCGGGCAAACGATCACCGCAGCGGTAACGGTAACCAATAAGGGCAATACCGGTGGTACAGAAACCGTCCAGTTATATATCCGGGACCTGACCGGTTCCGTGGTGCGGCCGGTGAAAGAGTTAAAGGGATTTCAGCAGGTGTATATCAAGGGGGGTGAGAGCAGGGAAATCAGCTTTACGATCTCCGCGAATGATCTCCGCTTTTACAATGACCAGTTGAAATACATTTATGAACCCGGGGATTTTAAAGTCTTTATCGGCACCAGTTCCAGGGAAGTGAAGGAGGCCGGGTTCGAATTGCTGCGGTAGTCATGCTTCGGTACGCAAGCTACTCAGCATGACATGGGCATTCGATTACTGAGTGGAAAAGCGGCAACAGGCTGATTGTATTCGGATTTTTCAGTGCTGGAAATCTGTGCAAATGGTAAGTATGTCTGGCCTGCAATAGTCATGTTTCTGTACGCAAGCTACTCAGCATGACATGGACATACGATTACTGAGTAGAAAAGCGGCAACAGGCTGATTGTACACGGATTTTCCTGCGCAGGGGGGGAGAGAGTTTCTGTCATGTTGAGCAGCCAGCCCTCCGGCTGTCAGAGCGATTCTTTTCGTAGCGTACTTTGAAGAAACGGGAAGTTTC
>JBBIGW010000030.1:0-31392 GCA_037447355.1 Bacteroidia bacterium | reverse complement strand
CCCCATGAGAAGGTTGACAAGTTAACAAGTTGATAGGTTGACAAGGACCTGCTTAGAATTGTTTGTTGTTAATAACGGGATACCGTTCCTTTTCAACCCTCTCACTTGTCAACTTATAATTCCTTCCTCAACCTCGCCACCGGGATATTCAACTGCTCACGGTACTTCGCTACGGTCCGGCGGGCGATATTGTATCCTTTTTCCTGCAGCAGTTCGGTCAGGCGTTCATCACTCAGGGGGCGTTTTTTGTCTTCCCCTTCAATAAAATCACTCAGGATCTTCTTGACTTCGCGGGTGGAGACTTCTTCCCCGCTTTCGGTGCTCAATGATTCACTGAAAAAGAACTTCAGGCGGTAGGTGCCGAATTCGGTTTGTACAAACTTGCTGTTGGCCACCCGGCTCACGGTGGAAATGTCCAGCCCGGTTTTCTCGGCAATATCTTTCAGGATCATGGGCCGCAGTTCGGTCTCGTCGCCGGTCAGGAAAAACTCGTACTGGTGTTCCATGATGGCATTCATGGTGCTCAGCAGGGTATGCTGCCGCTGTTTGATCGCGTCGATAAACCATTTGGCCGAATCGATCTTCTGTTTGATAAAGAGGACGGCTTCTTTCTGGCGTTTATCTTTTTTCGATCCGCGGTCGTATTCTTTCAGCATATCCCGGTAGCCCTCACTGATGCGGAGTTCCGGGGCATTGCGGCTGTTCAGGGTCAGTTCCAGTTTACCCGCGTTATTAATGATGAAGAAATCGGGCACCACGTAGCTTTCCGCTTTATTGATCTCTCCCACATTGCCCCCGGGTTTGGGACTCAGCCGGATGATCTGCTGCATCACTTCCCGCAACTGGTCATCATTGAGGTTCAGTCCGCGTTGGATCTTCTCATAATGTTTCTTGGTAAACTCATCAAAGTATTTGGAGATCGCTTTGATCGCCAGGTCCACGGGCCGGCCCTCTTCTTTGAGCCGGAAGAGCTGGATCAGTAAACATTCCCGGAGATCCCGGGCGGCGACACCGGGCGGATCAAAATGCTGGATGCGCCGGATGATCTCTTCGACTTCTTTTTCGGTGCTGATGATGTTCTGCCGGAAAGCGAGATCGTCCACAATGGCGGAGGTTTCCCTGCGGAGGTAACCGTCCTCGTCGATACTGCCCACGATCTGTTCGGCGATGATTTGTTGCTTTTCTTCCAGGTTCAGCAGCCCCAGTTGGTCGATCAGGGTTTCGTAAAAACTGGCTTCCGTTTTAAACGGGAGCTGGCGGCCCTCATCCTCTTCGGGGTAATTATCGTCGCGGAGTTTATAGTCGGCCACTTCATCATCCCCGTCCTGCACATAATCGCTGACATCGATATTTTCGTATTCATCCTCGCTGCCATCTTTTTCATCAAAATCTTCTTCGCCGTCCTCGTTAAATTCGTCTCTCAGGTCATCGGCATTCTCGTCGTGTCCTTCCTCGTCCAGTTCGAGGGCCGGGTTTTCTTCCAGTTCTTCCTTAATCCGGGTCTCCAGGTTTGCCGTAGGTACCTGCAGCAGTTTCATCAGCTGAATTTGCTGGGGCGACAGTTTTTGCAGTAACTTTTGCTGTAAGCTCTGACTCAGGGCCATGGTTCTTATTCAGCGGAGTCCCTCGGGGCTCCATTTTTAGGGTTCGCCCGGCGAAAAAATTTCGCCGTTGCACAAAAATAATGCCGTAAATTTATATGTAAAGAAAATAAATATGCCGCAACGTGTTACCGGGTTTCTTGTTGTGTTCCTGTTAATGTTTTTTGGGAGCCCCAAAGCCCAGGAATATCCCACTCCGGGACTGAGCGTGCCGGGACTGAAACGCATTCATTTCCAGCAGGCTGTCCGGGCTTTTGTACCCCGGTTTGTCCAATCGGTTTTGGGTAAGGGAGAGCATAGCCAGGCGGCCCCGGCTTATAAACTGTTAAACCTGCCCGGTTCTTCCACTTATGTCAATAATCTTGGGTTTTTCTGCAAAAAAGAGCTGCAATTAGAGAAGCTGGTTGCGTTTCCGCTTCGTTTCCGGTTAGGGTCCCTCGAGTATGTGAACCGGATGGAGGGAAAGGGTTTATAAACCTGGCTCCATGGCCCGCTTCGCAGCGAAGTGAATAGGCAGGTACTACTTTTCCAGCCGAGTCTCCCGGAGGGGACTCGGTGTACTGCTTTCGAGGTCGGAACTCCAATAGAGTACCCCGAAAAACAGTTCTTTATTCGGAAAATCCCGCTGTATCTCGTCGAAAAGATTTGCTTCCCTGTTTCCCAGCCGAGTCTTCCGAGGGGACCCGGTGTACTGTATTCCAGGCCGGAACTTCAATAAAATACCCGGCTCAGCCGCTTTTTATCGGGAAAATCACGCTGTATTACGTCAAAACACGTTTGCTTCCTTTGGGTAGTCTTTTAATTTGGCTGATGCCTGTAAAACGTCAAATCACCGAGCCGGATGGAGTGTTTTTTATCACTGTCACCTGTTACAAGTGGATCCCTTTATTTGCAATTACCAACGGATACGACCTGGTGTACAAATGGTTTGACCATTTGAAAACCAAGGGACATTATATATCCGGATATGTGATCATGCCCAATCATCTTCATGCCTTAATTGCATTCAGAAACACGGCACAATCTGTTAATACCATTGTTGGTAATGGGAAACGTTTTATGGCCTATGATATAGTCAAACGATTACAGGTACAAAAAGAGGAGTCATTACTTCATCAGCTGGAAATTGCGGTGGAAGCAAAGGACCGGGAGCGAAAAAAGAAGCATGAGATATGGGAAGATTCTTTTGAATGGAAGGAATGCAGGACTACTTCTTTTATGAGACAAAAGGTTGAATATATGCACAACAATCCCGTTCGTGGGAAGTGGAAACTGGCGGGGGCTGTACATGAATATGAACACAGCTCAGCGAAGTATTACCTGGCAGGGATGCAGGGTCGTTACCCGGTGCTGGATTTTTGTGAGATTGCCGACCTGGACTTGACAAAACCCCTGTGATGAAATAGGGGGGTTCTTCCGTGTGATGCGAATGTGGAATAGACACCGAGTCCCCTCCGGGAGACTCGGCTGGGAAGTAGGGTTCTTCCGGGTGATGCGGATGTGAAATTGACACCGGGTCCCCATGCGGGAGACTCGGCTGGGAAGTAAACCCGCTGCGATGAAACACCGGGTTTCATGCGGGAGGCCGGCTACGAAGTAAAAGGGAACTTTTCGTCGTGAACTGCCGCTGGCAGGGGATTAAGCGGGAATGCCTTTCTCCGCAAGCACTTTCCTGATCGCAGCCACCATCTTATCACCTTTCTCTTTAAGCTGGTCTCCGGTCCATAATAAACTGATTGAAGTAGAGATGCAGCGGCTCATCAGGGCATGACTGGCTGAAAGATCCTTGTTTGCCTGCTCCGTCACCCTTGCTTTTATTTCAGGACTGAGCGCGTTCAGTGTAACTGCATTTTTCAGGTGATCCCATTTGCGGATATAGTGCCAGTTATTATCAAACCAGTAGAAATTACCGGGAAGAATGCCCTGTGCTTTTAATTCAGCCACTACGGCCCGGGCTAGTTCTTCGGTGGGAAGGAACCAGCTGATAAAACTGCAGCTGTCGCCGGCCGGATCGGGAATACGGCGGAAAGAAACCTCAGGTACCTGTGCAAGAATCGCTTTTAACTGTGCATGGTTCTTTTTCTGAATGGTAAGAAACTCATTCAGCCTTTTGATCTGGGCCAGTCCCACGGCAGCATGTAATTCAGAGATCCGGTAATTGTAACCGATAAAGGGGTGGAGATCGGCCCCGCGGTCTGCACCCAGGTGATCGTG
Organism: Bacteroidia bacterium; assembly: GCA_037447355.1. Taxonomy (GTDB): domain Bacteria; phylum Bacteroidota; class Bacteroidia; order Chitinophagales; family Chitinophagaceae; genus JJ008. Next base: position 27,577 of record JBBIGW010000030.1, on the reverse strand, counting down.
CCCATGGTCGGTATAGCCGTCACAACTGGTATAAATGTCTTCGCGGTTGGTGATCACCACGCCGCCTTCGGCACAGGTCATGGTTTTTACAAAATCAAAAGAGAAAGCGCCGGCATCGCCAATCGTCCCCAGTGATCTTCCTTTATAGGTGGCGCCGATGCTCTGGCAGGCGTCTTCGAGCAGGATCAGGTGATGTTCCTTACAAATAGCCTGCAAGGCATCGAGGTCGGCCATGCTGCCGCACATGTGCACGGGCATGATGGCTTTTGTTTTGGGAGTAATAGCCTTGCGGACGGCATCCGGATCTAAAGTAAGGGTATCGTCCACGTCCACCAGTACAGGCACGGCACCCACACTCAGTACCGCTTCAAAAGAAGCTACAAAAGTGAAGGAGGGGGTGATCACTTCATCACCATAACCAATGCCCAGGGCGCTCAGGGCGGTGGACAGGGCGGAGGTGCCGCTGGAAGTCAGTTGCGCATAGCTGCTGCCAAAAGTTGCGCAGATCGCCGCTTCCAGCTCTTTGGATTTCCAGATACCCTTGCGGGGACCGTCAAATCCATAACGCATCAGGATGCCGGTTTCAAGGACATCATTGACTTCTTTACGTTCTTTATCGCTCCAGAGTTCATAGCCAGGCATAGTTTCTAGTTAATAGTTAGAAGGTAGTAGTTAGTAGTCGGGTAGACTCCGAAAGAGGGAGGCGCCAGACCGAGAGCAAAGGTAGAGAAGAAAGTCGGGAAGACCGGAAGAAGGGAAGTCGGGAAGACTGGAAGTCGGGAAGTCCGGAAGACGGGAAGTCCGGAAGAATGACCCTGATGGAGGGAAAGTCATTTAATCCATCAATATTCCAGTTGGGGATTCCGGCTCAGCTCAAAATGTAATTACAACTTTAAGACTGCATCTTTCGGACTTTCCGCCTTACGGTGTGTAGAAATCCCATTTCCCCCCGGGTTGCACCAGGATGGCGATTTCGCTCATTTCACTTTCGATATTGTTTCGCCCCACCGCAGTGATCACATACCGGTAAGAGAAATGATCCGGTGAAAGCACTTCCTTCAACTGGAATCCCCCGGGTTGGGGAACCAGCTTCGAGAGGTATTTGGGGCAATTGCCAAAAGTCTCGCTGTGCGAACCGGCAGCGTACTGGTACACCACGTAATATTTAATCTCCACGCGGTTACGGGGATCGGGTTTTACATCCAGCTGGATGACGGAATCACTGGTGATGCTGCGTGTAACGATCGGCGGCCAGGGCTTTTCGTTATCGATCCAGCGCATGGGCGGCAGGAGGGCCGGGTATTTATAATAATTGTTCCGCAGGCTGTCGTTCCAGCCATTGGGATTGCGCTCGAAAGATTTGCTGCTGAAATAGATGCTGCCCTGCACATTGGGGTAGCGGCGCAGCAGGCTGATCTGGTTGGGCAGTTCAGCCGGGTTCTTCCATTTGGGCTGGTTTTCCGAGGTACGGTAAATGCCATGACCGATATAGATATGCCGGCCATAACTGTGGCGGCTCCACCAGTCCAGTAATTTTTCGTAAGCGATCTTATCATGCCCGATCTCGAGATAGAGCTGCGGGGTTACATAATCGATCCAGCCCTGTTTCAGCCATAACAGAATATCGGCATAGAGGTCATCATAATTGGTTTGCCCGGCGCGGCTGTCACTTCCCTCGGAGTCCTTGTCCTTATTCCTCCACACGCTGAAAGGTGAGATCCCGAAGCGGCAAAGCTTTTTTTCTTCTTTGATGACCTTGCTGATGGCCAGTATGATGGAGTCCACATTGCTGCGGCGCCAGTCATCCTTGGATAATGAGGAGCCTGATTTTGCATAGGAGGCTGCATCCGGGAATTCTTTTCCGGGGATGCGGTAGGGATAGAAGTAGTCATCCATGTGGATGGCGTCCACATCGTAGCGTTTTACAATATCACGCACCACATTTACCACGAATTGCTGTGCTTCCCTGTTCCCCGGATCAAAATACTTTTTATCCCCATAAGTCAGGAACCAATCGGGGTGGATACGGGTGATATGATTGGGGGCCACAGAAGAGCTGCCGGTATTATGAACGGCCCGGTAAGGATTGAGCCAGGCATGGAATTCCATGCCTCTTTTATGTGTTTCTTCGATCATGAACTGCAGCGGATCATAAAAGGGGGCGGGCGGCTTTCCCTGTACTCCTGTAAGCCACTGGCTCCAGGGTTCGTAGGGAGAAGGATAAAAAGCGTCGGCCGCCGGGCGTACCTGAACAATCATGGCGTTCATGCCATTTTGCCGGTGCAGTTCCAGCAGGCGGATAAAATCGGCTTTTTGTTGTTCGGGGTCGGTTACACCGGCCCGGGGCCAGTCAATATTGTTTACCGTGGCGATCCACACGCCCCTGAACTCATACTTGGGCTGGGAACGGGCAGCGAGAGACAGGGCAATAAATAAAATGATTAACCAGGAGTGGACTTGTTTCATGGCGGAATGAATGAACCGGCAAAGTTACATCATTCACCGCCATCCCGGATCTTATCGAGCAGATCGCTGAGCATATTAGCATCTTTTTCAGAAAGCCGGCCCAGCACACTGTCAATTTCATCCTGGCGGGCATCGAGGCGTTCGAGTAATTTTTTTCCTTTATCGGAAATGATCACATCCACGAGGCGCCGGTCGTTCTTGCAGGTTAGTTTTTTTACCAGCCCTTTTAATATCAGGCGGTCCACGATACGGCTGGTATCACTCATTTTTTCCAGCATCCGTTCCCGGATCTGCAGGGTGGAGAGGGGCTGGGGAAAACTGCCCCGCAGGATACGCAGGATATTGAACTGCTGGGGTGTAATGTCTTCAGCTTCGAAGATGGCCCTTGTTTTCTCCTTCATCCAGGCCAGGGTATAGATCAGGTTGACACCCGCCTTCTGGTGCGCATTGCGGAATTTGGCCTGTTGTATATCTTTTTCGATTCCCATTAGTGGTGGTTCGGCATAAAAGTAGAAAGTTTTGGGCGAAGTGAGTACCCCGGCCCAAAACTTATTGATATACCTCAACCCGCTTAGTTATTATAGTAGAATTTTTCTTCCACGATCTTGCCGTTTTTCCAGCGCTGAACCGCTAATTGCCGGTAATTTCTCACCCCATATTCTTTATGGGTGTAATCAAACCACCATTCAGTTACAGCGAGGTCGTCGCTGTAGAGTGTACTGATGACTTTAGCGCCACGGAATTCAGTCAGCCCGCTTACAAAAGCTTCTTCGTGCTGGCGGTTCAGTTCCTTTCCTTCCCGGACCGGGTAATCGTTATCCTGCATGACGACCTCGTCTGCATAGAATTTGTCAAAGGCGTCCAGGATCTTTCCTTCGAGGATCAGCTGGTTCAGCTGGTCCACCTGGGTTTTTAAATCGTTCATTGTATTTATTAATTTGGTTAAATGAGAAGTCAAAATTAATGTTGCAACATCGAATAAACAAAAATGAACTGAAAAACCAGGGGTATTTAATCATTTATTAACAGCTGGTAAGCAGCATCCGGGGAAAAATATCCCTCTTAGTGGTATTGCGGGGTAAACAGGAATTCAGTTGTTTTGCCTCTGTAAGTCACGAACCACTAACCATTAACCTGTTTTTTATGAAGCTGCTGTCTGAATCCATCCGGTATTTCTTTGAGGGTTTCGCGTCCTTTTATACATCTATTTTCGATGAGATGAAGAAATTTTAAGCCCTTTCCGGGCCCGTTTCCTGCAAATTTTTTAGTAATTGGAAAAGCGGAAAAGCTTTCGCCGTCGGACTGCCCGGAGATGACAGGCGCCCGGCCGCTGAATTCTGGCCTCCCCGGATTCCTCCATCGCTCCGGACCAGCAGGTAGCGTGTATAAGGCGGACCTGTGGGAAAATCAGCCCAGTTTCTTCAACTCTCCTGCTAATTTCAGGATGGCAAACAAGTGATGTCCCTCATGCAGCAGAAAAAAATTAATCCATTGCTGTAAGCTCATTTTCCCGAATACAGGATGCACTCCTTTTTTTGCAAAATCGGCTTCACTGAAATGCAGCATTTCGTTGGCCATTTCCTTGCGGGTGGTGATCATATCCTGCATCACTTCCCGGAAACTCCTTTCGCAGTTGTCCAGAAAAGCGGGATCGGCTTCAGCGGTATAGCGTTCGAAAACCGGGACCTGGTCCTGCAGGATCAGTTTGACGCGGCCAATAAATGTATGCTGGTAGGTTTGTAAGTGAACGATTTGCTCAAAAATGGACCATTTGCCGGGAATTACCTGTCTTCTTACCTGCTCTTCTGTCAGACCGTCAATAATATCCACGAGGGTCTTGTGCTGGTATTGCAGCCGGGTGGAAATGTGTGAGGGTAGATGCATATCATGGTGTTTGGTGGTATAAAAAGTTCCGGATCAACGCTCCCATACACGGGTGCCTTCGCTGCAATTGGAACAGATATCTATATTTTTTCGGCCCTTCAGTATCTGCTGCCTGAATTTACTGTATTCTCCGTTCTTCCAGATTTCTTTAAACGGTTTTTTCTTTAAATCCCCTAACCGGTGCTGTGCGTCTTTATCAAAGCAACAAGGCGCCACCAGTCCGTCCCAGGTGATGACCGGGTCATGCCAGAGCCGCCAGCAATGATTGGCAAGATTCCCTTTGAACACATATCCTTCTGCCGTTTTCCGGTAGCGGCTGTATTTATCCGTCACCGGGATCAGCTGGTTCGGATCCCGCTGGTAATCGTAAACCTGTGCTGTTTTAAACCAGACATCATCCACCCCGATCTCTTTTGCCAGTTTCCTGACATCTTCCACCTGGTGCTCATTCGGCTTCACCACTAAGAACTGGAAGACCACAAAGGGTTTAGTACTTTTCAGTTCTTTTTTCCATCGCACAATATTCCGGGCTCCTTCAAGTACTTTATTCAACTGACCACCCACGCGGTATTGCTGGTACACTTCCTGGGTGGTACCGTCAATGGAAATGATCAGGCGGTCCAGCCCGCTTTCAATGGTTCGTTTCGCATTTTCAACGGTCAGGTAATGCGCATTGGTGGAAGTAGCGGTATAAATCTTCTTTCCGGCCGCATATTCCACCATATCGAGAAAAGCCGGGTTCAGGTAAGGTTCCCCCTGGAAATAAAATACGAGATAGAGTAATTCTTTGTGAAGCTGATCGATGGTTTCCCTGAAAAAATCCCGCTGTAACATCCCCGTGGGACGGGTAAAGGCCCGCAATCCGCTTGGGCATTCCGGGCAGCGCAGGTTACAGGAGGTGGTGGGCTCAAAGGAGATCGAGACCGGGTAGCCCCATTGCACCGGTCGTTTGGTCCACCTGCTGAAATGATAACTGGCCAGTATTTTCAGGCCATTCCAGGCCCTCCGGACCGTCAGCTTGGATAAAAGGTTCAGGCTGTCTCTTCGGTTAATTCGGCTCATCAGGAGTAAAGTTAACACTTCAGGCCTTCGTGCTGAAGTACAAACTAAGTTGGTATCTTCAAAGGACAGCCAATGAAGGAACCCCGTTTCCCATATCATATTTTCCCGCTGGGGGATTCAGCCCTGACCATTGATTTCGGCAATCGTATGGACGAAGCGATCAACCGCCAGGTGATTGCGCGCTTTCACCAGTTACGGCACCAGCAATTACCCGGCCTGGTTGAAGTGGTGCCCGCTTTCAGTTCCCTGGCTGTTTATTATGATCCCGTCTTTATCCGGAAATGGGTGAAAGAGGGGCAAACGGCCTTTGATTATGTCAGTACCCTGTTGCTGGAGTTGTTACGGACAGAAACCGGGATAGAGGAAGAGCAGTCACGACTGGTCAGGCTACCTGTTTGTTATGATCCTTCGCTGGCACCGGATCTGGAAGAAATGGCAAAGGCAAAAGTGTTGTCAGTGGAGCAGTTGACCACCCTGCATACCGGCCGGGTTTACCGGGTGTATATGCTGGGTTTCTTACCGGGCTTTGCTTATATGGGGGAAGTGGATGAACAGATCATGGCTCCCCGCAAACAGCAGCCGCACCCTGTCAGGCCGGGAAGTGTGGGGATTGCCGGCAGGCAAACAGGTATTTATCCATTCGCTTCACCTGGCGGATGGAATATTATTGGCCGGACGCCCGTGCAATTATTTAACCGTAACCGGGCCCTTCCCACATTGTTGCAGGCGGGAGACCGGGTTCAGTTTTACGCAATCGATAAATATGAGTTTGCGCATTATTAAAGCAGGTATACAGGATTCGGTCCAGGACCGTGGCAGGTACGGATACCAGCACCTGGGGATCAATCCATCGGGAGCCATGGATCAGTATGCCATGCAGCTGGCCAATGCGCTGCTCGGAAATGAAACCGATGAAGCCGTTATCGAATTGCATTTTCCCGCCTCCGTCATCCTGTTTACCCAACCGGCCCTGATTGCCCTGGCGGGTGCTGATCTGTCTCCCAGTATCAACGGGGAACCGGTGCCTCTTTATCAGTGTATTGTTGTTAATAAAAATGATGCGCTGCAGTTTCACCGTCCTGTAAGCGGCGCCCGGGCCTACCTCGCCGTACACGGAGGATTTAGCATAGAGAGCTGGCTGGAAAGTAAAAGCACCAACCTGAAAGCGGGAGCCGGCGGTTACCGGGGCAGAAGCCTGCAAAAAGGGGATGAAATTGAGTTAAACAGTAAAAAAGACTATTCATCCCTGTTACCCGGAAAAAACTTCCGGGTACTGCCCTGGACGATTGATCATTCCGCTGATACCGGTACCCGGGAAATCTTTGTATTGCCCGGCAATGAATGGGACCGGCTGACAGCAGAAGCGAAACAGCAATTTACAACTACCCCCTTTTTAATTACCAAACTGGCGGACCGGATGGGTTACCGGCTCGGCAATGAACCGCTTGCCATGCTGCCGGGAGAGGAATTGATCTCATCGGCCGTGAGTTTTGGTACGATCCAGTTGCTCCCGGATGGCAAACTGATCATCCTGATGGCGGATCACCAGACGGCGGGCGGTTATCCCCGGGTGGCCCATGTGATCACAGCCCATCATTCAAGACTGGCGCAAAAAAGGTCCGGGGAAGCGCTTTATTTCCGGCTGACAGACCAGGCAGGGGCGGAGGATTTGCTGCAAAAGCAGCAACAGCATGTCCGGCAGTTGCAGCATGCCTGCCTGTTTAAATTGCAGCAATATGTCTGAATATACCGATATCAACTGTGATATGGGAGAAGGGCTGGGCAACGAAGCAGCGCTGATGCCCTTTATTTCTTCCGCCAGTATTGCCTGCGGTTATCATGCCGGTGATACCAGCAGTATGCTCCGTACCCTGGAACTGTGTAAACAATATGGAGTCGCGGCCGGGGCGCACCCGTCCTTTCCTGACCGGGCGAATTTTGGCCGCCTGGAAAAGCAGTTGCCCGTTACGGATTTATATGAACTGCTGATCCAGCAAATGCTCATCCTGCAGGAACTGGCTGATGCAGCAGAGGTGAAACCTGCTCATGTAAAACCGCATGGAGCCCTGTATAATTTATCAGCGAAGGATCCCCTTACAGCGCAGGTGATCGCGAAAGCAGTAAAAGATTTTGACAGCGGCCTGTTCTTAGTGGGACTCAGCGGCAGTTGTTCCATTGAACAGGCAGGAGAACAGGGTCTGAGCACGATCAGCGAAGTATTTGCGGACCGGACTTACCAGGACGATGGTTCTTTAACACCCCGTTCGCAGGATATGGCGCTGATCACGGACCCGGGCTTAGCTGCAACGCAGGTGATGCAAATGATCACCGAAGGGAAAGTGACCACCCTGTCCGGTAAGAAAATTCCCCTCGTGGTTGAAACGATTTGTATCCACGGTGATAACCCGCGGGCTGTTGAGATCGCCCAAACCATTTTTACCACATTAAAACAAAGCGGTATTGGCGTCCGTTCCTTCCGGTCCTGAAAAGCAAAGCAGCAAAGGCGTGATCCTGGGCGCTGCCTTCCTGATGGCCACTTCGGCTATTGGTCCGGGTTTCCTGACCCAAACCAGTTTGTTTACGGGTGAACTGCTTACCAGTTTTGGCTTTATTATCCTCATTTCGGTATTACTGGATATCGGGGCACAGCTGAATATCTGGCGGATCATTACAATCAGTGGGAAAAGGGCGCAGGATATTTCCAATACTCTCTTGCCGGGCCTGGGTGTTTTTCTCGCTGCCCTGGTTGCTTTCGGGGGGCTGGTCTTTAATATTGGCAATATCGCCGGAACGGGACTGGGACTCAATGTACTGACCGGGACGGATGTAAAGGCCGGGGCCCTGATCAGTTGTGGAATCGCCCTGGGTATTTTCTGGCAAGGGGAGGCCGGGCGCCTGATCGATATATTTGTAAAAGTGCTGGGCCTGCTGATGATCGGGCTGACCGTTTACATTGCCTTTATCTCGCATCCGCCCCTGGGAGAAGCATTGTATCGTACGGTATGGCCGGAGAAAACAGATCTGTTTAAAATTGTCACCCTGGTAGGCGGAACCGTGGGTGGCTATATTTCCTTTGCAGGTGCTCACCGTCTGCTGGATGCCGGGATCCAGGGAAGGACACAGATAAAACAGGTTACCAAAAGTTCAGTAAGCGGGATCCTGATCACTTCCTTTATGCGCTATATTCTTTTTCTTGCAGCACTGGGAGTGGCCTGGCAGGGTGTGAAGTTATCGGCCGGGAACCCCGCTGCCACGGTATTTCAATCGGCCGCCGGGGAATTGGGGTACCGGTTTTTCGGAGTGGTGATGTGGAGTGCGGCCATTACTTCGGTGGTCGGGGCGTCCTATACTTCTGTTTCTTTCTGGAAAACCTTATCACCTTTTGTACAACGAAACGAAAAAATCATCAGCAGCCTGTTTATCCTGTTTTCCACTTTTATCTTTTTATTTATCGGTCAGCCGGTGAAATTACTTGTGCTGGCCGGTGCGGTAAACGGGATTATTCTCCCGGTGGCACTGGGAGTCATGTTGCTGGCCGCCCGCCGGCAAAGAGTTGTGGGTGACTACCGGCATCCGCCATGGCTTCAGCTGGTTGGCTGGCTGGTGGTGGTGACGATGGGTTATATGGCTGTTATATCGTTGCAACAGAATTTTCATACACTTTTTTAACGGCATAAAAAACAAAAAAGCCCAACCATAGGGTGTGTTGAGCTTTTTGTTATCATCCATCCTTGTAGTGTGTCCAATCAGCCGTTTAATATTTTAGATCCGAGCAAATAATTCTTACCAGGATGATAAATGAATAAACAAGTTCCGTTTTTTATGGTGTTGATAATGCTGTTTGCTTCCTGTTTCGGGACAGCGGGACAACCCCAGCTCCGGCCCATAAAATCACCGGCTTTCGCACGGGCATCATTTACATAGTCCGCCCCGTGGATCACGATGGTCCGCATCAGGGCCTTGTCATTATAACCCGGCTCCACCCCGTTGATGCGGAGGGATAAACCGTGCTTGCCGGAATAGGTATTGTCCGTAATAAAAAATCCAAGACAGCTTTGCAATGATTCCGGTGCGTTAGAAAAGCGGTTTGCGTATTCTGCACCGGAGTTCCGGCCATGGGCCACATAGGTTTGAGTCACCAGTTTATGGTTCTCCACATCAATAATATAGAACCGCTTCTTACGGGAGGACTGACTGAAATCACAAACAGTGAGGAAATGACTCCGGCTGATCATATGATGTTCCAGCAGGTATTCATATCCTTTCCAGGCATAGTCAAAAGCTTCTCTTGATAAACCAAGCTGCTCTAACCGGGTGTCGTTATAGATGGTTGCGGCTGCATCTGCAGAAATCCCGGAAAAAGTCACAGGGAGGCGGGAGGCGGGATCATTCATTTCAGTCGTCCTGTTCATAGAAGAAACAGCGGGACTGATGATAAACGAACTGCACAAAAATCCCAGGGATATCGGGAAGATTAGTTTTCTCACGCGGGTACGGATTTTCAAGATCTAAAACGAAATGCATGACGAAATTATTATCACATTATTATTTTTTATAGCAATAATGAGCTGTTTTTTAGGGAATTAAGGATAACTACGTATAATCGAAAATGAAAGAGAAGGAATTTTACGCGATAAGTTTCCATGCATCGAAATAATGCGGTGCATAAAAACGGAAGATTACGTATAACGACCGGTTTAGGATGTTTTATGTTCGAAATACCGCTACTTATAAACTGTATGCGATAAGCCGGAGGATCCAGGGTTAGTTGCTGTACTATTCGTCTCGCGGCTTAATACGAAAAGTGTCAGGATATAGCTATCCGGGCATTAGTTTTCCATGATCTTTTGCACCTCTCTTTGCCGGGTCATAAATTCACTGGAATAGATCCGCAGTAATAACATGAATAAGGAGATTAAAAGGGGACCAAAGATGAGACCGATAAAGCCAAAGAGATTCAGCCCGATGATGACACCGAAAACCGTTGTCAGCGGATGTACATTGCCGAGTTTTTTTAATAAGGTAAAGCGTAATATATTATCAATTGTACCGATAATGCCGAACCCGAATACCAGCATGGCTATTCCCTGCCAGTTCTGGCCATTAGCAAAAAACAAAATCGCCAGGGGTACATAGGCCAGGGCTGCCCCCACCACCGGCAGCATGGCGGCAATGCAGGTGACGCCAAACCAGAAAAAAGGTTCTTTTACCCCGATGACCAGGTACCCGATCAGTCCGACCAGCCCCTGCGCAAAGGCGATCAGGGGGATACCAATGGCATTGGATACCACCATCAGGTTGATCTCTTTGCCCAGCCGGCTTACATTTTCATCCCGCAACGGAATGTATTCAAAGAGGGTATCTTCCATTTTACGGGCATTCACCAGCATAAAATAGAGAATGAAGTACATGAAGAAAATGGTGGAGAGGGTATTGAAAGTGGCGCCGACGATACCGGGCAGGCTTTTCGCAATGAAATCCCCGAGTTTATTGATATTTTCCTCGCTGGCGATCTCTATATTAAACCGTTGTTCGGTGCCACTCACTACTTTTTTCAGCGCTTCCACCAGTTCAGCCGAGTGCTGGATGGCATAACTGATCTTTGATGACAGCAGGTTTACCAGTAACCCGATGGGCAGCAGGATCACGATGAAGGAAAGCAGCATCAGGAGTACCGCGGTCCAGCCTGTTCTCCAGTTCTTTTTTTCGGTGAGATAGCGCATGGCGCCGTGCAGTAATATATATAAGGTAATGGCACCAAGCAGGGCCGGTAAAAAGGAATAGAGCTGCCAGCTCAGCACGATACCCAGCAGCAGGATAATAATGATGAAGAAAACCTGCCGGATGCGGTTCTGATCAATTACGTTATTGCTCATACGGCTTATTTATTATATGTACAAAGTACGGTTGAAAATCTGTTACCTGATCTGCAACCGTACTGCTGATTGTTTATACCCTTACTTCCTTCCATTTTCCTTTTTTGAAATAATACCAGGCCACCAGGGCGATCAGGGTTTCCGCAACCGGAATGGCGATAAAAGCGCCCGTGGGCCCCAGCCTCAATACCCTGGCCAGCAAAAAGGCAAAGGGGATCTGGAACAGCCAGAATCCGATAATATTGATCCAGGTGGGGGTCTTCGTATCCCCGGCTCCGTTCAGCGCCTGCATCATTACCATCCCGATCCCGTAAAAAACATAACCGCTGCCAATGATCTGCATAGCGAGTACCCCGAAGCGGTGTACATCCGGTTTATCGGTAAATATGCTGATAATGGGAGAGGCAAAGAGCAGGAAGATGAACATGACGATGGCCATGAAGATAGCGTTGAACCTTGTGGCGAGGAGCACACTTTTTTCCGCCCGTTCGGGTTGTTTGGCGCCCAGGTTCTGTCCCACCAGTGTGGCCGCCGCATTGCTCAGGCCCCAGGCCGGTAATATAAAAAAGACCACATTCCGGATGGCTACCTGGTACCCTGCCGTGGCATGGGTACCACCGGTATCTGAGACCAGCCAGGCCAGTATGATCCAGCTGCCGCTCTGGATAAAGAACTGGAAAGTGGCGGGCCAGGCCACTTCAAACAAATGCCTGATGACGGGGAAGTCAAATTTAAAATGCGACCATTTTATTTTTAGATTACCCTTGCTGTGGAACAGGAAATAGCATTGGTACAATACCCCGGTACCTCTCCCGATCACGGTGGCGATGGCGGCTCCTTTCAATCCCAGTTCCGGAAAAGGCCCGTACCCATTGATCAGGGTGGGACAGAGGATAATATTAATAAGGCTGGCAAGCCAGAGACTGCGCATGGCAATAGCCGCATCCCCCGCACCGCGAAATATTCCATTGATCAGGAATAAAAGTATAATGACCAGGCTGCCGCCCAGCATGATACGGGTGAATACAGCACCTTCTCTTATAACCCTTGGTTCTGCTTTCATCAGCCGTAAAATATCAGGGGCGAAGACGAAACCGGCAATACTGAGTACGACGGCGGCTAATATACCGATCAATATGGCCTGGGAACCCGCATGTGCTGCGGCCTCTGGATTTTTTTCCCCGATACGCCGCGCTACGACGGCCGTGGCACCCATACCGAGTCCCATGGCAATTGTGTAGATGATCGAAATAACGGATTCGGTTAATCCCACCGTGGCAATGGCCACTTCGTTGTCCGGCAGGTGGCTAACGAAATACATATCCACGACGGCGAAGACCGATTCGAGACTGAGTTCAAGGATCATGGGAATGGCCAGCAGGACAATGGCCCCGCGGATATTACCCGTTGTATAGTCATGCTCACCGCCTTTCAGCGATTGCCTGACCAGAGAAAAGAAACGGGATACTTTATGGGTATTGGTTTTTTGTTTCAACATGATTGAAATGCTTTTGAAGGTAAACTAAAAATAAGAGATGAACGGCAACGGGTGGTTGCAGTTTGATAAACGGTCTTTGGATGGCAGGTTTGTTCCGGGGATACCCGGTATTACAATGGACAAACCAGCCTTAACAGATTTTCATATTCAATTACTTGAAGAAGGGCAAAAATAAAGGAAAAAAATAAAAACAGGAATATCTCCGGGTAATGGCAGGTTATTTTTTATCCGGGTCTTATTCTCTTTTTTCCCCGCGATGGAGCTTTGACAGGCACAGAGAAGTCACTTTTCAGCTGCGGGATACCGGGCGTATTTTTTAACAACGCTAAACTATGCCGGTGCGGACGGGCCAGTTATGATTTGAGTCAGGCGGGACCCTGTTGTTAAGCAAGCAAAAAAAAAGACAATGCGGTGACACGACCGGGGAAGGCATGTGACAATAATCATACGGGCTTATGACGGCATCTGTTTGATTTCGGGTCTTCCGGTATCGACATTTGTAAATCCCTCATTTAAAAACCCGGAATATGGAAGAGCCCCGGCAAACCCTCCTGCTGAACCAGCTTTGGGAATTACAGTTAGCAAATGGTTTCATCAATGATTCAGATATAAAAATACTGGCCAGCCGGTTTAATCTTTCCGATGTGGAAGTGGAAGGAGTAGTTTCATTTTATCATTTCTTTCACCGGAAACCCACCGGCAAGTACAGCATCTACCTTAATAATAGTATCATAGCCGATCTGAAAGGGTTTCACCGTATCAAAGAAACCTTTGAACGTGAAACCGGCGCCACATTCGGCTCGGTGGACCGCACGGGTACCTTCGGTTTGTTCCTGACGCCCTGTATTGGTCTCAGTGACCAGGAGCCTTCCGCACTGATCAATTTTTACCCGTTTACCAATCTCAATGCGATCAAGGTAAAAGACATTGTTACGCAATTGAAAAAAGGAGTGGCACCTGAAACGATCTGTGATATGCCGGCGGACAATATCCGTTATACACCTCCCGGCAATAAGTCGGTATTCTTCAAACCCTTTGAAGCGGGTTCGGCGATCGAAAGAGCCGGTAAACTGGGACCCGAAAAAGTGCTGGAAGAATTAAAAAAGGCGGAGCTGGCCGGCAGGGGCGGGGCTTATTACCCGACCTGGAAGAAGTGGGACGCTGCGCGGCTGCAGCCTGCGGTGCCCAAATATGTGGTATGCAATGCCGATGAAGGCGAGCCGGGTACATTTAAAGACCGGGTGCTGATCAATACACAGGCCCGTTCACTGATCGAGGGAATGATGATCTGCGGTTATACCATCGGTGCAGCATACGGGATCATTTACCTGCGGGGAGAATACCGCTGGCTTCAGCATAAACTGGATGAAGCGATCCGGGAATACCGGGAAGTGGGTTTGCTCGGCCGTGAATGCAGCGGTTTAAAAGGTTTCCGGTTTGATATACGGGTACAGGCAGGCGCCGGCTCCTATGTTTGTGGGGAAGAAACCGCTTTGCTGGAATCCCTCGAAGGGAAAAGAGGCGAGCCCCGCACCAAATGGTTTTTCCCGGTCGAAAAGGGGTATTTGCAGCAGCCTACTGTTATTAATAATGTTGAAACTTTCTGCGCGGCCGCCCGGATCATCGAGACCGGGACCGAAGCGTATATGCAACTGGGTATACCGGGATCGCCGGGTGTCAAACTGTTAAGTGTATCCGGCGATTGCAAACTGCCGGGTATATACGAAATAGAATGGGGTATGACGGTTGCCGAACTGCTGGAACTCTGCGAAGCGGAGGATCCTTATTATATACAAGTGAGCGGACCGTCGGGCGAATGTATTTCCATCAAAGAAAAATACCGCCGTATTTCCATGCTCGACCTCCTGGCGCGCAAGGATATCCGTTGCGGCGGGTCCTTTATGATCTTCAGCAAACAACGTGACCTGGTAAAAGTATTGCTGAATTTTTCTGAATTCTTTAAATCAGAATCCTGTGGTATCTGCACCCCCTGCAGGGCCGGTAATTTTATCATACAGCGCAAACTGGAGCGGCTGAGCCTGGGCCTGGCCAATGAAAAAGACCTGCAGGAACTGAAGAGCTGGGGTACGATTATGAAAAATACCAGCCGTTGCGGGCTGGGCAAAACGGCCACCAACAGCCTGATCTATGCGATGGATAAATTCCATGATTACTTTACCGGCAAACTCGACAAGGAATTCAACGGGCTGAACCAGCGGTTTGATATGGAAGGGGCTGTAAAGGATTACGAGAAATATAAAATCTGAAGTATGGCAAAGATGGTTACTGTCACAATTGACGGAAAAAATATAGAGGCAGAAGAAGGAAAGAACCTGATGCAGGTTGCCCGGCAAAACGGCATATTCATTCCTTCACTCTGTTATTACGAACATATTGAACCACCGCTGGGCACCTGCCGGGTCTGTACCTGTAAGATTAACGGGAAATTCGGACCGGCCTGTACGGAAAAGATTTCGGAGGGGCTGACGGTGGAAGTGAATTCGCCCGAATTGCTGGATACCCGCAAGGCCGTGGTGGAAATGATGTTTGCCGAAGGAAATCATATTTGCCCCGCCTGTGAGAAAAGCGGCATGTGCGATCTGCAGCATATGGGGTATGAACTGGGCGTCTCCTCCACCCGTTTCCAGCACCTGTTCAAGGACCGGGTCATTGATTTCAATCCCACCCGCATGGTGATGGAGCACAACCGCTGTATCAAATGCCTGCGCTGCGTAGTGGATGTGAAGACAAGTGAGGGAAAGAAAGTATTCAATTACCAGAACCGGGGCAATGAAACATTTGTAGGGATCGATTACGAACAGGAAGCCAAACTGACCGAAGCAGAAGCGGTGAATGCGATGAAGATCTGCCCGACCGGGGCCATCATCCTGAGAGGCGTGAGCCTGGCAGAACCGTTTGGGGAAAGGAAATTTGATATGGAATCCGTGCAGCACAATTACAATAAAAAGAAAAAAGCCGTCAGCCGCCCGGCCCTGATGAGCAAGAAGATTGTGGCAACGGTATCCCTGGCCGGTTGTTTTGGCTGTCATATGTCCCTGCTGGATGTGGACGAGGAATTGCTGGACCTGGTGGAACTTGTATCCTTTGATAAATCACCGCTGACCGATTTTAAAAAGTTCACCAACCGTTGCCATATCGGGCTGATAGAAGGTGGAGTTTGCAATTCAGAAAATGTGGAAACCCTGCGCAAGTTCAGGGAACATTGCGACATCCTGGTTTCCCTGGGAGAATGTTCCATCTGGGGCGGCCTTCCCACCATGCGCAATTCCATCCCGCTCAGTGAATGCCTGGAAGAGGCCTATCTCAATTCGGCCACCAGTGAACCGGGGGCGAATATTATTCCCTACCACGAAGACCTGCCCAAGATCCTGGACCGGGTGTATGCCTGCAATGAAATTGTGAAGATCGATTATTATATCCCGGGCTGTCCGCCGGATGCGAACCATATCTGGAAAGCGGTGAAGAACATTCTCTGGGGGGAAGAGTATTCCATTTTGTATTCTGAGTTTAAGTACGATTAATGTCAACTAATTTTATGAACAGAAAGATTACCATCGATCCGGTGACCCGCGTGGAAGGCCATGGCAGGGTCACCATCCATCTCGATGAATACGGCCAGGTAGAAGATTCCTTTTTTCATATAGTGGAATTCCGCGGGTTCGAACGCTTTATCCAGGGACATCCGTACTGGGAAGCACCTGTGCTGGTACAAAGGCTTTGCGGAATTTGCCCGGTAAGCCATCACCTCGCTGCCGCCAAGGCCATTGACCAGCTTGTGGGCATTGATCCGAAGGATCTTTCTTCCACCGCATATAAACTCCGCCGCCTGATGCATTACGGCCAGGTATTTCAATCCCATGCCCTGCATTTTTTCTATCTCGCTTCTCCTGACCTGCTATTCGGGGTGGACGCCCCGGCTGAAAAAAGAAATGTAGTGGCAGTGGCCGTGGACAACAGGGAACTGGCCATGAAAGGCATAACCATGCGGAAGTTCGGGCAGGAAATTATCAAAGCGGTGGCTGGTAAAAAAATACACGGCATACTGGCTGTACCGGGTGGCGTGCACCAAACCTTCACAGAAAAAGAAAGAGACTATTTTCTCGACGGGAAGGAAATAGAAAATATTGACACCATGATCGAATGGTCCCTGGCCATTGTTGAATTCATAAAAAACTATCACGAAAAAAACCGGAAATTCCTGGATGAGTTTGCGCGCTTCCCCTCCGGTCACCTGGGGATGGTGAATGAATGGGGCGCCATGGATCTGTACGACGGCAAACTGAGGGCCATCGACAATGAAGGCGATATCACCCTCGATGATATTTCAACGGATCTGTACCAGGATTACTTTTCAGAAGCCGTGGCACAATGGTCTTATATGAAATTCCCCTACCTGAAACGGGTGGGCCGCGAAAAGGGATGGAACCGGGTGGGACCGCTGGCCCGGATCAATGTATGCGATTCCATCACCACCCCGCTGGCCGAAAAGGCCCGGAAGGATTTTATTGCCTTTACCGGGCAAAAAGTCAATAACAGCACGATGTATTCTCACTGGGCCCGGTTGATCGAAGTACTGCATTGCGCGGAAGTCATAAAGGAATTATTACATGATCCCGAGTTGCTGGGGAAAGAACTGGTCCGCAAGGGAACACCGCGGCTGAAAGGGATCGGTATCATTGAAGCGCCGAGGGGAACGCTTACGCACCATTATGAAGTGGATGAAAAGGGAATGATCACCCGCTGCAACCTGATCGTATCCACCACCCACAATAACGACGCGATGAATACGGCGGTGAAATGGGTGGCGAATAATGTGATCAGCCGCAAGGGCGCCATTACAGACGGAATGCTCAACCAGGTGGAAGTGGCCATCAGGGCCTATGATCCCTGCCTGAGTTGCGCCACGCAGGCCATGGGTAAAATGCCGCTGAAGGCGGAATTATATAATTGTAAAGGAGAACTGATCGATGAAAAATTCAAGAACTGAAAAAGCCGGTATCCTGCTGATCGGCATTGGTAACAGCGGCAGAAAGGATGACGGGTTGGGCTGGAAATTCACCGAGCTCCTGTCCCGTTCCGGCTGGTCGTCGGTTGACTGTGAATTCCGTTACCAGCTACAGGTGGAAGATGTCCTCCTGGTTTGCCGCTATGATAAAGTGATCTTTGTGGATGCCAGTCACACCGGGCTGAAAGAAGGTTTTGAACTAAAACCTTGCTTGGCTGCTCCGCATTATTATTATTCTTCGCATATGCAGAGCCCCGAAACCATCCTGTACCTGGCCAAAGAGTTGTATAATAAGGAACCGGAGGCATGGGTACTCGCGATTTCCGGGCATAACTGGGGCCTCGGAACTTCCCTGAGCCGTGAAGCAGTACAGAACCTGGAAAAAGCCCGGATTCATTTCGAAAAAGAGTGGATTCCGGCGGTTCGCAAATCTGCCTGAGGATACAGGATAGCAAAGTATTTGTTATTCATCCTGAATGCAATACAGGTTAGCCGCTTACATAAGGCATATCATACCAAATAGTGATATCCATCATACCCCACTCTTTTTTTTCGGCCTAATATAGCATCCTCTTTGACAAGCTAAAATAAAAACATGTATTCTTTTATTACAGGTTTGTTTCTCCTTCCGCTTATTGTCAGCGGATTACTCCTGGTGTTACCGGGAAAGATTTCAAAAAGACTCGTCATACTGACTTCCTTTCTTTTGGCAGCACTGGCATTGTATATTTTTATAAATACAAAAGAGCCGTTGTATTTTAAAATACCGGCTTATGTGAATGAAGCGGTAGCCGGGGCGGATATTTTATTATTGATATATTTTGGCTGGGTTGCCCTGCGAAAAAAAAGCTGGCTGGTGGGGATTTTAACCGTATTGCAGCTGGGTGGTTTATTGTACCTGCTCAAGGCGCTCCCGGAATCGCATTCGGTGCAATTTATGGTGGACAAACTGAGTGCCTTCATGTTCCTGCTTATTAATGTTATCAGCGGGATCATTGCCGTCTTTTCCCTTCGTTATATTGAAGAAGAGGAGTGCAGTGCCTTCCGGAAAAAATATTTCCTTTCCATCCTGTTCTGGTTTATCGGGGTGATGAACCTGCTGGTTTCGTCAGACAACATGGAATATTTCTTCCTGTTTTTTGAGCTTACCACCCTGGCCTCCTTCCTTCTTATCGGGTTCAGGAAGGACGCTGTATCCGTTAAAAACGCGCTGACTGCTTTATGGATGAACCAGGTCGGTGGACTGGCCATTCTCGCGGCTGTTTTCTTCATCGCGTATAACGGGTACGGGGAAGCCACTTTCAGCAACCTGCTCGCCCATGCTGCTGACAAGGGAATATTATTGCCGCTGGCCCTGATAGCTGTGGCAGCCATTAGTAAAGGTGCACAGTTACCTTTCAGCAAATGGTTACTCGGCGCCATGGTGGCACCCACACCTGTAAGCGCTTTATTGCATTCTTCCACGATGGTGAAGATCGCTCCCTTTATCATTCTCCGTTTATCCCCGGCATTGAAAGATACCCCGGTGGCCATGGTGCTGATCGGGCTTACCGGTTTTGTATTTATCGCAGCAGCCATTGGCGCCTTGGCACAGGATAACCTCAAACGCATACTCGCTCATTCCACCATTGCCTTACTGGCCCTGATGATCATGATGGGGGCCATGGGCACACCGGTAACGATCGTGGCCTCACTCGTGCTGATTCTGTTTCACGGCATTTCCAAATGCATGCTCTTCCTCAATGCAGGGGTGCTGGAAAAGGTCTTTCACCTGAAAGAAACCTCCGATATGGACCGGCTGGGAGAAAGTGGCCCCTTTACTTCCCTGGTGATCACCCTTGGTTTTATGTCTTTACTGTTGCCGCCCTTTGGCGCCTTTATCGGTAAATGGCTCAGTATTGAAACGCTTGGTGCCCTGGCTACTGATAAAAAGATCCTTGGTGCCCTGGTTATGGTGGCGGTAGCCGGTGGGGGCGCTGTTTTGTCCTTGCTTTATTTCAAAGTAATGGGAGGATTGATTTCCCGTTCCGGGGAACAGGACCGGGTCCGGTTTGAGAAGACAGGTCCGTTTTATTCGGCTACGATATATATCCTTTTCGGACTGGTTCTGGCCGGTATCATTGGCCTGCCCCTGCTGCTTACTCACTATTTTGCTCCAGTGGCTGCGGAAACCGGAAGACAGGCAGTACCGGTTGTAACGGAAGGATGGAATATGTATATCGGTTCCATGCGCTTGCCCCTTGTGCCCCTGTTGGTTGCTTTCTTTTTATTACCAGTTACAATTATTACGGCGTTGTTTATCCGCTTCAGGCGGGTGGACCGGGCCAGCGAATATATGTGCGGGGAGAAACTGAATTACTCTTTCTCTTCTTTTTATTTCTCAACAGACAGGGCCACCCCGTATTTCTATGCGGCCGGTATCCTGTTTCTCGCCACCCTGATCCTGGTGGCATTGATATAAAATGATTATTATGAATGATGTTTTGATTCCTGTACTACTGATCCTGCTGGCTCCCCTGCTGGGTGGCCTGCTATACGGATTTGAGCGGATTGTAAAAGCCAGGATGCAGCGCCGGATCGGCCCACCCCTGCTGCAGCCCTTTTATGATTTCCTGAAACTGGCTGATAAACGAAGAATAATGGTGCATTCCACCCATGCGTTTTTGGGAATCATGCATTTTGTTTCGCTTTGGTTTGCGTTAGCAGTCCTGTTGCTGGGTGGTGACCTGATCCTGGTGATCTTCCTGCACCTGCTCTCCACCTCCTTACTGATCCTGGCGGGTTACAGTACCCGTTCGGTCTTCAGTCACCTCGGAGCCAACCGTGCCGCGATCAGTGTACTGGCTTATGAGCCGGTGCTGATCATTATGGCCGTGTCCATCTTTATGCTGAACGGAACCTTTGACGCAGCCGCTGTTTTTACCAGTAAAGAACCCTTATTGTATAAAATGCCCCTGGCATTTATCGCCCTTTTACTCGTCTTACCCATTAAGCTGAAAAAATCACCATTCGATGTGGCGGAAGCGCACCAGGAGATCACCGGTGGGGTGGAACTGGAGTTTTCCGGTCTTTTTTATGAAGCAGTTTATACGGCCAGATGGCTGGATTATATATTCTGCTACACGCTGGTATTCCTTTTTGCCGGCAATAATATTTTATTAGGTACCGGGTTAGTGATCTTCACGTTCATTTACCTGAATGCCCTGGATAATTCGACGGCGAGGGTCAGTTATAAACAAATGCTGCGCTTTTCGCTTGGCGTGGCGGGTACTCTTGCCTTTATTAATTTATTACTAAACAGCCTGTCATGAACCTGGCTCCTTACAGAAAAAAATCCCCCTGGATCCTGCATTACAATGCGGGCGGCTGCAATGGTTGTGATATCGAGATCCTGGCCTGCCTGAGTCCCAAGTATGATATTGAACGTTTTGGGATGATCAATACCGGTAACCCCAAGCAATCGGATATTTTACTGGTGACCGGTCCGGTTACCAAACGCTCCCGCGAACGCCTGGTGGAAATCTATGCACAGATGCCCGAGCCCAAAGTGGTGATCAGTTGCGGTGCCTGTGCCAGCACCGGCGGGGTATTCCGCGGCATGTACAATTGTGAAGGCGGGGTGGACCAGTTTATCCCGGTGGATGTATATGTCTGCGGTTGCGGCACCAGGCCCGAGCAGATCATCGATGGTGTAGTGCAGGCCCTGGCTATACTCGAAAAGAAAACAAAAGGATTGGAAGAATCGGTGAAGCTGAAAAAAGAAGCAGTGAAAGAAGGGCTTCAGCTGAACCGCCGGCATATTGCGGATGAAATAAAACCGGTACTGACATGAAAAAAATTGAAACAAATTTAGCGGATCTCAAAAAAGATATCGGCGCTTTTTACAAACCGGAGCTCCATCATTTTATCGTGATGAATGCGGTACAGTCCGGCGATAAAATGGAAGTACAGTGGTTCTTTAATGATTATGCGTATCCCGGTGAAACCACCTGTTTTTACGCATTGATCAGCCCGGAAGAAGAAGTCCCCGGTATTAAGGACATTGTGGCCTCTGCCTGGGTGGCGGAAGCCGAGCTAGTGGACCTGATGAATATTAAAGTGGAGAACACAATGAAGGGATTTGTACTGGAACCCGATTTTGAAAGCGGACCGCTACTAAAGAAAAAATAATATGGGAAGGCAATACGAAATACCGGTTGGCGCCCAGCATATTTCCCTGCTGGAGCCCCTGCATTTTAAGTTTACGACGGAAAATGAAAAGATCATCCGCACGGATGCCAATGTCTATTATGTGCACCGGGGTATTGAGCAGGCCTGCTGTTCCAAATTCAAGTTCAGGCAGGTGAGTTTTGTGGTGGGCCGTGTCTGCGGTCTCTGTTCCATTTCGCATACCACGGCATACTCCCAGGTGGCAGAGAAATTACTGAAGATTGACATACCGAAAAGAGCGAAATACCTGCGCATGCTGGTGATCGAGCTGGACCGGATCCACTCGCATTTGCTCTGCCTGAGTCATGTGGCCGAGAACTCCGGCTTTGAAGCACTCTTTATGAAGACCATGCAATACCGTGAATTTTCCATGGAATTACTAGAAGCGGTTTGTGGCAACCGGATCCAGTATGATTTTTCCATTGTGGGGGGCGTGGCCCGTGACCTGAAACCGGAAATGGGTCAATTGATTTTACAGCGGCTGAAAAACTTTATGCCGCAACTGGAAGAACTGGTTGGCATTTACCAGCACAACCGGACCTTATCCCTCAAGAATAAAGGAGTGGGCGTTTTGTCAAAAGATGATGCGATGCGGCTGAATGTGGTGGGGCCACTTGCCAGGGCAGCCGGCCTGGCGGTGGATGTGCGCAATGAGACGGAGGATTTATTACCCTGGAAAGAGGTGGGTTTTGAAATGATCACCGATACCGCGGGGGACGTGCATGCGCGGAATATGATCCGGCTGCGGGAGATCTATATTTCTATCCGGATCATTCAGAACATTATTAACGGTTTGCCCGAATCAGCCCTGGTTACCGAAACAAAAGCTTTTCCTGACGGGGAGGGTACTGTGCGATTAGAAGCGCCCAGGGGTGAATTGTTTTACTATGCAAAAGGAAACAAGACCCAGGTCCTGGAGCGGTTGAAGATCAAAGCGCCAACTTTTTCTAATGTGGCGGGTATGGTACATGCGTTTACAGGGAATGAATACGGTTCCGCTGCGGCGATCATTGCATCGTATGATCCTTGTTTGTCCTGTACGGCAAGGTGACCGCGGAGGCGCGGAGGGCGCGGAGAAAGCAGAACCGCGGAGACGGGGAGGACGCAGAGAGTGAAGAGTCGCAGAGGCGCAGCGAGCACAAAGACAAAGAAGTCTTAGTGGTCTTTGCGGGCAAAAAAATAAATGCGATCTACCTCCTGCGAATAAGAAAATAGTCAGAAAAAAATCAGTGATGAAAACGTTTTTTAATGCGATCGGGAATTTGTTTAGAAAGCCGGTAACCACGAAATACCCGTTTGAACAAACTTTTAAACCGGACGATTACCGCGGCCTGATCGGGTTTGAAGAGAGTCTTTGTATCTGGTGCCGCCGTTGTGAAGCGATTTGTCCCCCGGGAGCAATTGTGTTTTCCCAGGATATGGAAGGCAAACAGACTTACCATTATAACCGGGCGGTTTGTATCTATTGCGGGGAATGTGTCAGGGCCTGTCCCAAAGAAGGAGCCCTGTTCCAGACTGCCGAACCCGCTCCCTGTGCCCTGAAAGCGGAGAATATCAATAACGGCTGGAATAAATTATTTGACGAGGCGATCGAAAGCCGGGAACGCTATGCGGCTGAAAAGAAAAAGAAAACCGCTGAGAAGGCAGCGGCGGATGAGGCAAAGAAAGCAATGGAAGAAAAGGGAGGGAATGAATCAAAGCAATAACTGAATTTATAACTGATTTCAATGCATGAACTCTCCATAGCCCACTCTGTTCTGTCCATCGCGGAACGGACTTTTCCTGCAGATGCCAGGGGATATATTTCCGGGGTGAATATCCAGGTGGGGGAGCTCAGCAGCATCGAAACCGAAGCCCTGCAATTTGCCTTTTCGGCTATCCGGTCCGGGACCGTGCTGGAGCGGGCTGAATTGCAGATCGAGCTGATTCCGGGGGAGGCAAAATGCGCCGGTTGCGGCTGTGTTTTTCATATGAATTCCTTTGGGGTAGCCTGCCCGGAATGCCAGGGCTTCCTGGTCAGTATCCTGAAGGGGAAGGAACTTAAAGTGCTGAGTCTTACGGTTGAAGAATAGGCCCGGCCAGTTCCCGGCTGACGATAATCATGCCGGGTTATGACCTGTTATTGCTGATTAAAAGGGACTTCTTTCGACATTTGTTCAGGCGGCTTAACACGAACAAATGTTCATTTGAATAATAACTGCTAAAACCGGGACAATGGAACAAAACAATACGGTTCCCACTGCGGGCAAGGAAAGAAAGGTGAAGGGAAAGGTAGAAATAGATATCCAGCGATGCAAGGGTTGTGAACTCTGCACGACGGCCTGCAAGGAGCATGCACTCAAATTATCAGATACCATCAATATCAAAGGGTACCGCTACATTATCGCCAATAACGGGTTATGTTCGGGTTGCACCAACTGTGCACTGGTTTGTCCCGATGCGGTGATTACTGTTTACCGCACCCATCCGAAGAAAAAGCCGGTGGACATTACACCGGAAAACATCCGTGAACAATTGCAATCCATAATGAGTCCCGCTAAATAAACGGCTATGTCTGAATTTAAACTCATGAAGGGTAACGAAGCCATGGCAGAAGCCGCCATACAGGCCGGCTGTGATGCTTACTTCGGCTACCCGATCACACCCCAATCCGAAGTACTGGAATACCTGGCCCGTGAAATGCCCAAACACAACCGCATTGTGATGCAGGCCGAAAGTGAAGTGGCTTCCATCAATATGGTCTATGGCGCGGCCGGTGCGGGATTTCGGACCATGACCAGTTCTTCTTCTCCGGGTATCAGCCTGATGCAGGAGGGAATTTCTTATATCGCCGGTGCGGAACTGCCCTGCCTGATTGTGAATGTAAACCGTGCCGGTCCCGGATTGGGAACCATCCAGCCCGGTCAGGGTGACTATTTTCAATCCACCAAGGGTGGAGGACACGGAGATTACAAAATGATTGTACTGGCACCCGCCTCCGTGCAGGAAATGGCCGATTTTGTTTTCCTGGGTTTTGACCTGGCGGATAAATACCGCAACCCGGTATTGATGTTATCCGACGGTGCCATCGGGCAGATGATGGAGAAAGTACAATTCAAACCCTATACCCGGCCGGAAATTGATAAATCTTCCTGGGCCACTACCGGGAAACCAAAGACCCGTAACCGGAATTATATCACTTCCCTCCATATCCTCCCGGAAAAAATGGAGGTACACAACCTGAAGCTGGAGGAAAAATTCAAAAAGATCAGGGAGAACGAGGTCCGCTTTGAAGAGATTAATACGGTTGATGCGGAATACCTCTTTGTTGCCTATGGGTTGAGTGCAAGAATCTGCCAGAAGGCCATGGATATTGCCCGGGATAAAGGAATGAAGATCGGCCTGCATCGTCCCATCACCTTGTATCCTTACCCTTACCAGCGATTACGCGAACTGGCAGCACAGGTTAAAATGATGCTGAGCGTGGAACTCAACAGCGGCCAGATGGTGGAAGATGTAAGACTGGCGGTGGAAGGGAAGGTGCCGGTTGAATTTTATGGAAGAATGGGGGGTATGATGCCCACACCCGAAGAAATCGTCCATCATTTAGAAACATTAATACAGTATCATCATGCCAACTGATCAACATGTATTACCGGAAACGGACCTGATTATTCCTGCCTGTCACAAGGAAGAGGAAGAAGAGTATGAAGTGGTGTACCATAAGCCTGCCACCCTGGTGGATGTGAACATGCACTATTGCCCCGGTTGCGCCCACAGTCTCGTGCATAAACTGATCATGGAAGTGGTGGAGGAATTGAATATCCAGGATAAAACAGTGGGTGTGGCCCCCGTGGGCTGTTCCGTATTTGCCTATGATTATATGGATATCGATATGCAGGAAGCGGCACATGGCCGTGCCTGTGCGGTGGCTACCGGTATCAAAAGACTGATGCCTGATAAATATGTATTCACGTACCAGGGAGACGGCGACCTTGC
This sequence comes from Bacteroidia bacterium, assembly GCA_037447355.1. Lineage (GTDB taxonomy): Bacteria > Bacteroidota > Bacteroidia > Chitinophagales > Chitinophagaceae > JJ008. The sequence continues at coordinate 1,578 of JBBIGW010000030.1, read as the reverse complement.
GGCGATCGGGATTGGGGAAACCCTGCATGCGATCAACCGGGGAGAGAATATCCTGATCGTATTTATGAACAATGCCGTGTATGGAATGACCAGTGGCCAGATGGCGCCGACCACCCTGGCCGGTATGCATACCACCACCAGCCCGGATGGAAGGGATGTGAGTTTTTATGGTGCTCCCATCAAAGTGTCTGAACTGATGGCCAACCTGCCCGGTTCATTCTATGTAACCCGGCAGGCAGTGAACAGCGCGAACGCGGTACGCAAGACCCGGAAGGCACTGATGAATGCCTTTAAATACCAGCAGTTGCACAAGGGAACTTGTTTGGTGGAAATTATCGGCAACTGTCCTTCCAACTGGAAGATGACACCAGTGGAAGCCGTGAAGTTCATTGATGAAGAAATGGTAAAAACCTTCCCGCTGGGAGATATCAAGATCCCGAATGCGGAAGATTTAAAAATATTCTGATAGCAGCCAGCTCTCCCGGGGCTTTAAACTCCGGAAGACTGTCAATTGATTCTAAACTTTTCTGCATATGAACAGTATAAATGATTGCCGGAAACCCGAAGAACTGATTGTGGCCGGTTTTGGGGGCCAGGGTGTTTTATCACTCGGGATGACGCTGGCCTATGCCGGCATGGTGGAGAACAAAGAAATTTCCTGGATGCCGTCCTATGGTCCCGAGATGCGGGGCGGGACAGCCAATTGTATTGTGATCATTTCCGATAATAAGATCAGTTCCCCTATTTTGTCACAGTTTGATTCCGCCATTGTGCTGAACCAGCCCTCCATGGACAAATTCGCCCCGCGGGTCAAGCCGGGCGGATTGCTGTTATACGAATCCGGTAATATATTCAAGCCCAATACCCGGACCGATATCAATATCATCGGTATTCCCGCTACTACGGAAGCATTGAAGATGAAAAATGCCAGGACCATGAACATGATCATGCTCGGCGCTTACCTGCAGCTAAAACCCGTGGTGCAAAATGACTCCATCCTCGAAGCGCTCGCTAAAGTGCTGCCGGAGAAATACCATCACCTGCTCCCCATCAACCGGCAGGCACTGGAACTGGGGGAGAAGCTGGCCCGCCAATTGAAAGAACCGGTAAGCTGAGCATCGATTATCTTTGAGGGATAAATGGATTCCCTTACATGAAACCCGAAGAAATAGCGCAATTACGTAAAGATTATACCCTGCATGCCCTGAATGAAGAAGAGGTGGCTGAATCACCTATGGTCCAGTTTGAAAAATGGTGGGACGATGCCAGCAAGTCTGAAATACTGGAATATAATGCCATGACCCTGGCGACTACCGGTCATGACGGGATGCCCGAGGCCCGGACGGTCCTGCTCAAAGCATTTGATGAGAAGGGATTTGTCTTTTTTACCAACTACAACAGTGCCAAGAGCAAACAGCTTGATTTCAACGGGAACTGCTGCTTATTGTTTTTCTGGAAAGAGCTTGAACGCCAGGTGCGGATCAACGGGATGGCGGAACAGATCTCAATGAAAGAGAGCATTGATTATTTCGACAGCCGCCCGGATGGCAGCAAGATCGGGGCCTGGGCCTCGCCGCA
>JBBIGW010000029.1:0-31441 GCA_037447355.1 Bacteroidia bacterium | reverse complement strand
TCAGTGTTTTCTTATCCAGCGGCAGGTCCACATTCAGTTTGCGGTTGATCTTGTAACGGCCTACTTCACCGAGATCATAACGCTTGTCGCTGAAGAATAATTTATCAATGATACCGCGGGCGGTTTCATTATCGGGCGCATCCGCACCGCGCAGCTGGCGGTAGATAAACTGCACCGCTTCCAGCTCACTGTTGGAGGTATCCTTGTTCAGGGTATTGTAGATAATTGCATAGTCACCCCCCACATCTTCGCGCTGTACGAACACGCTGGACACTTCCATACCGGAAATGGTCTCAATGGCCTCTTCATCCAGCACGGTATCCCTTTCCATCACGATCTCGTTTCTTTCAATAGACACCACTTCACCGGTATCCTCATCCACGAAATCCTCCACCCAGGTGCGGAGTACGCGGGCCGCGAGGCGTTTGCCCACATATTTACCCAGGGTCTTTTTATCGGCTTTCACCTCATCGGCCATCCCGAAGAGTTCCAGGATATCCTTGTCAATTTCATAACCGATGGAACGCAGCAACGTGGTAACCGGGAATTTTTTCTTCCGGTCAATATACGCGTACATCACATTGTTGATGTCGGTGGCAAACTCCATCCAGGCGCCCTTGAAAGGAATCACACGGGCGGAGTAGATCTTGGTACCATTCGGGTGAACCGACTGGCCGAAGAATACACCGGGCGAACGGTGCAGCTGGGAAACCACCACCCGCTCGGCCCCGTTGATCACGAAAGTACCGCGGGGAGTCATATAGGGGATATTGCCCAGGAACACGTCCTGCACAATGGTCTGGAAATCCACGTGCTCCTCATCGTTACAGCTTAAACGCAGTTTCGCTTTCAGGGGCACCGCATAGGTAAGTCCTCTTTCCATACACTCCTCGATGGTGTACCGGGGGGGGTCAATGAAATAATCCAGGAACTCCAGGACGAAAATATTCCGGGTGTCCGTGATGGGGAAATTGTCTTTGAACACACGGAACAACCCCTCAATGTTTCGCTTATCCGGGGTGGTTTCTAACTGGAAAAATTCTTTGAACGATTGAATCTGTACTTCAAGAAGATCAGGTGTCTCAGCCAGGTGCTTGATTTTACCGAAATCCACTCTTGAGTTCACTTTTGTTGAAGACATATGCGTAAAACCGGTTTTACAACGTTGAGGACATACCAATCACCTCCATGCTCTCATTTTAGAAAAAACGAAAGTCCATGAAATTCAGCTACTTACACATGATTTGGGATGTCAAATTATATTTGGCCAAAATAAAGGATTGCAAAGGTAGGGATTATATATTCTCAACCAAGAAAACTTTGCTCACAATAACCCGGCCAAAAACCCGGTAAATCAGGAGGTTTTGCCCCTTTCGGAGACCCTGCTTTTGAGTAAAATCGCAGGATGAAACGCAAGGAATGGATTGCAGATTATTTCACCCTGAGCCGCAAGGAAAGGATCGGGGTCTTCCTGGTCCTGTTGCTCGTTGCCCTGGCTTTTTGCCTGCCTTACTTCCTGCCCGGCCGGCACCCTTCTTCCGGTTCCGGCCCGGCAGATACAGCCTGGATCGCAGCCATGAAAAGACTGGAACAGCGGGAATCAAACCAGCCCTCCTCTTCCCGGGTTTATTCCGGGGAAGGCGGCCAGCAATATCAATACGACCGGGAGGCTGATTACCGCCCAAAAAGACCGGAAGGGAGCTTGTTCATGTTCGACCCTAATACGATTACCGCGGAAGGCTGGCAGCAACTGGGACTGCGGGAAAAGACGATAAAGACAATCCTGAATTTTGTTTCGAAAGGCGGGAGGTTCCGTAAACCGGAAGACCTGCAGCGGATCTATGGTCTGTTTCCCGATGAATACGAAAGGCTCCGGCCCTATATCCGTATCGCAGCAGAAAGAAATGCACAAACAACTTCCCCGGCGAATGAAAGACCATTTACTGAAAAAGCGGCCGCCGCACCGGGACCGGCAAAGTATACAACGGTTGAGATTAATTCGGCCGATACCGTTGCGTTTATTGCACTCCCAGGCATTGGGTCAAAGCTGGCACAGCGGATTATACATTTCAGAGAAAAACTGGGCGGTTTTTATTCAGTTAACCAGGTGGCCGAAACATTTGGATTGGCGGATTCAGTATTCCGGAGAATACAGCCTTATCTGCGGTTAGAAGTGATGGCGCTCCGGAAAATAAATATCAATACGGCCTCTGCGGAAGAATTAAAGGTCCACCCCTACCTGAAATGGAATGTAATCAATGCTTTGCTGGCCTACCGGAAAGAGCATGGTTCGTTCCGCTCCATAGAGGATCTGAAGAAATTGCAAATAATGACGGATGTGCTTTTCACCCAAATATCACCTTATTTAATACTTGACTAGTATGTAAAAAAACAGAAGGAATGCAAAAAAACGGACGCAATCTGTAAGGATAGTTGATGTTTATGTGGTGTTCAACCCCGTTGGGGTTGTATGATGTTTATGCCCCTAGCCCCGGGTTTCACCCGGGGTACGCGACACGGTGTACCCCAACCCCGGAGGGGTTGAACTAAAGTGCCGGCAGTGAAACAGAAAGAACGCGGCAGCTATTTTTCTGAAAAAACACAAAAAAAGAGGATGCCTTTTGAGGCACCCTCCTATGAATTATCAGCATGTTGAAATTAAGCGATCTCAACATCCGCGCCGGCTTCTTTCAGCTTATTGGCAATCTCTTCAGCTTCAGCTTTAGAGATGCCTTCTTTGATGTTCTTCGGAGCACCGTCAACCAGGTCTTTTGCTTCTTTCAGACCGAGACCAGTCAGGTCTTTAACGATCTTCACCACGTTCAGTTTGGAAGCACCCCCGTTTTTCAGTACCACGTTGAAAGAAGTTTTTTCTTCAGCAGCAGCGGCACCACCACCGTCGCCACTCGCTACAACTACTGCAGCAGCTGCGGGTTCGATACCATACTCTGTTTTCAGGAAATCAGCTAATTCCTGTACTTCTTTTACTGTTAAGCCTACCAGGCTTTCTGCTAATGCTTTTACGTCTGCCATTTTGTTTGAATTTTTACCGTCTTCATTTCCTTTCGGGGATCCGACGGCGGTTTTTAAAAAAATTGTTTATAGTAAAGTGGCGGATGGAGAAGGATGTCCGGGGTTCAACCCCCCGCAACTTGCAACTCATAGCCCGCCGCTATATACTCATTATTCAGCCACGGCTGTTTCTGCGCCGCCGGCTTTCTGCTCGTGGTGGTGCAGTAAGGCTGCCAGTACACGCTTCGCGGGTGACTGCAGCAGGCCAATAACCTCACCGATGAGTTCATTCTTGGTCTTGATCTGCGTCAGCGCCTTCAGGTTGTTATCACCCATGTACAAGTCACCGTTGATGAAAGCCGCTTTCAGTACGGGTTTTTCCCCGTTGCTTTCCTTGCGGAAAGAACTGATGATCAGGGCCGGTTCTTTGGGGTTCTCAGAGAACATCAGGGCCGTTACTTTATGCAGGGAATCATAGACACCGGCATATTTTTCACTGTCCAGTGACTCGAGCGCTTTTTTGATCAGCGTGTTCTTGGCCACTTTCATTTCCACCTGTTTGCTGAAACAAGCCCGGCGGAGTTTACCCACCTGGGCTACCGTCAGTGATTCGGTATCGGCAACATAGAAGTTGTTATATTGAGAGAACTTGCCTTTCAGCAGCTCAATCACTTCGTTTTTTTGATCTTTTGTCATTTTATAAATGTTTTGACTGGTCAGTTAATCGGAGGCTTCATTAGCCCCTCCTCGGAGGGGTTGGGGAAACCTTAGTGAACAAATGCTTTGGTGTCAATCGCAATACCAGGACTCATCGTGCTGGCCATGCTGATCCCTCTCAGGTAAATACCTTTGGCGGAAGAGGGTTTCGCCTTGATGATCGCGTTCAGCAGCTCCTGGCTGTTCTCCGCGATCTTTTCAGGGGTGAAACTAACCCGGCCGATAGAAGCATGGATGATACCCACTTTATCCACTTTGAAAGCGATCTTACCGCCTTTTACATCATTGATGGCATTGGCCACGTCATTGGTCACCGTACCGGTCTTGGGGTTCGGCATCAGGTTACGGGGACCGAGTACTTTACCCAGTTTACCAATCTTGGGCATTACAGAAGGAGTGGCGATGATCACATCGATATCCACCCATCCACCTTCGATCTTCGTAACGAATTCTTCCAGTCCCACAAAGTCGGCACCGGCTCCTTTTGCTTCTGCTTCCTTATCAGGGGTGCAGAGTACCAGTACTCTTTTCGTTTTACCGGTTCCGTGCGGTAGATTAACAGTACCCCGGATAGCCTGGTCAGCTTTTTTAGGATCCACACCCAGGCGGATGTGCAGGTCCACAGAAGCATCGAACTTACAGGTGGTGATACTTTTCACCAGGGTGGAGGCTTCTTTTAATGAATATGCTTTGTTTGCGTCAACCTTGGTATCGGCAACTTTTCTTTTTTTACTGATGAATGCCATTTTAATTTCTTTTAAGGATTTCAAAAAGTCCCCTTCAGGGGGTTAAGGGATTAATTTTCCCAGGGAGCTTTACCTTCCACGTTAAGGCCCATGCTGCGGGCGGTACCAGCTACCATTTTCATGGCGCTTTCAATTGTAAAACAGTTCAGGTCCGGCATTTTATCTTCTGCGATTGCCTTTACCTGGTCCCAGTTTACTTTACCAACTTTAGCGCGGTTGCTCTCTTTGGAACCCTTTTGAATTTTTGCGGCTTCCATCAGCTGAATAGCTGCGGGGGGGGTTTTGATCACGAAATCAAAACTCTTGTCCGAATAAACAGTGATTAATACGGGGAGAACTTTTCCCATTTTGTCCTGGGTTCTTGCATTGAACTGTTTGCAGAATTCCATGATATTAATACCCTTGGAACCCAGCGCAGGACCGATCGGAGGTGCGGGGTTGGCCTGGCCACCCTTGCACTGCAGCTTTACAAAGCCGGAGATTTCTTTTGCCATTTTCTTTGATTTATTGGTTCTGACGACCTTTCGATTAGTCTACTTGGTCTCCCAAATTCATCCATCGTCCTCCGTAGCTTTAGCGAAGGAGGACACAGTCCGGCTTCAAAAACTCAGGAGTAACATTTCTTCCCCTTCGCTCATGGTCCTCTATAACCGGCCGGTGATGGAGGAAAAGCTTCGGGGGACAGGGAAAGAACTAATTGGGGTTGCAAAGGTAAGGGGAAAACCCGTTCTGGCAAAGGGTTTCGGGATTTTTTTCCCGGCAGAACTGCAACAAAAAAGCCACCCGCGGAGCAGATGGCTTTCAATCGTTTTCCCGCTGGGATCAGCTGATCTTTTCCACCTGCATGTAATTGAGTTCCACAGGGGTAGAACGGCCAAATATCTTTACGGTCACTTTCAGCTTCTTTTTCTCATCGTTCACCTCTTCAATCACCCCGTTGAAATCATTAAACGGTCCTTCAATGATCTTGATGGTTTCGCCCACGATAAAGGGTTCGCTCATGCTGATACCGCCCACTTCTGCCATTTCATCCATTTTACCCAGCATCTTGTTCACTTCCGCTTTCCGGAGGGCAATGGGGTTTTCCTTGCCCAGGAAATGGATCACATTGGTGGTATTCTTGATCACATCCTTCAGGTCATCGCTTAATTTTCCTTCGGCAATCTCGATCATCACATACCCGGGATAATAGTTTCTTTCACGCATCACCTTTTTACCGCTGGCCACTTTGTACACTTTCTCCACAGGCAGGAAGACCTGCTTAACGATTTCGCTCCATCCGCCCCGGGAAATCTCCTTATCCAGGTATTCCTTTACTTTTTTCTCCTTGCCGCTGATCACCCGCAGTACATACCACTTGGTTTCCTGCTGCTGTACATTTTCTGTATTGGGAGTTGCTTCCATTAGAAGAGTTGTTTGTAGATGAACTTCAGCCCGTTACCAATGACGGAATCCATGGCCAGTACGATAAACGTAATGACGATCGTTGCCGCCAGTACAATCATGGTGGATTGCTGTAACTGCGGCCAGGTAGGCCAGGATACTTTTTCGGTCAGCTCTTTATAGCTCTCTTTTAAATATGTCGTGATCTTGTTCATAAAAGACTGTTTGCACGGGCAGAGAGATTCGAACTCCCATCAACGGTTTTGGAGACCGCTATTCTGCCATTGAACTATGCCCGTAGAAAGCTAAAAGCTATTAGCAGCAGCTAACAGCTTTTAGTATCTTATGTTGCAAAGGTAGGAAATACCCCGCAATGCCTTACGGCTCAAAGCTAAAAACTCGCACCTGCCTGTTCACCTTGCGGCGAAGCGGCTGTCTGGGCTTGCAGCTTATCTTATTTAAGAATCTCTGTAACCTGACCGGCACCTACGGTACGGCCACCTTCACGGATCGCAAACTTCAATCCTTTTTCCATCGCGATGGGCTGGATCAGTTTTACAGTCAGGGAAGTGTTATCACCCGGCATCACCATTTCAGTACCTGCATTCAGTTCCACTTCTCCGGTTACGTCAGTCGTACGGAAATAGAACTGGGGACGGTATTTCTGGAAGAACGGAGTATGACGGCCACCTTCTTCTTTGCTCAGTACATATACTTCAGCTTTGAATTCAGTGTGGGGAGTGATAGAACCGGGTTTTACGATAACCATACCACGACGGATCTGGGTTTTCTCAATACCACGGAGCAGCAGACCGGCGTTGTCACCTGCTTCACCTTCATCCAGCAGTTTGCGGAACATTTCCACACCTGTTACAGTTGAAGTCAGGGGCTCCGGGATCAGACCAACGATCTCAACCGGCTCACCCACTTTAATACGACCTCTTTCGATACGACCAGTGGCAACCGTACCACGACCGGTGATAGAGAATACGTCTTCCACAGACATCAGGAACGGCTGATCAACCGGGCGGGGCGGCAGCGGGATATAAGTATCCACAGCATCCATCAGTTCTTCCACCTGTTTTACCGCTTCAGCTTCACCTTCCAGCGCTTTAATGGCAGAACCCTTGATGATGGGTGTGTTGGCACCATCAAAACCGTAGAACGTCAGGAGGTCACGGATTTCCATTTCCACCAGTTCCAGCAGTTCGGGGTCATCAACCAGGTCAACTTTATTCATAAATACCACAATCTTGGGTACACCCACCTGGCGGGCCAGCAGGATGTGCTCTTTTGTTTGCGGCATGGGACCGTCTGTAGCGGCAACCACCAGGATTGCGCCATCCATCTGGGCAGCACCGGTGATCATGTTTTTAACATAGTCAGCGTGACCGGGACAGTCAACGTGAGCGTAGTGACGGTTAGCCGTCTGGTACTCTACGTGAGCTGTATTGATGGTGATACCCCTTTCTTTTTCCTCAGGAGCAGCATCAATTTCATCATATTTCTTTGCTGTAGCCATCCCTTTTGTAGCCAGAATGGTAGTGATGGCAGCAGTCAAGGTTGTTTTACCATGGTCAATGTGTCCGATGGTACCAACGTTAACGTGGGGTTTGTCCCGCTTGAAGGTCTCTTTTGACATTGTTATCGGTTTTAAAGTTGTGTTTTACAATTATTGTTTTTTATCAGGAAGCCATCAGTAAATGCACCGCTGGCCATCTTTCCAACACATTGATTATCAATCGTCTTTACGCTTAAAAATCTGAGCCGTTATGGGGAATTGAACCCCAGACCTCTTCCTTACCAAGGAAGTGCTCTACCACTGAGCTACAACGGCATTCCCAGTTGGTAGTTCTTAGCTTGTGGTTTGTAGTTGAACTACAAACTACAAACCCGTAACTACAAACTATTGGAGCGGGAGACCGGGCTCGAACCGGCCACCTGAAGCTTGGAAGGCTACCGCTCTACCAAATGAGCTACTCCCGCTTAAATGAATATTGAGCATCGATTATTGAATATTGAAAATTATTGGGAAACTCAATTTTCAACAATCAATACTCAATTTTCAAAGAACGTGGGCAAGGATGGATTCGAACCACCGAACTCCGAAGAGGACAGATTTACAGTCTGTTGCCGTTGGCCACTTGGCTACTTGCCCGCCTGGAGCCACCTGCCAGGATCGAACTGGCGACCTACTGATTACAAATCAGTTGCTCTACCAGCTGAGCTAAGGTGGCGATTTTTTGTTACCGGTACTACTGGATAAGTCGCCGGATCAGGCAATAAAGAGCTACCCCATTTTTTGGGAAGGCAAAGGTAAGGGAATTTAGATATTGCAAAAATTTTATGAGAGAATTTTCTGCTGAAAATCAGGAAATAAAAAAGAGACACTGACAAAATAGGAAAGGGGCCGGGGAAAAAGCCGCCGCTCACCCCGAATACTCCAATAAAAAAAGGCTGTACCTTCTTTTCGGTACAGCCTCCTGATACATTTACGCGGCTTGTTTTTCTTTTTTTCTTTTTATCTGGCTTACGAGAGATTCGAAAGCACTGTCAAAGGATTCTTCAAATGATTTACTGGTTGATTTCACAAAAAAGTTGTGGCGGGGTACATGCACCCTGATTTCGGCAATTTTGTCTTTAATGGAATGAACCACGTTGTCTAATTTCAAAAACACATTTACCTGGATGATGCGATCGCTGAACACCGGCAGCTTTTCCAGTTTTCGGTTTACATACTCCATCAACTTGCTGTCAGCGTTGAAATGAACAGTTTGAATTTTTACGTTCATGGTCATCATTTTTAAACTGTGAAACAATAAATAAAGAACTTTTCTAGAAGATTTTTCGGAAGGGTTCGGTTCTTATATCGTATTCAAGTTACAAAAAAAGATGTCGTAATCCAACAAAAAAAAGCTTAAAAATTTATTGTGCCGGGCCAAAAAAAATCAGCCCCGGGGATGGGCTTTTTTATGAATATCCCTGAGTTTTTCGATGGTATTGTGGGTATACACCTGGGTAGCCGCCAGGCTGCTGTGACCCAGTAATTCCTTGACCGCATTGAGGTCGGCCCCGTGGTTCATCAGGTGGGTGGCAAAACTGTGCCGGAGCACGTGCGGACTCTTCTTATCCAGCGTACTGGCCTCCCCCAACGCCCGGTTCACCAGATTCCAGGCATACCGGGGATATATTTTTTTTCCCTTTTCCGTGACCAGGAGGAACTCCCCGGGCTGCTCAAATTCCTTCTTTTTCAGCTGCTGGTAATCCCGGATCACGGCGATGATCTCAGGACTGACCGGTATCACCCTCTCCTTGTTGCCCTTGCCCAGCACCTTGATCTGCTGCCGTTCAAAATCAACCTGGCTTTCTTTCAACCCGGTCAGTTCACTCAACCGCATCCCGGTGGCGTAAAAAATGGCCACCAGCATTTTGGCATTCAGGCTTTTCCAGTCTTCTGCCGAACTGTTCAGCGTCGCCGCCAGTTTTTTCACCTCCTCTTCCTTTACAAAAACCGGTAAACGCCTGCCCGTTTTAGGGCTGATCACCTGGGCCATCGGGGATTGTTCAATCACCCCGGTCTTTAACTGGAACTTAAAAAAGGATTTAAGAGTCGATATTTTGCGGTTCAGGCTGGCGGATCCAAGACCTTTTTCTTTCAACGCAGCCAGCCAGCTGCGCACGATGGCCGGCTGGATCTCCAACAGCCCCCGTATCCCGTATTGCATTTCAAGGAAATCAAAAAAATCAACCAGGTCGGTGGTATAAGAAACCAGGGTATGCACAGAATACCTTTTCTCGAATTTGAGGTAATCCAGGAAGGATTGTATGACCGGGCGTTCATTTACAGGCATAAAAAAAGACAGCTACAAAGCTATTAAACTTTGCAGCTATCTCCTCAGTATATTATCCGCAGTGATTAAACGTCAAACTTACCGCTGGCAAGCTGCTGCTTGTAGATGGCTTTCAGCACTTCACCCCTGCGTTTTACAGAAGGCTTGGTGAAACTCTGGCGTTCGCGCAATTGCAGGAGCACTTTCGATTTCTCGAATTTCTTCTTGTACTTCTTTAACGCCTTGTCAATGTTTTCGCAATCTTTTGAGTCGATGATCAGCATAATTTTGATACCCCCTCCGGTATTTTTTTTAGGATGGCAAAGATAGGCGGGAATTTTGAAATGAAGAAATGAAAATAGAAATGATTTAACTTGCTGCTATGTTTACCGGTATAATAGAATCGATGGGCCTTGTTAAAGAGGTCATTTCCAATGGCTCCAACAGGACTTTCTGGATCGAATCCCCCCTCACGGACCAGCTCAAAACCGACCAGAGCGTAAGCCACAGCGGGGTCTGCCTGACCGTGGAAGAAACAAAGGGTAACCGGCACCGGGTCACTGCTATTGAAGAAACCCTGAAAAAAACGAACCTGGGCAGCTGGGAAGAGGGATCCGTGACGAATTTGGAGCGCTGTCTGCTAATGAACGGCCGCCTCGACGGTCACCTGGTGCAGGGACACGCAGATGCAAGGGGGACCTGTGTTAAAAAAGAAGAACGGGATGGAAGCTGGGAATTTGAGTTTGAATTCCCGGGGAAATTCGCCGAACTGATCATTGAAAAAGGTTCCATCTGTGTAAACGGGATCAGCCTGACCGCTTTTGATGTAAAAAGAAAACATTTTAAAACGGCCATTATTCCTTACACGTTTGACCACACGAATATGAAAGGACTGGAGCCCGGGGATACCGTCAACCTGGAATTTGACCTGGTTGGCAAGTATCTGCTCAGAAGACTATCTTTGAAAGACTAACTTCTAACCCGGTCAGCCGATGATCCCCGAACAAACGAACAGGCACTATTATCCTGCCCTGGACGGCCTCCGGGGTCTGGCCATCCTGCTGGTGGTCGTTTACCATAATTTCGGATTCATCCGGTATTTCTTTTTCGGCTGGCTGGGCGTGGATCTATTCTTTGTGCTTTCCGGTTTCCTGATCACGGATATCCTGCTGAAAACATTGGGAAAACCGGGTTACCTGAAAAACTTTTATGTCCGGCGGGTGCTCCGCATCTTCCCCCTGTATTACCTGGCACTGGTTCTTTTCCTGCTGATCCTGCCGGCCGTTAACCGCTCCTTTGATGTAAAATATTATACAGACAACCAGGTCTGGCTATGGACCTATCTCCAGAACTGGTTATTTATTTTTAAAAATCCCGACCAATATAATACGCTGAATCATTTCTGGTCGCTGGCGGTGGAAGAACAGTTCTACCTGGTCTGGCCCCTGGTGATCCTGCTGTTAAGAAAACCATCCCGCCTGCTGATCGCCCTGTCCGTATTGCTGGCGGGTGTGATCGGGCTGCGGATCTGGCTCTGGAACAACCAGGTGCCCGACCTGGCCTATTTCAACCTGTACACATTCACCCGGGTTGATGGGATCTGTATTGGCAGTATGATCGCTTTATTACAACGGATCAACCCGCGGTTCCTCAAAAATTATATGCCGCTGATCGTTGTACTTTTCGCCGCACTGAATTTTATTTTCTATTTTATTAACCGGGATAATGCGTTTTCTTTTCCCTACCTCGCCATTGCAGGCTATACCACTTTTGCCATGGTTTTTGGGTTATTGGTAAACGAAGCGGTAAGCGGTGAAAACCGGCTGCTCAACCAGGTATTCTCGTTCTCCCCTTTGCGGTTTTTCGGCAGGATTTCCTATGGTTTTTATATTTTTCACTGGCCGGTCCATATCCTGCTGGCGCCTGCGATCACGACCGCATTTTCAGCTACCCTGCAGGGGCATTCCCTTTCCTTTGTTGTCGCTCTCTCCACCACCCTCGCCGCTATCGGGATCAGCTGGCTGAGCTTCCGGTATTTTGAATCCTATTTCCTGCGCTTAAAGGACCGGTTTATTTAACGTTTCTCCTCCGATATTCTTCCATTTGATTGTATCTTAGCCCGGTCTCATGGCAGAACATATCATCATACTGGTTCCGGTTTACAATGATGGCGAGTCGGCTAACCGCCTGCTCGCCGAACTGGCCGATGCTTTTAAAAAACTGCCGGGGCAACAGTTTTCTGTACTGCTCCTCGATGATGGCTCCGGTGAAAAACCGGTGATCCGCCCGGTACCGGGATTACCGGTAAAACTGCTGCACCTGTTACGGAATATTGGTCACCAGAAAGCCATCGCCATCGGGCTGGCCTATATCAAAGAAAATCTTCCCTGTGATAAAGTGCTGGTAATGGACAGTGATGGGGAAGACAGGCCGGAAGATGCCGTACTCCTCGTAAACAGTTCCATGCAGAACCCCGGGAAAATAATTTTTGCCCGCCGCAAATCCCGGTCAGAAAATAAACGCTTCCGCTTATTTTACACCGTTTACAAATGGGTATTCCGGGTATTGACCGGCCACCGGATCAATTTCGGGAATTTCCTGATCCTGCCGGCCCCCCTGCTGAACAAACTGGTTTACTACAGTGAGATATGGAGTCATATCGCCGGTGGCATCATCAAAACAGGCCTCCCCTACCTTCCGGCGGATACCCATCGCGGCAAACGGTATGCGGGACATTCTAAAATGAGTTTTACTTCCTTATTGCTGCATGGACTCGGAGCGATCGCTGTTTTCATTGAGATCATTGCCAGCCGTTTACTCTTATTCTCCCTGGTCCTGATCGGCTTTTCCCTCCTGATCATTTTTGTGTTGCTCGGAATAAAGACCCTGACGAGCCGGGCCATCCCCGGCTGGACCTCCACGGTTACCTCTGCCATGCTGATCATCCTGCTGCAGAGTTTCCTGCTTTCCCTTTTCACCATTTTTCTTTATCTCTCCGCGCAATCACAACGGAAATTCATACCGGCCAAACATTATACAGATTATACAGGGGAAACTGAAACTATCGGGTAAATGACAGGCGGATCTTATCAATACGAGGGTAATGAACTGATCTTGTTTGAGCAGGCGCGCAACTGGAAAAAATATTTTGCCGCGCAGACCATTTCCTATATCAGCGGCCGGGTCCTGGAAGTCGGGGCTGGTTTAGGAGCCACAACCCAATTGCTTTATAACGGGAAAGCCAGCGAATGGCTGCTGCTCGAACCGGATGCCTCAATGAGCGAGATCTTACAAACAAAAATAAAAGACGGCAGCTTACCAGCACTTTGCAAGGTGCAGACCGGCACCATTGATATCCTGGATGAAAAGTTTGATACCATCATTTATATCGATGTGCTGGAACATATCAAAACAGACCGGGAAGAATTATCCAAAGCAGCCACCCTGCTGAACCCCGGCGGGCACCTGATCGTTCTCTCCCCCGCCTTTCCCCACTTGTACAGTCCTTTTGATAAAGCTATCGGGCATTACCGGCGGTATACCCGCGGTTCCCTCGGTAAACGGGCACCGGCCTCCCTGCAGCTCATTCGCTGCCGGTATTACGACAGCTTCGGTTACCTGGCCGCATTGGCGAATAAGGCAATCCTCCATCAGAAATATCCCGGTATCCGGCAGGTATTGTTCTGGGACCGCTGGCTTATCCCCTTATCCAGGATAACAGACAAACTGCTTTTTCACCTCTTTGGAAAAAGCATCCTTGCGGTTTGGAAAAAAGGGGCAACCGAATAATCCCTTCTTTACATAGTTTTGCTTACATCGTATGGAGAATAACCTGGAAGGAATCTCTTTTGAGCAGGTCGTTAACAAAACAGGAACCAGTTATGCTGTCTTCCGGGGGCAGCTTACACCCCGTTACTCCCTGGTTTTCTTTGATATTGCCAGGGGCTATTTTTTCCTGTTTCTCATCAGCGCCCTGGTCATTGTACTGCACCGTGTGTATTCGTTGCCCTGGTGGCTGCTGATCCCCGCCGGCGGGTTGCTGACCGGTTACTGTGCCGCTTATATTGCTCTTTTTGCCCACGAAGCCAGTCATTATAATATTCACCCGGATAAAAAGATCAATGACCGGCTTGCCACTGTATTTCTCTGCCTGCCCTTTGGCCTGTCCCTGAAATCCTACCGGAAGATCCACTGGCAGCACCATCTTTACCTGGGCACCCCTTCCGATACCGAGATCTCCTATTTCAATCATTTATCGGGGCTTTTTATCCTGGAAACACTGACCGGGATTCACCTGCTCCGCACGATCCTGACAAAAGAAAAGATTGAAGTGCTGACAGATGAACAGAAAAAAGAAAGCCGTTACATGCTGCTGGCCGGGTTTATATTGCATGCTGTTTTGCTGACCGCTGCCTTACTCACCGGCAATTGGGTGGCTGCCTTTGCCTGGATACTGGGCTTCGGCATTTTCTTTCCTTTCTTCGCAACCATGCGGCAGTTACTGGAACACCGCGATGAGCTGGCAAAAGCTACCACGGATTTTCGCAAGACGCCGCATGGAAAACTGAGCCGGATTTTTTATCATACAATATTAAGCAGCAGTTTTGGGGCCGCGGGTTTTACCCGGCACATGATCCACCACTGGGATCCGCAGGCTTCCTATACAAGGATGAAAGAAATTGAGGCCTTTCTCCATGAAGATGAAAAGACTGCAGCGATCATCCGCACTTCCAAAACCACCTATAGCACAGTCTTCAAAACCCTGCTCAAAGCCCCTTGAGCCATTCACCACTATATTGCCCGGTTTGTCAGCAGGGGCCGGCACTGGCCTGGGCCAGGGCCAGGGACTATGAATATTTTTCTACCGGAGAAGAAGAATTTACTTACTACCATTGCAGTCATTGTGGTACTCTTTTTATAGACCCGGTTCCGGTGGACAAACTGAAGCAAATCTATCCATCCAATTATTATTCCTTTATCAGCGGCTCCGGCAATATGGTGACCCGTATTAAAGAGTGGCTTGATAAACGGTTTCTCCGGAAAATCCTCCGCCATCTCCCCGCAGAGAAAATAGACGTTTTGGATGTGGGAGGTGGTACCGGCTGGATACTGGATCTATTAAAGAAAACAGATCGCCGGATCGGGTTCACACAGATCGCTGATATCGATGAAAAGGCCAAAGAAACAGCGATAAAGAACGGCCACGCTTATTTCCAGGGCACGGTGGAGGAATTTGAAACTGACCGGAAGTTTCACCTGATCCTGATGCTCAACCTGATCGAACATGTGCAATACCCCCCGCTTGTTTTGAAGAAAGCTGCTTCCCTGTTGCATCCCGGGGGCATTTTACTGATTAAAACACCCAATACCGACAGCTGGGATGCCCGGCTGTTCCGGAAGACCTACTGGGGCGGACTTCATTGCCCCCGCCATTGGGTGATTTTTTCAGAAAAGAGTTTTCGCCTGCTGGCTGCGCAAACCGGCCTCTGTATTAAAAAACTTGAATACACACAGGGCGCTCCCTTCTGGGCCTTCAGCATTATTGCCGCACTCAGCCGGAAGAAGATCATCCATACATCAGCTCAGGCACCGGTGATTTTTCACTGGTTGTTCGCGCCACTCAGCGGCTTCTTCGCCATCTTTGATTTCCTGCGAAGGCCTTTTGCCAAAACCTCCCAGTTATTCATCCAGCTTACCCGGGAGGAAAAACAGGAGAAGGTTTGCTGATTTTTTATCAATTTTAGAACCATGAACCAGGCCCGCTCCTTTTTATATACCGGTATCCCTTCCCCGTTGAGCAGGGCTCATTACCAAAATTATTTACTGCTGCTCCTGGTCTGCCTGCTGGCTTACTGGCCGCTGACTTTCGGAATCTTCAGTGTAAAGAATGATGCCATTCATTATTTTCTTCCCTACCGGTACAGCATCAGTGAAGCGATCCGAAACGGGGAATGGCCTTTCTGGAGTCCTTATATCTATATGGGATACCCGGTGTCCGGGGATATGCAAAGCGGCGCCTGGAACCCGGTGGTCTGGCTTTTTTCTTTATTCGGGCGTTATGACCTTACCCTGTTTCATTATGAAAACCTGCTCTATATTTTCCTGGCCGGGGCGGGCATGTATAAACTAACCCACCGGCTGACGGAAGACAATACCAGCTCCCTGCTCATTGCCGTTTCGTATATGCTGAGTGGCTTTATGCTCAGCGGGCAACTGATCAACTGGCTGGCTTCAGCCGCTTTTATTCCCTTTGTAATCCATTATTATACCCTGCTATTGAAATCGGGGAGCTATGCCACCGCCATTAAAACAGCCGGGAGCCTGTTCCTGCTGTTTACCGCAGGTTACCCCTCCTTCCTGATTGTAACTGCTTATATACTGGCCGGTTTGTTTGTTCTGAAAATCATAGAGCAGTTGAGGCAGGAAGGAGATCAGCAAACCAGCTGGAAGTCGCTCTTATTTTCTCATCTCCTGTTGTTGATTGTATGGGCCGCAGTTTCCCTGCCGGCCATCCTTTCGTACCTGGACCTGCTGTCCTATTACCAGCGGGGAAATGGTATCTCCTATACTGATTCAGTTATAAATTCTTATGACCGGATCCATTTCCAGTCTTTTATTTTCCCTTCAGCAATCAGTGCCGCGGATATCCGTTCCGGTACCGATGTCAGCCTGCGAAACGTTTATATGGGCATCCTGCCCCTGTTTCTCCTCTTTCGTTTTCCCCCGCTCTTCAGCCGGAGAAATATATTATTGATCAGCCTGGGACTCTTCGCCCTTTTATTCAGCCTGGGGGACGTAACACCTGTAAGAAAATTCTGTTTTGATCAGCTCCCCCTGATGAACACATTCCGGCATCCGGCGCAACTGCGGTTATTCCTGATCCTGTCATTGCTTTTACTTGCGGCACCTGGGCTGAAACAACTGATCCTAAAAGCGAATGCAGGAAATAACCCGGGATTCTTAAAAAAAGAATTCCTGATATATGCCGGCCTCATTTTGTCTGTAACCGCAATTACCGTGGCCCAGTACGGGTTTCCCGATTTTAATTACTTTTTCTCCGGCATCAGGACCGGTTCTTTTAAAGCCTTACTGGACAGGATCCGGTTAAATGATGCAATAGTCTTTAACGGCCTGGTTCAGTTCCTGTTCCTGGCGGGCTTCTTCCTGTGGTTAAAAAAAAGGAACACCGGCTTCTTTTCCTTCCTGTGGATCTGTAACGGGATTGTCCTGGCCCAGTTCGTATTACCGGTCAGTTTTGTCAGCAGCCATTCTCCCAAAGCGATCAATGCCTTTATCCGGCAACAGCCTTCCGGATACCCGTTTATTTACTGTGACAGCAGTCTTGCCGCTAACAGTGCCGGAGCCATGCAGGATTTTGATCGGCTGTCACTTCGCAGTTTTTATAATAAGCGACCGGGGATCAGCCGGCTCAGCAATAGCCCTTCCTACCTGGCTACTACAGAAGAATTCACCAGTCACCCGGTCTTATATGATTATGTTGCCTCAAAGCCAGTCGCTTATTTTGCCGACAGGACTCTTTCCCTAAAAGACAGTGTGCTGCTTAACAACACAGATTCCTGCCGGTATGCGATCAGTGACTACAGGATGACAAGCCCGGCTGCATGCAGGTCAATGCGAAAGCTAAAGGTAACCGCTCTTTCCGCCAACCATTTCCGGATCAGCTGCCAGGCGACTGATGATAACTTCCTGGTGCTGACGCAGAATTATCATGCATACTGGAAATCCACTATTGACGGCCAGCCCGCAAGTATCTATAAAACAAATCTTAGTTTTATGGGAATCCCGGTACTCCGGGGTGAGCATACCGTTATTTTTGAATTTGATCCTGTTCCTGCTAAAAAAGCCATGTGGGTGATGATTAGTATGTTCATCCTGCTGGTTACCGGCGGGATATTCAACCTGCTCAGGCAGGTAAACAGTAAAAAAGCATGAAACGGAATACCCTGCTATTCGCGATCCTCTTATCAGTACCTGTAGGGTTATTCCTGCTGCAGCATTATTTCTATCATAGCCCGGAATTGTATCCCACCGGTTTTACAGTAGATGAGAATGTGCTTTACATGTCCTATGCCCGCCAGTACAATGACCAGCCTGCTTTTTCCTTATTCTATTCCAATCCATTTGACGGAGACCCGGCATCTCCCAGGATCTATTTTCAGCCGGTCAATTTATTATTAGCAGCAGCTATAAAAACGGGAGCGGATCCCGGTCTTAGTTTCTCTTTGTTTGGCCTTTTCATGGCCATTCTTTGTGTGTATACCGGCTTGCTGATCCTCCGCCATTTGCTGGGGGAACAAAAAAATCAGTCGCTGATTGCCCTGTTATTTACCTGGGGAGGCGGGTTTACCGCGCTGGCCGGTTTTGCTGCGCTCCTGTTTCTACCGGGACAAACAGCCCCTGCCTGGCTGGATGCCATTCATATTGCGGATCCCGCCAGCGGCTGGTGGGGACTGAACTGGGGAAGAAATCTTTTTATACCACTGGAAGCCTGGTATCATTTCCTTTTTTTGCTGAACATCTATCTTATATTAAAACAACGATGGGCTGCCGGGTTGTTCACGGCATTTTTTCTTTCAATTTCTCACCCCTTTACAGGGATTGAATACTTACTGATCATTAACGGTTGGTTATTTTTTGAAAAGCTCCTGTACAAGAATAAGAATATACCGTATATGTATTGGGCCGGGATATTCCTGGTCACCCTGTTTCATACCGGGTACTACCTGTATTACCTGAACCGGTTCCCGGAACACCGGCTCCTGTTTTCCCAGTACAGTGCCGGCTGGACGTACAGCCTGCGGATCGCCCTGGCGGCCTACCTGATCGTTTTTGTTTTATCCCTTTTTGCCCTGCGCATCAATAAGCGCAACCCCGTACTGTCGCAGCCCCATCAGCGGTTGTTCCTCTGCTGGGCAGTTATAGCATTTCTTTTATCCAAGCATGAGTGGTTTATGCCCCCCCTGCAACCCGTCCATTTCACCCGCGGATACATATGGGCCGGGCTGTTTCTTTTTTCATTGCCGGTCCTTGCCTGGCTGCTCAATACATGGAAAAGCCCTTTCCGGAAAGGGTTGCTGGCCTTACTGATCATCTTCTTCCTGGCCGATAATGTTTTATGGACCTATAACGTGGTCCATAAAAAAGATGTGGCTGAATGGGAAGGCCATATAACAAGGGAGACGAGGGATGTGCTGAATTATCTCAGTAAAGAAACCACAGTGAATGACCTGCTTACCGGGAATGCGGCCCTGGTAAATTACCTCTCGAATGTGTACAGCCCGGCGAATGCATGGGTCTCGCATCCGTACAACACACCGGACCGGGCGGGACGGAAGACAGTAATGGAACATTATCTCCTTACGGGGGAAAGACCCGTTGCCTGGAACCGAAGAAGAATATTGCTGCTGGTTGATAAAAAAGAGTCGGGGAGCAGGTTCATTCATTCCTCCCTGCTGAAGAATAAAATCTTTGAGAATAACCGGTACACCCTGTTTATTCCGTAATGTTTTTCCCCTTCATCGCTTTACCGATGGCCTGGTCCATCAGCCGTTCCGCGTAGGGGCGTGAGAGCTCGTTTAACTTTTCTATGCCCGCCTGGATCTTATCTTTGGATGCGTGGCTGATCAGCGCCGCCAGTTCATCCATCGCTGCCTGTGTCTGGCTGATCTCTTCCCCGGTGAGAAAGGCTTTATTCCGGCTGATGAACTGGCCGGTCGTATCAATCAGCTGGCGCGCTTCTGTTTGCGCTTCCACCAGGGCCCTTACGCGTATATCCTCTTTTGCGTGCGTAATGGAATCCATCAGCATTTTCTCCACTTCGGTATCGGTAAGTCCGTACTGGGGTTTCACTTCTATGCTCTGCTCCACGCCGCTTCTCAGTTCCTTCGCTTTCACGGTCAGGATACCGTCCGCATTCACCAGGAAAGTCACTTCCACCTTGGGTAAACCGGCCGGCATCCCGGGTATCCCGGTGAGGTTGAACTCAGCCAGTTTGCGGTTATCTTTTACCAGGTCTCTTTCGCCCTGGTATACGGAGATCCGCATACTTCCCTGCCCGTCTTTCTGCGTTGTGTACTGTCGTCCGGCTTTGGATGGGATCTTGGAATTGCGGGGGATCAGGACATCCATCAACCCGCCCATCGTCTCAATACCCAGTGAAAGAGGGGTGATATCCAGTAAAAGCAGTTCCTTATTATTACCGGCGAGGATATCGGCCTGTACGGCAGCACCCAGGGCCACTACTTCATCGGGGTTCAGGGAATCGTGCACTTTCTTATTGAAAAAATCACTGACCGCTTTTTTAACCATCGGCACACGGGTGGAGCCACCCACCATCACCACTTCGTCTATTGCTGAGATAGCCAGTTCCGCATCGCTCATGGCGTTCCGGCAGCATTGTATGGTTCGCTCCACCAGGGGGCGGATCAATTCTTCCAGTTGCGCACGGGTAAGGCTGAATTCCTGTCCGGCCACAGCACCGGTAAATGAATCGAGTTTGCTGAGCTGTATTTTCGCTTCTTCCGCCAGCAATCTTAATTCCTGTGACAGGTTCTTATGCATTTTCAGTTCTTCAACCGTGAGTCCCGCTTCTTTCGACCAGTACTTTACAATTTCCCGGTCGAAGTCATCCCCGCCGAGATAGGTATCCCCGTTAGTTGATAAGACTTCAAAGATCCCGTTACTGATCCGCAGCACAGAAATATCGAAAGTCCCCCCACCCAGGTCATACACCGCAATGGTTTTTACTTCTTCCCTGTTCAGTCCCATCCCATAGGCAAGGCTGGCCGCTGTCGGTTCATTCACGATCCGTAATACATCGAGTCCGGCCAGTTTACCGGCATCCCTGGTGGCCTGCCGTTGCGCATCATTAAAATATGCCGGCACGGTGATGACCGCGCGGGTTACCGGCGTTTTTAAAATATGCTCCGCCCTAATCTTTAATTCTTTCAGGATAAAAGATGACAGTTCAACCGGTGAATAATAGGTGGATCCCACCTGGATTTTTACCAGGCTCTCCGTGTTATCATCAATCACTTTATAACTGAAAAAGCCGGAATGGTCCTTTATATCATTGTAGGATTTTCCCATCAGCCGCTTCACGGAAAAAATAGTGTGCTGCGGTTCGGTCACCAGGAATTTTTTAGCTTCACCGCCCACGGTTACCTGGCCCTGTTCCCCGAAATGCACAATGGAGGGAACCAGGGCCACCCCGTCGTGTTCTTTTAATACCACCGGCTGCCGGGTGTCCGGGTGAATGATAGCGACCAGGCTGTTGGTTGTACCCAGGTCGATGCCAACGATCATTTCGTTTTGCTGCAGACTTCCGGTTGCTATATTGATACCAATCTTGGCCATAGTCAGAATTATGCTTTACCAAATTGATGTTCCGTAAAAAATGATGGCGGATAAAATGACTGCCGGATCTCCGGGTCAGACAGGATATCTTCCACCTGTTCCTCCTGTATGGGCTCGTGCTGCTGAACAAAAAACAGGTTGTACCCCTGCTTATTGGCACCCGCGAGTTTATACCCCTTTTGCCGTCCCAGTTCTTTCATTGCTTCCACCGATGCCCCGTTATACATTTTATCGGCTGAATGATGATTGCTCTTTGCATACGGAACCACCCGGTTGGCTATCCCGAATTCCACTTTGGCCTCGATCACCACGATCCGGGGGCGAATCACCCCGATCGCTTTCCATATCCAGAAATCATTACCGTCAATATCAATGGAAAGCAGCCCTATTTCACCTGGCAATCCCGCGCCGGATAATAGTCCGTTTACATTTTCAGGGGTTATATACGCCTGAAGAAACCGGATCCCTTTCTCCTTTCCTGCCAGTGCCCCGTAAAACCGTTCGCCCACTTCCAGTTGTTGCGCCTGTGCATCCAGGAAGCAACCCTTCCATCCCTCATGAACCGCGAGGCAGGCACAGTTACTTTTGATGCAGTCACCCGACCCGATATCCGCAAAAACAGGCGGCACCCCGGAAAGACGGCCCAGTAAATAAGCAATGATCCCGTCTTCTCCATGATAGGTAAAAATATCATAAGCAGCATCCCGGAGCCGGGCTGGAGTCTTTCCGTCCAGTTGCCGCACCCATACATGCAGGCCTTCCCTGGCGGATACAGACATTGCTTTCCGGTATATCCGGGCGGCAAAATGCTTTTTTATCCAGGTTTTAAGAAATGATATCATTCAGGACGCAAAACTCGCTTATATACTGCGTATAAAAAAGTCCCGCCGGGGCGGGACTTTTCGTTTTTTGGAATATTTTCTACCGCATCAGGTACATTTTACCGTACCCTTTGTTGAAATATTTGTTCGTATCATCTCCCTGGGCTTTATACTTGTCCAGTGCTTTGCCGTTCAGGTTGGTGATCACACGGTACAGGTAGATGCCATTGGCCAGTTTCTGGCCGTACTGATCAGTACCATCCCATTTGAACTCAGTAATATTCCGCCCGATCCGCAGGGGGCCCAGTTCATCTTTGGTTATTTCCCGTACGATCTTACCCGTTACCGTCATGATCTCGATCTTTATATTCTGCGGTACTTCATTGCCCGTGATGGTAAATACAAAGGCCGTGGAACTGGTAAAGGGGTTCGGGTAATTGAGCATATTCGAGATCATCGGTTTGTTGATCACTTCGAATAAAACCCGGTACTCGATCGCACCGGCCTCGTTATTGCTTTTATCCTTGCCGCTGATGATCAATTCATATTCCCCGTCCTGCTGGAAATAGGGTTTGAAATTGAGGGTCGCCGTATTATCCGTAACAGGTGTCTGCCCTGCCGGGTTAAACTGCAATGTATCATTATTGAAATAATATCGTCTCAGGCTGCCATTGGGGTAACGCACCTGCAGGGTCAGCAGGGTGGTATCGTCCAGGGCCATCCATTTTGCCTCATCTTTTAATTTCACGATAATATCCGGTTTCGAGGAAACGATATCCCGGTTGAGAATATGCATACCGTCAAAGGTTACATCCAGCAGCGGGTTCAGGCTGTCAGGCTTCACATAAAGATTGCGGAATGCGAAATTATTGAAATGATGCTGTTCCAGCTGATCATTATCCGGGTTGGCCTCGATGAACACCGTATTCGGTCCGGGTATGGCACCCGTAGCCACTACTGCACCGATCTGCAGGGTATCATTCACCGGCAGGGGTCTTCTTCTCGGCAGTGGTACGATGTGGGGTACATTGTTTTTGTCGGTAATGACCATCTTTATTTTCACACTGTCAAATGCCATTTCACTTACATTCTTAAACCCGATCTTGAATGGATAGGGTTCACCAACCTCTACCGTATCTTTCACGGCAAGGTACAGGTTGGGCGCTACGGCTCCTTCGGGTACCGGCACATAGGTGATCCTCCAGTAACGGAGCTGGTACGGTGTATAGCCCACGTTATCTATTGAGCGCATCTTCAGTTTCAGATAGGGGTATGATTCGGGATCAATGGACGAAACATCAAAATCCTGCTGGGCGGTGGTCAGCCCGCTGAACAGGGTTTGCTCATTGCCTTCCTGTGTAATACCCACAATATCCACGGTGGCGGTATCCCCTATCGCATCACTGTTCCCTCTCCACTTCAATTGTTTCCAGGCCTTGGCAGGACCAAAAACCGGGGATGTCACAAAGCCGAGTGTATCACGGGTCGGGCAATCAGCGGATAAGGTCGGGTTATCATACATCCCCTCACCCATCAGCCATTTCGGAGTAAAGGAAGGATCATTTTTCTTATAAATCAGCGCCCAGGGTCTTGCCCGGTAGAATGAGTCGATGGAAGAAAGCCCGGCATTTTTAAGATAATGGTAGAGTGATTGCCCCGGGCCATGAATGGCTTCATCCGCTGCCCAGTCAGCCGCCCAGGCATTGGGGAAACCAAATATCGGGTTCAGGGTAAAGTTGCGCACCACCACATAAAATCCGTCCGGGATCACGTCGCGCATCAGATCCATCATCTTCCGCCGGCTGGAGGTATCGGTGTACCTGTATTCAAAATTAAACCACTTGGTACTGCCGAAACAGTTATTATCTGTACTGTTAAATAATCCTTCCCCTAATGAAGTCGGGTAAGTGTTCGGCACCACGGTATGATTTTGCCAGGGACGGAAAGAGGTGGGGTCAAACACATTGAATACAAGGGATGAGAACCAGCACATCAGGCGGATGGAGGACAGCCCGTCAATGGATATAGCCAGTGAAGCTTCCTGGGTGGCCCCGCTGGTGATCCAGGTACCCTGCCGTACAAACAGGTTATGGGTGACCGGCCCGTATTTTAACCGGCGTGTCGCGGAATCGATTACGATCCGTTCATATTTGGATTTCGTTTGCTGGAAGAAATCAGACTGATTGTACCCCAGGTCACTGCTGTTGGGTCCGTTGTTATCCAGGTAAATGAATGAGGCCTTATTCCAGGTAGGTTGTCCGCTGGCAGGCACCGGTGCCACACGCCAATGATAAACGGTACTGTCTGCCAGGCTGGTCCCGGGATTGAATTCGAGTATACCACCGGATGAACTGATGGTGCGGGTAACTTTCGCCGGTGAATTAAAAAATTCTGTGGTATCCATTTCCATTATATACTGCTTCAGGATTCCGAAGGGATTCGCCGTGGAGGCTACCAGTTTTATAGCAGGATTATTGATAATGGCATAATTATAGGGATAGACCGGCCTGGCCTCGTCTTCATAGATAAATACGTCCTTGGTGATGCAGTTATTAGTTTCGTATAACTCATCCACCTCATTGTCTGCATCCAGGCAGATGGAGATCCGGTTTAATCCTTTATCCCGGGTGGCCACTATATCGATTGAATAGGACAGTGAATCGATATAGCGGATACCGGGAATGGTATCCCTGCGGATCACTTCCGTTGTGAGGTTAGGATAGGTCCGCTTCACTTCCACCACGATGTTCTTATTGATGGCTTTCCCCAGGTTTACAAATTTGGCATCCACATTAAAATGTGTCTCGGCCACCGAAATGAAAGCCGGGTTCACTTTTACCAGCGGTTCTTCGATCGCATAATCAGGCTTCGCAGTTGAAGCATCCAGGCGGATCGCCGGATCCCCGTGTAAGGTTGTCTGCTCGGTATGGAAACGGGCATAATAATCATTCTGGGTGGTCAGGTTGTACACCTGGGTAATGGATTCCCGCATGATCTCACCCAGTGTTCCGCCGTACTTTGATACGGAAGCCGCCGCCATGGTCTTCGTATTCATGATATCCAGGTAATGCACAATCCCAAAGTGCGTACTGGCAATAAAAGCAATGGAACCCCGCTGGTTGGCCAGTACAAATTTTTCAGACAGGGTTTCTTTTGTAATAAAACGGAGCGGGTTGTAATTAAAGAAGTTTCCCGCATTACAGCCCATGACAATGGTTACCGGGTATTTCCCGTTATTGTTATACTGATCCGGGTTGTCCAGGTTGAATTCAAGGGTGGTGGCGGAAGAGTGACCAAAATAAGTCAGCAGCCCGATACCCTGTTCGAATAATTGATACAGGCGCTCACTGCTGGCCTGTTCAACCGGCGCGGAAGAAACCTTGCTGAACGTATTGACATTCGCCCCGTAAAAAGTATCCCGAACGATGGCTTTATACCGGTCCATATCGGCTGTCAGAATGGCTCCCAGGGAACCATCGGCCGCCCCGATCACATGTACTACATTTTTCATCCAGGCCTTATCCGCGATTAACGGGGAAGAAAAAGCATGCTGTTGTTCATATTGTATCACTTTATTCAGGTAGACGGCCACTTCATCACCGATAATAGCAGAAATACGCCCGATAGAAACTTTGGGGATACCATCCCCTCCCGGATCGCAGGCCAGCAGGTTGTCCGAAGCCGGGTACCCGAAAGTGGGAATAAAAGAAAGTTTTTCCACATCCGCCGCCGCTTCATAAGCCCGGTACTGCACATAATTTAATCCTTTACCCACGAGCAATACGTTTTTCACCGGTGAACTGTATTTGGCCCTGGCCCATAATATAAAATCCCGGAGTGCACCCGGGCTTTTCTTGACCCCCAGTCCAAACTGGTCAATCAATTCATCCACCAGGTACACCTTTGCATTGTGGCTGCCCCCGGCTGCTGAACTCCGGTAATTTTTATAATCCTCCACCGGGTTGGAGCCGGAGGCGGAAGTAAATAAATACGGGTGGGATATAATCAGGTAATCCCCCTGGTTGGCGGGCGCCAGGTAATTTATAAAATTCCGGGGCTGCAGGGAAGTCACGGCATATACGGGAGCTCCCCCCTGCTGACTGACCAGTAAGAGTTTCCGGTCGGTAGCGGAAGGCTCGAGGGCTATTTTAACAAGGGAGGGGGTGGAAATATCCCCCAGGTATCTTTTCCCGTTGGTCAGATCATACAAAACTGGCGGAACACCCCCATGCCCAAAATTGCTGATCTCTAAATAATTCCCGGCCGGGTTGGCAGGCAGATCAAACATGAAATTTATACTGCCACCCAGGTTGAACTGCCTTGCATAGACCAGTTCAGTACGGGCAATCACCATCCGGTCGTTCGCGACCGTTGCCAGGTTTTTTATCGCCACTGTTGCGGCACCAGCCCCGATAAGGGATGGGTTCACGGGAATCTCAAGTTTCTTGTAGTCGAAAAAATCCATTGTTTCCGTAGCAACGACAGTCCCGTTCACTTTTGTTTCAAACTGCCGCGGGTTCAGTGCATTTCCCGATGCATTGATCTTTAATACCGGGTCGGGAGCCCCGGCTCCTGTATAGGGAAACAGGTTCGTCATGCTTTCCGAAAGGCTGGCACCGGTTCCGATATCAGCAGATGTCCATCCCTCCCCCTGGTCATAGGAAGAAGAATACACATATTCACCCACCACGGCTGCATAACCCGGGTTCATCTTTATTTTGTAATACCGGCCCTCCGTATGAATAAAATAGGGTTCTGCCGGTAAAGCAGAAGGCAAAGTATTGGCCGTTGGAACGAGGCGCAGGTTGTTCCCCCCCGGATTGACCGTAAGAAAATACGCGGCAGTATCCGTTTCCAGGCTCCATTTGTCATTCAGCTGGAAATCCGGGTTGCGGTACAATTCTTTATCCGATCTTCCATCATTCAATTCGCCCCAGAACTCCAGGTAGTCACCTGCCCCCATCGTACCCGTCTGAACAGTGGTATACAAAGGAACTTGCTGCCCCTTTCTCCATAACTGGAAATCCTGGACCGCAGTACTGCCAATCCCGAGGGAAGCCAGAACGGGCTGGCTGATCCGGTACACGCCATTCGCCGCTACTTTAAATTTGTAATAGGTCTTGGAATAATCGATCCACTCGTTATTATAGGTCTGCGACTGTGCAGCAAGACCGGCAAAAACAAATAACAGGAGTAAAAATCTTTTCATGGATGCAAAGTTTATCGGGTACTACAGATTTAATGTTCATTTTTATTTCCCACCAGGTTTAACCGCAATGAGAAAACATGGGTAAATAACGGGTTGGTCTGGTTGGCCAGGTTGGTAAACGCATAATCCACTGCCAGGTGACGGATCAGGAAACCGGCTCCCGCACTGGGCTGATAGATCCAGACCCTTTTCTGGTTTACCGTATCCCCGTCATAAAGGGCCTTCTGGAAATTATTGATCCCCCCGCGCAGGAAAAATACATTGTTGATGTTCAGTTCCAGCCCCAGTTTGGGATCCGCACTCACAGGATCTGCACTGATCAGCGTATTCCGCTGCCCGTCGAATGTAAGGTCAATATTGGCCTCAGCCAGTAAACTGGATTTCTGCCCCAGTTTAAATTCCCGGGCAATCCCCAGTACCAGCCGGGGGGCTGTCAGTTCGGTGGACTTAACGGGAATCTCGTTATTGGTCAGGTACAGCACCTCTTTTTCTTTTTCGGTAAAAGTGAAAGACCATGCGTTAAACGTGCTGGTGATATCCCTGCCGGCAATACCAAAACGCCAGCGCCCGCTGTGGATCTGCAGCCCGGCATCCAGGCCAAATCCCCAGGCCTTCGCGAATTTGCCCACGCTCCGGTGAATCACCTTCGCATTCACACCAAAGTTCACTTTCTTATTTTCCCTTTCTTTCAGCTTTTGTGCATACGAAAAAATGAATGCATAATCAGCAGAAGAAAAAGACTGGATATTGTTGTAATTGATCGATCCGTCAGGCTCCACCAGGAACAGGGTGTTCATGATATCATCCACGGCAAAGCGCAAACCGGTGACACCGATCGTGCGTTTATTCCCCGCCGTTGGAAACGCCACGCTGGCATAATCATATTTGCCGATACCGGCAAAATACTCTGCATGCATCAGGTTGACCTGGGGATGATCTTTGACATAAACCAGTCCGGCCGGGTTCCAGTAACCGGCGGTACCATCGTTCACGGAGGCAACCTGGGAACTACCCATGGCCAATCCGCGGGCGCCGGCCCCGATATTCAGGAATTC
This sequence comes from Bacteroidia bacterium, assembly GCA_037447355.1. GTDB lineage: Bacteria > Bacteroidota > Bacteroidia > Chitinophagales > Chitinophagaceae > JJ008. The sequence continues at coordinate 3,292 of JBBIGW010000029.1, read as the reverse complement.
ATTGGAGTATTTCCGGAATTGAGAGTGAGTTACCTGAAACAGTAGGGTGGCAAACAGTGTCAGGTATAAGCGGTTCGTTTTCATTCATTGAATTTTCAAATAAGCAATGGATTAAGACAAGTTTTCAGTATGTACGGTTGGCTTGTAAAATTAATCTTTAGCCTGTTAAAATCATAGCTTTGTGGAGGCAAAAGACTAATCATTGAAAACGAATATTTTACATGATTATTGCCTTTAGAGGGTAAGAATTCCAATCTGCCTTACTTTTGCAGGATTAAAGGGGTATCTGGTATATCAAAAACTGTAAATCAATTACTTAGAAAATGAACCTGATTGAAGAATTAAGATGGAGAGGCATGATCCAGGACATAATGCCGGGAACCGAAGAACAGTTAAACAAGGAAATGACCACCGGTTATATCGGTTTTGACCCGACCGCGGACAGCCTGCATATCGGCAGCCTCGTTCCGATCCTCCTTCTTGTCCATTTCCAGAAAGCCGGTCATAAACCGATCGCCCTGGTGGGTGGCGCCACGGGTATGGTGGGCGATCCCAGCGGGAAAAGTGAGGAAAGAAATTTACTGAGTGAAGATGTGCTCCAAAAAAATGTGGCCGGGGTAAAAGCCCAACTGGAAAAATTCCTCGATTTCAATCCAACCCTGCCGAATGCGGCGGAGATGGCCAATAATTACGACTGGTTTAAATCCATTTCTTTTATTGATTTCCTGCGCGATGCGGGAAAACATATCACGGTCAATTACATGATGGCCAAGGATAGTGTGAAAAAAAGAATTGAGGGAGAAACCGGGATCAGTTATACCGAATTTGCTTACCAGCTGATGCAGGGCTATGATTTCTACTGGCTCTACCAGCACAAAAACTGCAAGTTGCAGATGGGTGGCAGTGACCAGTGGGGCAATATGACCACGGGGACCGAACTGATCCGGCGCAAAAGCGGAGGCGAAGCCTTTGTATTTACCAACCCACTCATCACCAAAGCTGATGGCGGCAAGTTCGGGAAAACGGAAAGCGGTAATGTATGGCTGGACCCCAACCGCAGTTCCCCCTACCAGTTTTACCAGTTCTGGCTGAATGCCAGTGATACCGATGCAGAGAAATGGATCCGGATCTTTACATTCCTGACCCGTGATGCAGTGGATATGCTGATCCATGAACACAAAATGAACCCTTCCGCCCGCGTGCTGCAAAAAACTTTAGCGCAGGAAATCACCACATTTGTACACGGCAAAGAAGAATTCGAAAAAGCGGTGGAGACCACTCAAAAATTGTTTGCCAACCAAAATGCCCCGGCCGAAAGCCTGAGCGTGGGCGACCTGGAAGGTATGGAAGGGGTGGTGAAGCTCGATCTGGCAAAAGATAAAATCAATGCGGGTATTGATATCGTTTCTTTTCTGGCCGAAACCGGTATCTCTTCCAGCAAAGGGGAAGCCCGTAAACTGGTTCAGGGTGGCGGGATCAGCGTGAACCGGAAGAAAGTGGAGGGAATTGAATTCAATGTGGAATCAGCCCTGCTCCTGCACGATAAATATATCCTGGTGCAGAAAGGGAAAAAGAATTATTATCTCGTTCAGGTTATATAATTATTCTTCTGAAGAAAGTCTATTTCATAAGCGGACTGGGAGCAGATAAACGAATCTTCTCCTTCCTTGACCTTTCCTTTTGTGAGCCTGTTTTCCTCGACTGGATTACTCCGGAAAAGAAGGAATCACTGCCGCATTATGCGTTGCGCCTGAAAGAGCAGGTACAGGACCCCTCTCCCATACTCACCGGTATTTCTTTTGGCGGCATGCTGGCCACTGAAATAGCAAAGGCCGATCCGTCTGCAAAAGTCATTATCCTGTCCAGCACTAAAACTAAATCGGAATTCCCCGGGTATCTCAGGGTGGGCAAATACCTGCCCCTGTATAAATGGAGTCCCGACTCCGTATCCAAAAAACTGGTCCTGCAGGTCAGTGCTTTTTTAGGGGGCAGCACCCCGGAAGAAAAAAAACTTCTTCACCAGATCATCCGGGAGTCGGATATGAATTTTGTCCGCTGGGCCATCGGGGCCATTCTGCAATGGGAAAACACCATCATTCCGTCCAACCTGGTGCATATCCATGGTACAGCGGATAAGCTGCTGCCATTCAGGTATGTGAAAGCAGACTATCGCATAGAGGGGGGCTCACATGTAATGACACTTGACAAACACCGGGAGCTCAGTCACCTGTTACGGCAATTAATTCAATGATTTGATGGCGGCCCACATGGCATCGGCCAGGAACTGGTTGCCTTTTGCATTCATGTGCACCCGGTCATAGGTAAGTATCTCCTTTTCCTTATTCTCCGGGTTGTTTTCTTTTTCGTAGTCCTGGAATTTTTTACGCAGATCGACAAGGGGCAAATTATTTTTCTTCGCGATATCCCGGATAATATTGCTGTACCGGTTCAGGTCACCATCCAGCGGGTTGCTCATATCCGTCTTCTCGCCCACAACTGCGGGGGTGCAGAGAATGGCTCTGATATTACGGTCCTTCAGCTTTTTCAGGATCGCGGAATAAAACTTTTCAAATTTATCCGGGTCTGTTCCGGTACCAAGGAGTGATTTGTGCCATACATCGTTTACGCCCACATAGATCACCACCACATCCGGGTTTTTAGCCAGCACATCGTCTTCCAGCCGCAGGTAGAGATCATAAACTTTATTCCCGCTGATACCGGAACCGGCAAAGTCAAACTGTGCTGCTTTCCCTTCGACCCTGCACATACTGTCCACCCGGGTCACATATCCCCCGGGCTTCACGCCCAGTTCAGTGATGGAATCGCCGAAAAATATTACCCGGGTCTTCTTTTGCGGAATAAAAGCCAGGCTGAAAATAACCAGGACGAATAAGGGGACAATCCGTTTCATATTATTTTATTTTAGGAGAGAAAGCACCTGAAAACAGTTGCATTAAAGTTTGATAAAGTACTGATAATATCCCATTCACTTTCATTAATTGCCTGGGAAGAAGTCAAGCCTGCCCACGGAACATAGCGCAGGTAAGAGCAAAAAAACTTAAAGCAGGAAGAAACCAGTATAGTCCGGAGCCTCACTCCAACCACCAGTGCCCCAAAGAATACGAAATGCCTCTCAATATCGATATGCGTCTTAGGAGGCCCCAATCACTATTCACTATTCACTATTCACCATTCACCATTCACCTTTCACCTTTCACCTTTCACAACTCCCGACAAAGACTCAATGCTCAATGCTCAATGTTCAATGTTCAATGCTCAATTTTCATTGAAG
>JBBIGW010000028.1:0-31907 GCA_037447355.1 Bacteroidia bacterium | reverse complement strand
GGAGGTTGTTTATTTTTGCACATAATTTCCTTCCATGAACAAGATCATTTTTACGGAGGAATTCTGCCAGCCGGAAAACCTGCACCCGTTCACGCTTACCCGCCAGATCCAGGACATCCGGGTGGGTATTCTGACCATCCGGGAAAAATGGGAAAAAATGCTCGGGCTTGTTTCCTATGATAAAAAGGAGGATGACTATAAAGACCTGGGACGGTCGGTGAATATTGAGGAAGTGATCGGGGCCGGTGATTGTTTTATGATCCATGGAAACGTACTGCCAACTGTCCGCCTGGTCAAGGCCATTCAAAAACTGAAAAACGGGGAATATATCGCCACTCCCGGGGGGAATAATATCGCATTTCGTTTCAGCCGGAAGGAGATTACCGATAAGTATAAGATCAAAGTGGGACACGCGGTGGTATTTGCTGAGGAAATTAAAACCATCCAGTATCCCTGGGATATTTTCCAGCTGAATGACTGGGCGATCCGCCAGGATTTTAGCCTGATCAAAGGGAAAAGAAGAACGCAGTCCATCTCCCGGACTAATAAAGTAATCAACCCTTCCCGGGTTTTTATCGAGAAAGGCGCCAAAGTGGAATACAGCACCCTGAATGCATCCACAGGCCCGGTTTATATCGGGAAAAATGCTGAGATCATGGAAGGTTGCATGATCCGGGGTCCCTTCGCCATGGGGGAGGGCGCCTGTCTGAAAATGGGGACAAAAGTGTACGGAGCCACCACATTGGGACCTTCCTGTGTGGTCGGTGGAGAAATCAAGAATGCAGTATTGTTCGGGTACAGCAATAAAGCGCATGATGGCTACCTGGGTGATGCCGTGATCGGGGAGTGGTGTAATATGGGGGCGGGCACCAGCAATTCCAACCTGAAGAACAATGCCAGCCAGGTAAAAGTATGGACCCCGGAAGGCGAACTGACTGCCGGTACGAAATGCGGGGTGATGATGGGTGATTATTCCCGGACAGCCATCAATACTTCCATCAATACCGGGACTGTGATCGGGGTCTGCTGCAATGTGTTCGGATCCGGGCTGACTCCCCGGTATATCCCCAGTTTTTCCTGGGGGAGTGAGGGCGTAACCCGTTATACTTTCGAAAAAGCCATACCGGATATCGAGGACTGGATGAGGCTGAAGGGGCATGAAATATCCGATGATGAAAAAAGTATCCTGAAGTATATCTTTGACAAATTTTAAAACTGAATAAACCTGTACAATGAGGAAACAAATTGCCGCGGCAAACTGGAAAATGAACCTGACCTACCAGGAGGGAGAAAAACTGCTGGATGATATCTTTGATGCCGGGATCAGCCTGGCCCCGCACCAGCATGCGATTTTCGCCGTCCCTTATCCTTACCTGATCATGACCCGGAGTGAAGTGGCCGAAGAATTCAATTATCATGTGGCTGCTCAAAACTGTCATCATAAGAAATCCGGTGCTTATACCGGTGAGGTATCTGTGGATATGCTGCAGTCGGTCGGTGTGCATTATTGCATCGTGGGGCACAGTGAAAGAAGGGAATACAATGGGGAGACCAATGCAATGCTGGCGGATAAAGTAAATCTTTGCCAGGAAAACGGGATCACGCCCATTTTTTGCTGCGGGGAAGCCCTGGACATCCGGGAAGCCGGGACCCAGAATGAATTTGTTGCCACACAGCTTCGGGAATCCCTGTTTCACCTGCCCGCTGCACGGATAAAAGGAATCATTATTGCCTATGAACCGATCTGGGCCATTGGCACTGGCAAAACGGCCAGCACCGCACAGGCACAGGAAATGCATCATTTCCTGCGTTCTGTGATTGCGGATCATTATGGTAAGGATATCGCAGATGAAATTCCTATCCTGTATGGAGGAAGTGTAAAAGCCAATAATGCCGTGGAATTATTCAGCAGCCCGGATGTGGATGGTGGCCTGGTAGGAGGCGCTTCACTGGCAGCCGCTGATTTCACCGCTATTATTAATGCCCTGAAATAAGGGATTAACGGGCGATGGAATGGCGCCGCTCATTCATCAATTTTCAAGTTGTCGGCTATCGCTGCTCCTTATCATATCGTCCTTCAGCGAAAGAACCAGGTACTGCTCAGTTTCCTGAAAATAAGAGCCGTGGTGAACGGGAGGGATATCTATCCCCTTCCGGACACCCGGCCGGTGGTCATCCCGGTTCAGGCAAATCATCCCCGTATCGTTATTACCGACGGGTATCATATAACGGCACCCCTTAAACTTGTGTATAAGGACCTGCCTGTCTATTGCTTCAAGGTTGTTTGTGCAGTGAGTGACGGGCAGTTGCTGGGTGGGTTCGGGGCGCTGGCCATTTTGTACTTATCCGGTTTTTATTCGGGGATCATGGCCCTCAAGGTTTTTAGTTTTATACCGGCAATCTACCTGCTGGCCTTTTATTACCTGAACCGGAAAGAATTTATCCGGCTGATACCGGTTACCAACTAGACTTCATTTGTGCCCGGGATATCGGGTAATACGACGGGGGTATAGTCATTGATACGGGAAATATCCAGGATGGTCCTGGTCTGGTCTTCACTGGGATGGTACATTAAATTGAAGCGGGCGCCCCAGACCATTTCTGCCGTTACATAAGACCAGCGGGATACTACGGTATTTGAAAATACTTCATCAAAGGCTTTTACAAATACCATCAGTTCCATGTCCGTGGCCTTCAGGTCCTGTTCAGTAAATCCATACAAGGGGCTTTTCTCGTTAATGGGATGTACAACTGTCCAGCTTAAGGACAGGGTGTTTACTTTTGAAATCTCTGTATCGAGGTTGTAAAATTTATTAACGGGTTTTCCGTTCTCTTCCACCCGCATGCCCAGGGTCAGTTTTACTTCCCCTTCTGAAAGCAGGTTGTTTTTAAAAGGGGCCATGCGAAACATCAGGGCCACCCCTTCCCGGTACGGGGATACCAGCGCATGGTCGCTGAATTTTAAAAAGGCCTGGGGCCGGGAAAACCGCCCGTAAAACAAGCCGGTGGCAATGGCAAAACTTAATAATCCGAGGAATGCTTCAAAAGTAGCCACTGCACTGGTCATAAAGCCGGTGGGGCTGATGCGCCCATAACCTACTGTTGTAAATGTCTGGGTACTGAAAAAGAAAACTTCTGAGAATTCTTTCAGGTTATAACTGCGTTCGATGCCGGCAAGGTGCCTGACCCCGATCATATAATAAATGCCTGCAAAAACCAGGTTAATGCTAATATAAATAAGTAAAAGCAGGGTCAGGAATTTCCCTCTTTTCATGCCCAGCAGGGTATGGTACCAGCTATACCGGTTCAGCCGGCTGACACCTTGTTTGCTGACATTAGCACCACCAGTGGTCCGGTCAAAGAACCGGCCGCTGTTACTGCTGTTGCTGCCAAAGCCGGTATTGTCGGCAGAGCGGAGATTGCGGGATCTTTTTAGCAGGGCCATGGTCAAATGTATAATTAATCGGGAAATTCCTTTGTTCTCAATAGCCGCTGCTTTACTTTTATTATTGTATGACCCGGAAAAAATTGTTATGGCTCTGCAGCTGGTATCCGTCCGGGACGGATCCGTTTAACGGGGACTTTATCCAGCGTCATGCCCGGGCTGCTGCCTTATTTAACGACATTTATGTGATCTATGTGGCTGCGGATGTGCAGGGTAAACCCGGAGGCAGCAGGAGTGAAATAATAAGCCAGGGAGGGCTTACGGAGCATATTCTGTATTTCAAAAAATCAACTTCTATAGCGGACCGCCTGCTGGCGCATATCCGCTGGTCAGCCTTGTTTAAAAAGGCGATCCGTGCCTATATCCGGAAGAACGGGATTCCCGACCTGGTACATGTACAGGTACCGATGAGGGCAGGTCTGCAGGCGATGTGGATGAAGCGAAAATATAAAGTGCCCTACCTGGTTACTGAGCATTGGGGCATTTATAATGAGGTGGAGGTATTGAATTACCAGGGCCGTTCAGCCGTCTTCAGGAAATTTACAAAGGAGATATTCCGGGGTGCCATTTCATTTATCAGTGTCAGTCATTACCTGGCCGAAGGGGTGAACAGGCTGGTACTGAAAAGGGATTACCAGGTTATTCCGAATGTGGTTGATACCCTGTTGTTTTATTTCAAACCGCGTCCGTCACAGCCCTTCCGGTTCATCCATGTATCCAATATGGTTCCGTTGAAAAATACGGAGGGGATATTAAGGGCGTTTAAACAGGCCCTGGAAGAAATGAATACTGCGGAACTGGTGCTGGTAGGTAATCCGGATGATTCGCTGGCTCGCTATGCCACTTCTATCGGGCTGCCCGCGGACAGGGTATTCTTCAGGGGAGAGCTTTCTTACCCGCAGGTCGCAGCTGAAATGCAGGCAGCAGCGTCCCTGGTCCTGTTCAGCAATATCGAAAACTCACCCTGTGTTATCGGGGAGGCGTTGTGCTGCGGGTTACCGGTCATTGCCACCCGTGCCGGGGGCATACCCGAACTGCTGAACAATGAAAACGGGGTATTGGTTACACCCGGGTCTGTGGATGAACTCATAACCGCGATGCGGCAGCTGATGCTGAATTACGCTCAATACGACCGGGAAAAGATCGCTGCAACAGCCTGCGGTAAATTCGGCTACGAAGTGGTTGGCATGAAGATGGATGAAATTTATTCCCGGGTACTGGCCTGAACAGGTCGGTTCTCAGCCTTTGAGTTTTTTGACCAGGTCAATGTAATTCGCCATGGCCTCCGTACTGGTCTTGCCTTTCAGGGCGGCCCAGGCTTCGTATTTGGCTTTGGCCACGAAATCAAAAGGGTTGGAGGGAGGGTCTGAACTGATATCACCCTCGCTGGCCTGTTTATACAGGGAATACAGCTGCAGCAATGTATCATTGCCGGGTTTTTGGGCCAGGGTTTTGCTGTCAGCGATCGCTTTTTCAAATTGTTCTTTCAGGTCCATAAGGTTTAATTTGGTTGAAGGTAGTGGTTTTGATAACCGGCCCGGTTAGTCACTGGGTCCTTGCATTGTCAACAAAAATCGATTTTACACTGGCTTTGTCTGCAATCAGTTTGAAGAAATCCTCCAGGTAACTGATCATTCCTTTTTTTATTTTTTTATCCAGCAGTTCAAATTGGTTGATCAGGGCATAGATGTTTTCTTTTTTGGCCCGGAACAAATCCAGTACAATTTGTATTTCCTCCTCTGTGCGGGGGAATCCCCGGTACACCCGTTCGGTTACTTTATCGGTGCCGATGACTTCATTGGGTACGGCATAGCTGGCATCCACCAGTCCGCAATAATCAAAATCATAAGGTACCACATACGGGGCCATCCTTTTATTTTGCCTGTCATAGATCAGTTTGATATTATGGTTATTCGGAACGGTCCAGTCCGTATTACCGATCATATACTGGAATAATGCCACCAGGGTCATCATGTCCCGGTTGGTGGCTTCTGTCAGCAGTTTGACGGCTGCTCTTTTCTCGCAACCGTTTCGCCGTGCCATATCTGCATCATCTTCGATCAGGAAAGCATACTGGCTGAAGGATTTTATCCTGTTCCTTGTATCATGATAAGTGGTTCGCAGCAGCCGCACCCGGAAACTCCGGTCCTCAAGCAGGTTATAGATTTTATAAACCAGGTATTCTTTGAGCACCAGTTCTTCGTCTGATTCACGAATATCGCACCCCAAAACGAGTTTTAATTTGCCCAGCGGGTGCAGACGGGATGAACCCGGATTACGGAAATTGAGCATCAGGGGCGGTATCCTGCAGTATTCTCTCCGGAAATTACCCCTGGCACTTGCCATGACCTGTTCAGTGATCTCTGTACTGTCCGGGAATTTCATCGTGACCTGGGCCGGCTGAAAGCCCCCCTGATTTTTTTTAGTTTGCAACTGGCGCAAATCGGTGGTAAGGGTCATCCGGATCATCCCCTCATCGGTAAAGAACCGGATACTGTCAACAGGCTCTCCCTGCGCAATGACGGCCGTCGAAAGGGTAACCAGGAAAATAAGGAACCATCCATATTTCTTCATACAGAGGTGATTAATGGCGAATGTGTCTTTCGGTTCAGGAAATTACAAAAGAATTCCTGAATCATTGGTATACGCCCCCTTCATTTTATTTTACTAACTCGGGGATTGCCTGACCGGTGGTTCCGCTGGGCATCTGGATATGGAGCAGGGCCGCCAGGGTGGGGGCTATATCGGTCATATGCGTTTCCCGGATCGTCCTTCCAGCCTTGATCCCCCAACCGTACCAGAGCAAAGGAATATGTGCATCATAAGGGTTCCAAAGCCCATGTGTGGTACCTGTATTACTGTAGGCATCGATATAACCCGGTTTCGGGATGAATTGGATATCGCCGTTCCGTCGCGGGTAGTACCCATTGTTCAGCATCTCCCTGATTCTTTCCGGGAGAGGGATCCTGTTCAGGTCTTCCAGTGCAAATACCCGGTCAATTCCCGGTTCCGCCAGCAAGCGGCTGATGATCCACCGGGTGATCTCTTTTTTATCTGCTTTAGCCGAATCCAGCAGGGGGTGATTCAGGTGAACCTGGTAATTATCATCACTCACGATAATGCCCGGGAGATGATATTTTTCCGCCAGTTCTTTATTCAGGGTTTCGATGGCTTTACCCATGAAAACGCGGCCGCCGGGCAAATGATTTTCCTGCATGAATTCGGGTACATGGGCTGCACCATGATCGGCAGAAAGAAAGACCGTGTACCGGCCCTTGCCTACTTTCGCATCCAGGAAATTCAGGAAATCGCCGAGATCCCTGTCTAAGCGTAAAAAGCCATCTTCTGCTTCCACTGAGTTTGGGCCAAATGTATGGCCGATATAGTCCGGGGAAGAAAAACTAACCGCCAGGAAATCGGTGATATTATCAGCTCCGAGTTGCTCCGCCTGCAAGGCCGCTTTGGCAAATTCAAATGTCATACTGTTTCCCATCGGGGTAGCGGAAATTTTCCCATAATCCTTGCCGGCCCATTTTTTCAGGTCATAAGGGAAGGCAGGGCCGAGGGGTTTGGCCTCATAGGCTTTATCATCAGCGGTGCTTTGTACATAACTGCCGGCAGGATACAGCAGGTTCCAGCCTTTCTCATAATAGTTGTCCACGATCTTACGGCTGTTGAAATCAGAAACCCATTTGGGCAGTACGTTCATGTAATAAGTGGATGTGATCCAGTTGCCATTCGTATTATCATACCAGTAGGCCGCATTGGCGCTATGCCCGGCCGGTAAGATACCGCCCCGGTCCTTAATAGCCACCCCGATCACTTTACTCCGGAAATTAGTGGCTAAACGGAGTTCATCACAAATCGTGGTGACAAGCAGGTTGTGCGGGCTCATTTTACCCAGGACAGAAGGACTCCCAACGGTATTCACTGTCTTATCATCTGTACAATACACAGTCTTCATCTGTTCTTTATCCCACCAGGTATTGCCGGTAATCCCGTTTACAGCCGGAACGGTTCCGGTATAAATCGAACTGTGACCACAGGCGGTAATCGTCGGTGCGTAGGGAATCAGTGTGTTTTCACAGGCGAAGCCCTGGCCAAGCATTCTTTTAAACCCGCCTGTTTCGCTATAGCGGTTGTAATAGCGGTACAGGTAATCCCAGCGCATCTGGTCCATAACGATGCCCACTACCAGCCGGGGTCGTTTGATATCCGGCTGGGCCCAGCCAGTGCCAAGGATTAGCAGGAAGAAAGCAGTAGTCAATAAGCGACGCATATATTTTAATTTTAACAAAAATACGGGTTTGATCGTTGCAGAAATATGACCCTTCTGTTACCGGTATACGCTGCCATTTATATAAAAAAAATAAGCCGGACCAGCCCGGTACCCTACTTTTATCGCATGAAAACGATCGGATTGGTAGGCGGAACTTCCTGGGTGTCCTCGCTGGATTATTACCGCCTTTTTAATGAACTGACTCAGCAGCAGCTCGGTGGCAACGAGGCAGCGAAAATCGTATTGTATTCAGTGAACTATGGAGAGATTGTTTCCCTGACCCAGGCGGGTGATTGGGAAGCTATTGCAGCCCTTATTTCTGAAGCGGCCCGGAAAGTGGAAAAAGCCGGGGCAGACTGTCTCTTACTGGGGGCAAACACAATGCATCATATAGCAGGAGAAGTGCAGGCATCGGTCCGTATTCCCCTTCTTCATATTGCAGACGTGGTGGGCCGGGCTATCCGGGAAAAACAGCTTCAGAAAGTAGCTTTGCTGGGAACGAAATACACCATGCTGTTTGATTTTTACAAAAAGAAACTTGCGGAGCAGGGGATTGAAACAATCATTCCCGATGAGGAAGGGATCCTCATGGTGAATAGTGCCATTTACCAGGAACTGGGAAAAGGAGTATTTCTTCCGGAAACGAAGGAGAAATTCTTACAATTAATAAACAAGCTGGCAGAACAGGGTGCCGGGGGGGTGATCCTGGGTTGTACGGAAATACCCATGCTGATCAGGCAGGAAGATACTCCCGTGCCTGTTTTTGATACGACCCGCCTGCATGCGGCTGCCGCTGTTGCCTTTGCATTACAGTGATTCTTTAATGGGAGTACAGTGTTCCGCTAATATTTTTACCGCACCATTGTTTTTGATAACGGTAATGCTGCAGCGCTGATTGTCATCGAATTCCTGTCCATGGTAGGAGCCTTTGCCTTTCCATACAGTATTGACCACGGCGGTGTTCCCTTCCAGTTGAATGGTGTACTGCTGTCTTTCCATGGTCTGCAGCTGGTATACGGAAGAGGCAGCTGTTTGTACCAGGCTGGCCCTGTCGAATGTATGTCCTGACTGGGTGAAATAGAGATACTGTTTTGAAAGGACGGAGTCCACGATCTTTGCATCTTTGTGTCTCCAGCCATCGTCAAAGCGGTTGATGATGTCCAGTACCTCCTGCCTGGTTAGTTTTTCCGGTTTCTTACAGCAGGAGGAAACTGTGCTCATAAAAAGCAGGCTGATGAAGAGGTAAAAAATACGCATGACGAACAAAAATAGGATTGTTTTTTATTTAACCCGCTCCCTTTTTCAGCGGATCCTGCTTAGCACCCGGAATGAAAGGGAGGCAATGACACAGATAGCCCCAGTCAGGAACCAGAGCAGTTGAAAGCCGCCATGCTGTGCCACCTGGGCGCCCCCCATCGGGCCAAGGGTCTGGGCTGCAGACCAGGCCATGGTATAGGCAGCGGCATACTGTCCCCGGTTAGCAGGTTGTGTCCGGCCGATCCAGTAACTGTTCATGAATGGCATCGACAGGATTTCACCAAAGGTAACTGTCGTCATCATGGTGAAGGCCAGCAGGGGCCCGATTCCCGGTACATTCAACAGGGTGAATGCGCTTCCTACGAGAAACACCCCCCTGGTGATATAGTACATATTGTTTCTTTTTCCTTCGAGCCGGTAGATCAGTGCCATTTCAACCAGGGCGATCAGGATGCCATTAAAAGCCATCAGCAACCCGATAAAGGGTTTGGAGAAATGAAGCGTTCTTTCAAAGTAAACGGGCAGGTTGGTGAAGAGCTGGAAAAAACAACTGGCGAATAATACGGTGATGCCGATAAAGAGCATATACTTTTTATCCCGGTAGACCGGCATAAGCAGTGCTTTTTCTGCAGTCGTCTGCCGGTCCGGCTTGTAATGAGCGGGTTTCAGCAGAAGCCACATCAGGGAAGCAGCAGCGATATTGGTAAGGCCATCCACCCAGAATAGTAATTCATAGCTGACAGATGCCAGCAGGCCGCCAAGACCGCTGCCCACAGCCCAGCCTAAGTTAATAGCAAGCCGGTTCAGGGAATAGGAGCGGGTACGGTTTGCAGTATTACTATAGAAGGCGATCGCTGTTGAATTGGCCGGACGAAAGGCCTCGTTTACAAAACTGAGCAAAAAAGTAAAAACACAGATCAGGGGATAGGTTTTCATTTGTCCCAGTACCAGGAATAAAATACCCCCGCCAAAAAGGGTGAATAATTGTACCGGGTAAAAACCGATCCGGTCGGTTAAGCGTCCGCCCAGCCAGGCCCCGCTAAATGCCCCGGCTCCAAACAGTCCGAATACATATCCTGCCTGTCCCACCGTGAACCCCATTTCATGACTGGTCAGGTAGAGCGTCATGAATGGAACGACCATCGTGCCGCTCCGGTTGATCAGCATGATAAAGGACAGGAGCCAGGTTTCCCTGGACAGACCTGCATATGCGTTACGGTATGTACGGGCTGTGGCTGAAATCATAGAGGGACAAAGTTACCGGATTGCAGCAGGGCTGGCAACCGCTGGTGTAATCAGTCCGATTGAAGGCGTAGATTTTTCAGCTATTTTGTATATTCCATCATAAAAACGAAACCAACATGATGAAGATCTTTATCCTCACGGCTATGACCAGCCTGACCCTGGTGCTGGCCAACTGTTCCGGGGCGAAAAAACTGGCCGGCGTACCCAAACTGAACTATACGGCCAACCTCCAGGCTGTTATTTCAGAAAACTGTTCCCCTTGCCATATCCCGGCCAGGGGAGGAAATAAAAAGCCATATGATAATTATGCGAATGTAAAGACCGACATTGACGAGATCATCCGCCGGATCGAACTGAACCCCGGGGAAAAAGGATTTATGCCCTTCCGTAAAACCACGAAACTGAGCGACAGCACCATTGCTGTTTTCAGGCGATGGAGAGCGGATGGGGTGCTGGAAAAATAGCGGTTATTCTTTCAGGAGCAGGTCATAAAGTTCCCGGGTCCAGTCCACCCGAAGGACTGAAAAAGAATGAATGGCGGCGTCCGCGGATAGCTCGATCATGAGGTTATCGGCAAACCGGGAGATATACTGGTTCTCATTGATCTTTTTCCACCCGAAATTCTTCTTATCGAGCACCTGTTGCAAATACCCGCTGAGGCAGGAATCGCAATGAGCTATTATCGTTTCTGAAAAGCAAAGGTGCTTATCGTCAAACGCATAGATATATTCGGTGCTGGCGCCGGCGGGCTCCTTCCATTGTACCCTGATCGTATCCATGCTGATAGTAATCCGGGAATTGCCGCCATTTGCCGGGTATTTTTTTTTCAGGGAGATCTCCGCTTTTGCCCGGATTGAATTAATATAATCCTGGGACCGGGTGGCTGACAGCCCGCCCGTCAGGAAAACTGCTACCAGTACGAGTTGCTTCATAAAAGGTCTGACGTTATGGCTGCAAATGTAGTTGCTTCCCGGATTACGGCGAAACGTGAAATACTCCCCGCAGATGCCTATATTTGCGCCTTTCTAATAAAGGACCGGTTATGGAATTAATGGAAAATAAAGTAAGGGTAAAAAAATCGGAACTCCCGGGTGCGGGGAAAGGGCTGTTTGCCAGATCATTTATCCCCAAAGGTTCCCGTATCGTGGAATATACTGGTGAGATCACCACCTGGAAAGAGGTGGACCATGAAGAGGGAACAAACGGTTATATCTACTATGTAAAGCGCAATCATGTGATCGATGCCAGCCGGACGCCGGAAGCCCTGGCCCGCTATGCTAATGATGCACGGGGTATCGTACGGGTAAAAGGAATGACCAATAATGCCGAATATACAGAAGAAGGACTGAAAGTGTATATCACTTCCACCAAAGACATTCCTGCGGGAGCAGAAATACTGGTGGACTATGGGAAAGAATACTGGGATGTGATCCGCTATAACCTCCGGCTCGATAGGGAGAGAAAGAGAAATAATAAGTCCCCCCAGGATTAACCGGCGGAGGGTGCTGCGCCATTCAGCTTTTTAAAATATGTTTCCAGGGTGACAGCCGCCTGTTTCGGAAAGACAACTGAGTTGGGAAATACAAATTCATCATCAGGTCCGGGCTTTAATTCCTCCGCAAGTGCCTCCCATTTCCGTGTCCATACGGAATAATGCCCGATCAATGCATCCGAAGCAGGCTGCAGCATGGCGGGCAGCTGATCTTTGTGATCCAGTAATAAACGAAGGGCCTTTGCATTATACTTTTTCAATTCCTGCGCGTAGCGAAAGGTTTTACCTGCCTGCAGGTAGGCTTTGTAATCGTTCTGGGACTGATCCAGGGTGAGAAGAAGTTCTGCCAGGAAATCTACGGCTGGAGTTTGCATCTGTAAAGTTAATGAAGCAGAACCGGAATATTCTTTACCTGAGTCGCTTAAACCCGATTCTTTCCCGGTTGGTCCAGTTCTTTTGCTCTCCTTTTTCATCCAGCAGTCCTTCCAGTGCTTCATAGATCTGGTTTAACTGAATATTGTGGTTACCTGTAATTTCTTTTAACTCCTTTAACTGGGATGTAATTTCCCGGTAATTAAAGGCATAATCTTTCAAAGCAATAAAGGCCCTCACGATAGCAATATTCATTTGTACTGCCTTCCGGGTTTTGAGGATACTGGCCAGCATGGTCACTCCATGTTCCGTGAAGGCATAGGGCAATGCAGGACTAAATTTTAAACTGCTGGTTAGCTTATCACAATTTGTGATAAGCTCTACCCACTCTTTTTTACTTAATGGGAACATAAAGTCTTTCGGGAACCGCTGCTTGTTGCGGTTTACAGCTTGCTTCAGTATTCTTGTCTCAGTACCATAGAGCCTGGCCAGATCAAAATCCAGCATTATTTTTTGTCCCCTGATTTCATAAATAAGAGGTTGAATAATTCTCAATTGCATGACAGGATCAGTTTGAATGATAAATTACAGTAAACAGTGTCTCGTTAATTTTAAAATGCCGCAATCAAAAAGCAGCGTGCCGCTGGGCCTGCGGTTTGTTACCGCCTATTCGCCTCGCTGCCCCTAATAATTAACCCGGCTTACACTGGATTGCGTCGGAATATAATTAACCTGGCGCCAGAGCCCTTGGCAATTTAACGGGAATCTTTGCAGAAACCCGGTTGGAATAAACTGGATTCCCGGTATTTTTCGGGGTTTTAAAGGAGAAAATAAACAGGGGAGAACGGTAAAAGGCCCTGGATAGAGCAGGGCCTGGTCAATATTCAGCAGGCTGATATTTTAGATGCCCGTCAAATACTGGTTATGAATATATTTCGCCACATCAGTCAGGTTCTTCGTGCTATCATACACCGCTAACTGCCGGTCGGCGCCGGTACCATTCTCCAGTATCTTATGGATATAAGCGATCCGGTGACGACTGCCTAAATGGTCCAGCACGGGATCCAGGAAATCAAGTAATTCATAAAGCAGCGCCCGGGTATTCACTTCCTCTTCCTTGCCAAAATCGATCAGGTACCCGTCCACCCCATAGCGACTGGCCCTCCATTTATTCTCATTGAGCAAGGCCCGGCTATACTGGATAAAATTCAGGTTCTTGGAACGAAGCATATAGATCCGGGCACAGATGGCCTGGAACAGGGCCGCCAACGTAATGGTCTCATCCACGGTAAGTGGAATATCACAAACCCGGAATTCCACCGTGTTAAAGAAAGGATGTACCCGGAGATCCCACCATATCTTCTTTGCATTATCAATGCAGTTGGTTTTGATCAGCAGCTTGACATAATTATCATACGCTTCAATGCTGTCAAAGGCATCGGGTATCCCGGTGCGGGGAAACTTATCAAATACTTTTGTGCGGAACGATTTATAACCGGTCATCCGCCCTTCCCAGAACGGGGAGTTGGTACTGAGGGCGAAAATATGCGGCAGGAAATAACGGGTACTGTTGGCAATATGGTTGGCCATTTCCCGGCTTTCCATGCCTACATGTACGTGCAGTCCGAAGATCAGGTTGCTGCGGGCCGCTTCCTGCAATTCGTTTACGATTTCATTGTACCGGATATGATCGGTGATCAGCTGGCTTTCCCAGTGGCTGAAAGGATGTGTGCCCGCTGCTCCCATGGAATAACCCAGTCCCCCGGCAATACTGCTGATCGTTTTACGCAGGGCTGCCACATCGCTGTAGGCTTCGTCAATATCTGCACAGATATCGGTACCCACTTCCACCACCGCCTGGTGCATTTCGGCCTTTACCTTGTCCTTGATCATTTTCTGCCCTTCGTGCACAATGCGCTGTTCATGGCTTTTCAGTTCAAAGGTATGCGGGTCAAGCACCATGTACTCTTCTTCAACGCCAAGGGTGAAGGTCTTATAGTTGAGGTTCATTGATTGATAGTTGATAGTTGAAAGGTTGAGGATTGAGAGGTTCACAGGTTGAAAAATTAACATGTTGATAAGGATGTGTTCTTAGCACCTTCCTTGTAAACTTATCAACCTTTCAACTTATCAACTTCACCCCGGCACTGCTCCGCTTCACATACTCTCCCCAGGTCAGGTTATCAGCATCATCTTTTTGTGCCAGTGCTTTTTCGATCGCATAGGTTGCTGCAGTTTCCACCACCCATTCAAAATTTTCCTGTCCCACACTGTGCAGGTCTGCATCCGGTGCCGGGTTACAGAAATCAATAGCATAGGGCACCCCGTCCCGTATGGCCAGTTCTACTGTATTGAAATCGTAGCCTAAATAGCTGTTGATGCGGAGTACGATATCGGTCATTTGCTGCAGGCGTTCAGCCGAAGGACTGAAGTCTGCCACATAGCGCAGGTGGTGCGGGTTGCGCGGTTCATAGGACATGATCCGTACATGTTTCCCGCCGATACAGTAACAACGATAATATTCAGTGAACACGATCTCCTCCTGCAGCAGCATAACCAGTTGCCCCGTTTCGGCATGTTTCTGGAAAAAATCTTCCGGGCCGGTCAGTTTATAAACATTTTTCCAGCCGCCGCCCGCAAAGGGTTTCATATAAGCCGGGAAGCCCACATAACTAAAAATAGACTCCCAGTCGAGCGGGTATGCCAGGTTGCTGAACGATTCATTGGAGGTGTCATCCGGCAGGTCCCGGGAGGGTATAATGGCTGTCTTGGGAACCGGCACATCCACTTTTGTCATCAGGCAGTTGTTAAAGTATTTATCATCGGCGCTCCACCAAAAAGGGTTATTGATAACCGCGGTACCGGTGACCGCCGCATTTTTCAGCCAGGTGCGGTAGAAAGGCACATCCTGCGAAATACGGTCAATGATCACGGCATAGCCACTGGACACACCCTGCATGGCCTTATCGATCCGTACCGGTTCGGCCACCACGCCGGGTATATTCTTGCTATTGACCCTTGCAATGAACGCATCCGGGAAGGAACGTTCTTTTCCATGCAGCATTCCGATTTTCTTCATACGCTGGTTTAATTAAATGATTAAGTATTGAGCCGCTCCGTGGCTGCGGGGCAGGGGGGAAGAGGCTTTCCAAATTTATTTTTTCGGCAGCAGACCACCAAATTAACCGGTCTCTTTTAACCGGTTCCGGTCGTTTAATTACCGGTTCTTTTATTATGAAATCCTTATTTTTGAAACCATGCGAAAGGAAGCAAAAGAAGCATCCGTTGTGCTGAAAAAAGAAGAATACCTGCCCTCTGAATCTCTCGGCCGGGAAGTAAAAATCGAATTCTTTCTTCCCGCGGATCATAGACCAGGCGCCCCGCTTAGTTTATTGCTCATCAATGACGGGCAGGATATGGAAAAAATGCATTTCCAGCTGATCCTGGAAAAATTGTACGGCAGGCAGGCAATTGAGCCCCTGCTGTTTGCTGCCATCCATGCCGGGGAGGACCGGAAACTGGAATATGGCACGCAACTGGAACCCGATTACAAAGACCGGGGCACCAGGGCACCGCTCTATACCTCTTTTATATTCGATGAACTGCTGCCATTTATCCGGTTTAAATTCGGGGTTCCTTCCTTTAGGGAAAAGGCATTTGCCGGGTTTTCACTGGGGGGGCTCAGTGCCCTGGACATTGTCTGGAACCGTCCCGGGGAATTCACTAAAGTGGGCGTTTTTTCAGCCTCCCTTTGGTGGAGAAGCCTGGACCAGGAGGACGAGCAATACGACGATGACATTCACCGCATCATGCACCGGCAAATAAGGAACGGACAATACGCCCCCTGGCTGAAATTTTTTCTGCAATGCGGACAACTCGATGAAGTCAAGGACCGGAACCAAAACGGTATCATTGATTCCATTGATGATACACTGGACCTGATTAAAGAACTGGAAGCAAAGGGGTACAGCCGTGACCAGGATATCTGTTATCTTGAAATGGAGGATGGTCACCACGATGTGTTTACCTGGGGAAGAGCCATGCCGGAATTTCTGAAGTGGGGATGGGGGAAGACAAATCAGTAGCCCTCCTTCGCTAAAGCTACGGAGGGCAAGTCGGGAGCCCTCGTTCGCTGATGTTACGGAGAATCATTGATGCTTTTTTACCTGCCTGCCGGGCAACTTGGAGCTTTTATCCACTCTTACCTTACGATAATAAAAAAGCCGGCTCAAAAGAACCGGCTTTCTGTATACTAACCCTTTCAGGTATTAATTGAAGATATAACGCAGGCCAAACTGTACTGAGTATGTAGAGAAGATACTCACGTTATCCCGGAATGTTTTGGTGATGATATCCCCGTTGGCGGTAGCCAGCCTGAACTGGGGTACTACCGTACCGCCCGGCACCAGTGAATTCTGATTGGTCGGGATCAGGATAGAACTGGCATTGATCGTTTTCAGTTTGCCCCAGTCGGAATTGATCACGTTACCGAGGTTGAAAACGTCCACCGTGAACTGTACGGTGTTTTTGGTTTTACCCACCCGTGTAAATAGATCCTGCATGAATTTCAGGTCTACCCGGTTCAGCCAGGGAATCTGGGCGCCATTGCGTTCTGCATACTGACCCCTGTGTGCTTTCAGGTATTTATCCTGCTGAATATAACTTTCAAACAGGGAGCGTTGTGCGGTTTGATCATACACCACCCCATTTACGGTCTGGCTGGCAAACTGCATATTTTGCATGTCTGCTGCACTCGGGATGTAGATCAGGTCATTTCCGGATACACCATCCCGGTTGAAGTCGCCACCATATGTATAAGAGAAACGGCCGGAAATTGCACCATTATAGATCAGGGAAACAGTGGTTGCCAGGTGTTTCAGGTATTCTTTACGGTAAGAAACCAATGCCACGATGCGGTCAGGGAGAACATAATCAGTATAACCCAGCGGGGAACTGTTGGCACCGTTCACAGTAGTGGTTATTTGCCAGGCTGACTGGGGCTGGTCGCCACTTCCGTCATGCATATTGCCGGCCAGCGATTTGGTATAGGCAAAGGAAGCATAGAATCCTTTTGCGAAGGGCTTCTCCACTTTAGCAGTCAGGGATAAGTAATAACCCTTCTTACCGTTAGTGATCAGGATCGGGTTGAAAGCACTGGTACCACCTACGGTAGGTACACCCGCTGAATTCAGCGTATTAATGAAACGGGTGGGTACGGTGGCTCCATAAATCATCCTGTTATCCGGGTAGCCGGCTACATTCAGCGCGGCAGGGCTTTGCAGGTTGGGGTTGCTGAAGAATGCGGTATTGATATCCTTATTGAAGATGGCTTCCAGGGTACCAATCAGGCCTCCGCCCAATTTGCCATCCATTGCTAAGCTTGATTTCCAGGATTGCGGGAATTTGAAATCAGGATCCAGGGCAGTTACGGTACCTGGTACAATCGTACCGGCCTGGGGTACACTGCTCGGACGGTAAGCAGCCGGATCAGGATTGAAAGGACGGTTTACGTTATTAGAGAGGCCGTTAAATGACTGTGTGATCTGTATCATACCATTATCTCCGGACTGGCTCACGATCCACACGAAGGGAACTTTACCGGTAAATACACCGGTACCACCACGGATCTGCAGGGAGCGGTCGCCATACAGATCCCAGTTGAAGCCCATACGGGGAGACCACATCAAACGGGTGGAGGGCAGGGCACCTGTATTCATTTTAACACCACCGGCAAAAGTCATAGCGGAAACCAGCGGGTGTTCCACGATCTGCGGTACATCCGGGTAAGTCGCACGGTCAACACGTAATCCCAGTGTTAAACGGAAATTCCGGTTAACGGTGATCTCATCCTGTCCGTATAAGGAAAGCTGGGCGAATTTGAAGGAAGAGAAGGCCGGTGCAAAATTCTTCGACAAAGAATAAGTAAGAGCAAAGTCCCTGGGATCCCGGCCATTTACAAAATCAGACCAGGTATTGAATACATAATAACTGGTGGCGAAACGCTGGAAACCATTGATGGTTTCGCTCATATCAAACTGGCCACCGACGGTCCAGGCATGCTTCCCGCTGGTCCAGCTCAGGTTATCGATTACAGAGTATGTTTTTACTTTTCTCAGGTTACCAAAACTGAAAGGCTCATAACCGAAAGATGTATATGGAGCGGAAGCGGAAACGCCGGTAGTACTCAGGATATCCACAAAGGGGAAAATCTGGCTGTCTGTTTCACGGGAGTCGTTCTGGTAGGTATAGGTTCCTCTCAGGGTGTTGGACAACCGGCCCCAGTTAGAGTTCAGTTCTGCTGCCAGTGAATACAGGTTGGCTCCCTGGAAATAGTTTGAATTCTTATACCAGAGCGAGTTATTGTTGGTACGGCCGAGACCGGATGCATACGTGAAACCGGCACCGGAAGTGGAAGAACTGGGGCTGTTGGGCTCACCGCCTTCTACCTGGCTGTAACGAACATTAAAACGATGTTTGGCATTGATGTTCCAGTCAAGGCGCATCATGTATTTTGTTCTCTCGATATTGGGTGTATAATTGTCCCAGGGCCCTGTAACGTACCCGTAGGTATCAAACAGGTACTGACTGATAATCCGTAAAGAGTCAGCGGAAGGACGGGCAATATTGGAGGCACTGCCGTATGCTGCAGAGGCAGACGATGCAGTCAGTGTCTGAACGGATTTGGGCTGTGTTTCCTTTTCGTAGTTAAAGAAGAAGAACAGTTTGTTTTTGATAATGGGACCACCGATCCGGAAACCAACCTGCTTAAATTCTTCTGAAGGACGGGTGAATACCGTATTCCCTACTTTATAACCGCGCTGGTTCTGGTTCCTCCAGTACGTATAGGCAGAGCCGGAAAAAGTATTTGTACCTGAGCGGGTAATCGCATTGATCGCACTGCCGATAAATCCGGTCTGGCGGACATCAAACGGGGTGATATTTACTGAGATTTCTTCCAGTGCGTCCAGGGAGATGGGGGTACCACCTGCAGGCAGGTTATTACCGATACCAAAGCTGTTGTTAAAGTCGGCTCCATCCACCGTAAAGTTATTCTGGCGGTAGTTACCACCACCAACGGACTGTCCGTTACCGCTGGCTTGCGGGGTAGAACGGGTCAGGTCGTTGATGCTGCGGCTGATGGTGGGCAACTGGTTGATCTGGCGGATACCAATATTGTTAACAGAACCGGTTCTGTTTGCGTTCAGTACAGAACTTCTCCGGCCCGTTGTCAGCACCACGTTTTCCAGTGAAGCTGAGGTTTTGTTCAAATAGGGATTGAGAAGGAAGGATTCAGCCAGTTGCAGGTAAATGTTTTCAAATTTACCGGCATCATGACCAACAAAACTTACTTCAATCAGGTAAGGGCCTCCAACCCGCATATTCTGAATGGAGAACTGGCCACCCGCACGGGAAATGGTAGAGTATTTAGTGCCGGAAGGCTGGTGTGTGGCCACAATGGTGGCACCTGCCAGGGGCTCTTCAGCATTGTTCTTAACCGTACCATTAATGGCAGAGGTAGTAATCTGGGCAAATAGCAGGGGGCTGGCCACAAGGGCAACAACTAACAAAAAGACTATTCTCTTAAGCATAAAGATTGGTTTTCGGTTGCAAAGAAAGGGAATATTTCCAAATTAAATATAGGCAAATATTAACAAACGGCTATTGAAATGTAATGCTTTAGAAAGACAGTTCCGCGCCCGGTTTTGCTGCCCCGGGAGGCCGGTAACCGGAAGGCGCTCCGATTGTTCTATTTTTGCCAAAAAAAGACCGATGTTCGACACTATTGAAAGCGCTGTTGAGGATATAAAACAGGGAAAACTGGTGGTGGTGGTGGATGATGAAGACCGCGAAAATGAAGGGGATTTTGTCACCGCTGCCCGGAATGCCAGCCCGGAGCTGATCAATTTCATGAGTAAAAACGGAAGAGGACTGATCTGTGTATCGCTTCCGGAAGAGCGCTGTACGGAACTGGGACTCGACCTGATGGTTCATAACAATACCGCCCTTCATGAAACCGCCTTTACCGTAACCGTTGATTTACTGGGAGATGGGTGTAGTACTGGTATTTCCGCCCATGACCGGTCCAAAACCGTTCTGGCCCTGATCAACCCGGCCACTCAACCCGGTGACCTGGGCCGCCCTGGTCATATTTTCCCACTGCGGGCAAAAAAGGGGGGGGTACTACGCCGGGCCGGGCATACGGAAGCGGCTGCAGACCTTGCAATCCTGGCCGGTTTTGAACCAGGTGGCGTGCTGGTGGAGATCATGAATGAAGACGGAACAATGGCCCGTCTGCCTCAGCTGCAGGAAGTGGCCCGGAATTTCGGGTTGAAAATCATTTCCATCAAAGACCTGATTGAATACCGGGTAAGGACCGAATCCCTGATCGAAGAAGTGGTAAGAGTGCAGATGCCCACTCGATACGGTGATTTTGAACTGGTGGCTTTCCGGGAAAAGAATTCAAACAATGAACATATGGCCCTGCTCAAGGGCAGATGGGACATAAATGAACCGGTACTGGTCCGGGTCCATTCCTCCTGTTTTACCGGCGATATCCTGGGATCCCTGCGCTGCGATTGCGGGGAACAATTGCACCAGGCCATGGAAATGGTGGAAAGGGAAGGCCGGGGTGCCATTCTCTATATGAACCAGGAAGGCCGGGGAATTGGCCTCCTCAATAAATTAAAAGCCTATCGGCTGCAGGAACAGGGAATGGATACGGTGGAGGCCAACCTGCACCTCGGCTTCTCCATGGACCAGCGGGATTATGGGATCGGGGCGCAAATGCTCCGGCACCTGGGCATCACCAAACTCCGGCTGATGACCAATAATCCCAAAAAAAGGGTGGGACTGATTGGTTACGGGCTTGAGATCGTGGAGAATATTCCGATCGAGAGCTGTCCTAACCCGTACAACGAAAAATACCTGAAGACCAAGCGGGACAAAATGGGGCATGAGATTCTGAAAGATTAACCTTCTTTCACCGGTTGGGAAGCCGCTTTCTTTTCCGGTTCTTTAGCGGGCTCATTAACCGGGGCCGCTTTCGCTTTTTTATTTCTTCTGAAAAGATCCCCCAGCCGGTCGTAATCTTTCCGGAAGGAGAGACTAAGTCCCTTCCGGCTGGCCTTGGTAGTGCTGGCATTGGAGGAAGTGGTAAGATAATCCGCGTTCTCCCGGTAAAAGAAAGTGGCCCGGATTGTTCCTTTTTCATTTATCAGCCATTCCAGCGTAACATCCGGCAACAACAATATATTCTGCTGGATATTGGTCTGTCCCGACTGGCTCAGTGGTGCATCAAATCCAACCCCGGTCGAAATAATAAACCGGTTATTGAAAAAAGACCGGCCGATCGAGAAATTGACATTGCTGCCGAGGTTCAGGGCCGTTTTGCCTGCATCCACCAGGTTACCGAGGTTGCGGTTATAAAAAGAGGTATTGAAATTGATATTGTATTTATCACTCTTTAGCAGGTTGCCAAAAAGCTTGTTCAATTGATCGCTTAATACACCCAGCAGCATACCCGAAATCGTGCTCACCCCCAGGTTGGGCCCTGCCACATCGCCGGAAAGTTCACTCGGCGCAAAACTGTTGAACACGATCAGGTACGTTACCTGCCGGTTGATCTCATTGAGGTTTTTTTGCATCTGCTGCACCAGCAGGGCCAGTTCCGGATCCGTAACGGCCACACTATTGGACGGGAAGTCCAGGGCAAAATTGATCTGGGGCTTAAAGAGTTTATCCTTCAGGGTGGCCACCACGAACACATCGCCGCGGGCGTTGCTGATATTACTGGTCAGGTTGAGGGAACTGGCCAACGGGGCAAAGCTCACTTTATCGGCTTTGTAGGTTGCTTCGAATTTTATATTGGCATCATAAGGGTCCCCGTTCCATTCAATATAATTCTGCGATCCCTTGCGGATATCAAAGGGTTTCTTGAAGAATGACTGGAATGTAAAAAGATAATTTCCTTCTTCAATATCAAAACGACCCCGAAGGGTGAGGGGTTCCGAAGTGCCGGACCGGATATTCAATGTTCCGGACCCTTTGCCTTTGATCTCATCCCCTGTCAGTTCATCCAATACCACTTTTACCGTCACCATCGGGTTGGCCGTCACTTCCACATCGTACACTATACTGGTTTCATTTTTGGCGATATCTGATTCATTCATTTCCCGGCCATATTTCCGTTCGATCAGGAAATCAGCAATCCCCGATTCCCGGCTGCTGGAAGGAGGCAGGGTGATATAACTGCTGTCTTTCTCTGAGGCATTGGCATTAATGGTCATTACCATTTCGGATTGCGGCCCCCGCAATTGCAACACGCCGGTTCCTTTCACATTCCCATAAAACTGCTTGTTGTCATTGAAAGTGGTATTGAGCACTTGTACCGCTTTATTGAACTGATCGCCTTTTGTGCCCGGTTTCCGGGTGGAAATATCCAGGTCGTAGAACATATTCCGGAACGATTCATGATCGATACCACCGGTGATATAGATAGGGTTATTGGTTACGGGATCGGTCAGTACCAGCCCGTCCAGGTTTATTTTCTCTTTGGTCAGCTCAATATCGGTATCCTGTATCTTATAAAAGCATTGTGTGAAATTCACCCGCAGCCCGGCATCTTTCAGTCTTCCTTTTCCGCTTACGCCGAGATTGTTGAAAGGCCCCGTGATGTCGATATCACCGGTCAGGAATCCCTGCATGTCGGAAAACAATGTGCCGAGGAACCGTTCGAGCACTTTAATAGGGAATGTCTTTGCTTTTAATGCGATGCTATTCTTCTTCGCTTTTTCGGGGTCGCCAAAGAAAAGATCAATATCATAACCAAGAAAACTATCCTGGTTCACTGTGCTGCCGTTTATTTTGAGTTCATTGTCTTTGCCGTCATACAGAACGGAGGCCCTGAGTTCACCGATGGAGTCATTATCCAGCCGCAGGTATTTTGTGGCAATATCGTCCGATGTGATCCGCAGATGACCACCGGGATCTTCCACCAGCAGGTTCCCCGATAACAAACCCTCCAGCCGGTTATCGGGGAGAAAGAAGGGGGCGATATCATTAAGGTTTACATTGGCCAGTTCCAATTTGAGGTCGCTCCAGTCCCCGATATCCGAAGGCCTTGTCTTCAGCAGGATCTTTTGTTCTCCTTCCGTTAGCACCAGGTCGCCCTGGGCCGGGTTGTTTTTCCGGAATACCAGTTCCCCTCCCTCATTGATCGTCCACATTTTACCATTGATCGTGAAATAGGAGCGGTCCATATCTATCCTGACCCCGTCGTTATATGTCTTGACAAGGGCGTTCAGGCTGGCCCTTTCTGCATTTTGCTGGTCGCCGGCATGCACCGCAACAACGGATGAATCATTCCGGGCATTCACAGTGAACTCCGCGGACGGAATGCTCAGGCTGTCATTGACCTGGATCTTGTTGGTTTTACCGGTTAGTGCGAGACTGTCATAGTTCCCGATGGCACTGAATTTTACGTTATCAAACGTGTACTGCTGGTATTGCAGTTGGGGGATATCTGCTGTAAAATTCAGTTCGTTGCGGGCCAGGTTCAGATTTCCTTCAAAGTGACTGTTATTGAGACCGGTCAGGCCGGGCACAAATATTTTCACATAGTCATCTACATAATAAGTGTTGATGTCAAACCGGATATCCTGGTTACGGGGCAACCGGGCCGGGGCCTTGATATAGGCGGGATAATAACGGCTTAAGAAATAAGTAAATGCAGCCGGCAGTTCCATAAGACCGAAATCCCCTTGAGCGGTAAGGGTGAATTCATTGGATACCGCGTTCAATGTTTTTTTCCCGTCCGTATATTCCGATGTGACGATCAGGGAATCAAAAGGCAGGCGTGCACCGTCTTTCCGGATCTCCGCATCAGTGATCCTGGCCTCCCCCCGGAAATTATCGATGGTGCTACTGGTAAAGTTGAGGTTCAGTTTACCCCGGAAATCAATGCTGTCTTTGCTGAGATGAAGATTTTTCAGGTAAGCCCTTTCCACATCCGCCAGCAGGTTGAACCGGGGTGTTTTACTGTTGAAGTCAATAATACCTGACAGGTCTAATTTGACGTTTTCGTCATTGATCGAAGCGGTCCCGTCGAACAGTTTCTGGTTGAGTCTTCCTTTTACCCCTATATTATTATAACGGTAATTCTTGTATTCCGCGTACTGGATCGTACCATCGACCAGGGTATTCCGGGTCTTCTCACTGAATCCTTTTCCTTTCACCGTACCGGTCAGGGATACCAGGCCAATATTTCTATCCCCGAGAAATTCGCCAAGCCGGAAATTATCAGACGCAATGGAACCGGAATAAACGGGATCCTGGCCGGCAGGTAATTTCATGTTCAGGTCACTGCGGATCGTCCCCAGGTTGGTCTGGATCGTTCCGTAGGTGACAAAATCACTGATAAAACCGGTAAAGCTGCCGGAAAAATTCAGGAACTGGATTTTCCGCAGGTCAGGATTGCTGATACGGCGAAGGGCCGGTACGATCTGAACTGCATCGTCATACACGGTACGGAAATCATTGGCCTTAAAATCAATGAAGGTCTGGTTGATATCCGGCAGGCCGGTCAGGGTGATATCCCCGTTGAGCAGGGTGCTGTTACCCGCTTCCAGCACCATTTCTTTGCCCACCAGGTCATCCACCGTACCCCGGATCTTTCCTTTCAGGGAGATCTTTTTTTTCCAGTTGGCCAGCCCGGGGGCAAAAAATGCGATATCATCACTGTCGACATTGGAATCATCGAACAGGGCTGCCATTTTTACCTTGTGAATAAAATCCCCCATTTCACTCATGTCCCGGTAGGACATGGAAAAATAGTGACGGAGCTGACTTTTGTTTGTACTCAGGTCCAGGTTGCTGAATGCCATACCCTGCGGGGTCATTTTCAGGTCAGCCGACAGGTTCTTTACCTGCAGCCCGCTTCTTTCATTGGCAGAAAGCTGCAAACGGGCAAATACTGTATCCCCGGTGATCGTGGAATTATTGAGATTGGCATTGATACTGCTAAACAGGATATGTTGCCCGTCAAAATAATCAAAGGCTTGTCGTTCTGTTTGCCGGTCGGTCCGGAAGCTGCCATTGATGATCTTCAGGTCCGCGATCTTAAAAACAGTACGGGCCTGGTTCCAGGCTGCGTTGTTGTCAGGTTTGTCCGGGCCTGCTGAAGCCGGGCGGGTGGGTCTTAATTTGGGGTAGCTGAACAGGGCCACGACCGGGTCTTTGACCAGGAGGGAGCGGATCTCATAGCGGTTGCCCGTAAGCGTTAGGTTTTCAGCATCCAGGGTAAGCGCCCCCACGCTGATCGTCATGTCTTCTCCCAGCCAGGCATCTTTTTTGATAAAGGTCACATTCCGCAATTCGGCCTTTTCCAGGTTCAGCTGGATACCGCTTTTTTTCTTTGCGGTATCTGTGCCGGCGGGGGAGGCGAAATAATCAAAAATGAATTGCTGCCGCCAGACAGAATCCGTCCTTTGGAACTTTACCACGGCATCATCCAGCCCGATATACTTTAGATCAATATTCTTTTTGAAGAAGAACCAGTCGGTGATTCTGACCTTCAAATCACCGGCATAAAGGAGGGTGTCTCCTTTCCGGTCTTCCACGAGAATCCCTTCCAGGTGCATCCGGTCGAACAGGGAAAAATCAACATGTTTGATGGAGATACGGGTCTGCAGGTCTTTGGAAAGCCGGCTGCTGGCCTGTTTTACGATCCAGTTCTGGCCCCAGGGTGTTTGAATAAAAATATATACGGCTGTGATCAGCAGCAGCAAGCAGATAAAAAACCATTTCAGTATTTTTTTAAACCGCTTCAGACTCAGTCGTTTACTTGTAAAAATACGTAATCGCTTCCTTAAGGCAAATTCAATACCAATTCGGGTCATATCCGGAAATAGTTCAACCAGCAGTAGCACGAATGGGCCGCGAACAGCCCATTCCTTTTTGAAGCAGATGCTATCAGTTTACCAGGGCCTTTTATCAGGGCCCCGTTTGTTTAAATTTTAAAGCCAAGCGTGAGTAACACATTACCCCCTGTTTGTTTCAGGCGGGCCCCGCTGAAAGCCTGGTTTTGCAGCCGGTAAGCAAAATCCACATCCTTTCCCATCGTATGCACATAGGTAAAGTCAATAAACATTCCCTTATTCCGGTAGCCCAGGCCGCCCGATAGCTGGAGGCGGTTCCCTTTTTCCCCGGCAATATCCTTATACGGGTTGCCATAATAGGCCAGGCCCAGTCTCGCCATTACGGTGGTGAATTTCAATTCGCCGCCGGCCCGGAAATTGAAACTGCCCTTATAGGCGTTATCAATCGCTTTATTGAGTGATTTCAAATAATTTTTTGTTCCCTGGCTGTTATCACCTTCCGGGTCAGTGGTATAGCTGGTGGCTTTGTAGTTCACATATTCAATATCCGCCGTCAAAAACCCTTTTTGCTTTCTTACATCTTCGATTTCTCTCAGGACATAGGAAGCACTTCCGATAATGCGGTAGGGGGTGAACATCCAGTAGCCGAATTCTGCATCCTGGCTGCCGGTAAGCAGGTCAGAACTTTGTGTTTGCAATCCCATGTAGCCTTCTGTATGCGTGGAGACAGTAGCATTGTACCGGTCGGTCAGCCGGTAAAAGCTGGGGGTATGAAAGGCCAGGCCCAGCCGCACATATTCCACGGGTTTATAAATGATACCCATTTTCAGGTTGAGACCGGTTCCTTTGGTAACAAGGTTTTGCTTGATGGAAGCAAAATCGAATTTGTTATTCACATCGGTGCCGGCATCTGCTTCGGTAAAAGTGGATTCCCGGTCATAATGCAAAAATGGAATACCCAGGGTGAAGCCATAAAAGAATCTATCCCGCTGGGCGGCGGCAAAAGCCAGTGCCAGTTCTGTTATACCGCCCCGTGCAGTTACGATATTTTCCTGGATCAGCCCGGTTGCAACCGGGGACCGTGTCTGGAACTGGAAATTTCCGGAGCTGCCTCCGTTGATCGTATCGATCCAATAGGTATTAAAAGCAAGGCTTGTTCCGAAAGGATAGTTATTGGCCACATTATTAGCATCGTGTTCCCCGGCAATTTCTTCCAGGAATTTTTGCGAGTAGGAATTCTGATTATTGACCCCCCGGTAAAGCAGGTTACTGCCGAAATTGGCAGTTCGGTTTATGGCCAGGGCAAAGGCTGCGCTGGCATTTCTTCCTTTCCGGTCCTTTTCTGTTCCACTGCCGATTACCAAACCGGACGTACCAAAGGACAAATAATTACGTTTGTCTTTTTCCGCACGGTTATAATACGTGGCCTTATTGTTCCATAAATGATACCCGGGGCTCAGGATAAAATCACCCGTCTTGTAAAATCCGAGTCCTGCAGGATTAACATAGGCTGCGGAAAGGTCCCCGCCAAGGGAAGCCATGGCTCCGCCCACAGCCTGCTGCCGGGCAGTACCGGAAGAGATGGTCCATGAATAACGAAGGGCATCGGTGGGGTCCTGCGCGTACAACGGGATGTTGCAGGCAAAAAAAACGTATATGAAAAGTATTTTTTTCATGTCTTCCTGGATTATAGGTAGCCAATAATGGGTTCAGTAGTTCTGAACAGGGTTGACAGGGCGGTCATCTTCTTTTACCGGTTGGTTTAAAACCGGCGGACCGGGGCACTGCTGCCAGAAGAAGAACCGGAGCAGCCGGAACTGCCGGATGAACTGCTGGAAGAAGAAGATGATGATGTATTGTGTCCCGAATTATTAGAGGACCCCGAATTGCCGCTGCCCCTGAAAATATCCCGCAGGATATTCCCGGTATTGCTGCTGGTCCGGGTGCTGTTTCGCGGTGCCGTATACGTGTTGTTGTTATTATTACTTGTTCCCGGCAGATTGTATTTGGGATTGTTGTAAACTGTTTTTGGGTTTGCTGCGGTATGGTTGTTATAGGTGTTCAGGTTCACCACCCGCGGTTGGGTATAGGTGTTGTTGAACCGGGTATTCACATACACTGTATGGGAACAGTAGGGATTGTAATAATAATTCCAGGTATTGTACGGGTTGTAGTAAGAGCCATAATAGTAGTTGTGACCAAATCCCCATCTTTCATAATAGTACCAGTCATTCAGGTCATTCCACTGGTACCGGTTCCTGACCTTCATGCGCAAATAGCGGTCTTCGTAGAAATCCTCCTCGTACCGGTACTGGCGGTCATCTTCTTTTTCCATCCGCACATATTCATCCTGCGGACGGGCCGGGGAATAATACACATCATCCGGAGTTTGACCAGTTTTATATGCGGTTGTACAGCTGCTGAGCGCTGCAGCAGCTAATGCCAGGAGTATTACAGATGTTTTCATGGCAAATGGTTTATCGGGTTAAAGTTGAAGTTACTACTTTTGTGCGACTTTTGACGGCACACAATCGTTTGCGTTCGCTGTACAAAGTTTGACACATTCCGTGAATTTATTGTACACCTGCCTGTTAAATAAGATATAAAGCCGGGCAGTAGTTAAACCTGAAAAAATGAGCAAAGAGATCACATCGAGAGCCACCGATTATTCCCAATGGTACAACGACTTAATATTGAAGGGGGAGCTGGCCGATTATTCCGCTGTAAGAGGATGTATGGTTATCAAACCCTACGGATATGCCCTTTGGGAGCATATGCGGGACGCATTAGATAAAATGTTCAAGGATACCGGCCACGTAAATGCCTATTTCCCGCTTTTTGTACCCAAGAGCCTGTTTGAGGCGGAAGAGAAGAATGCGGAAGGTTTTGCCAAGGAATGCGCCATCGTTACCCATTACCGGCTGAAAGCTGATCCTGCGCATAAAGGTAAACTGGTGGTGGATCCCGAGGCCAAGCTGGAAGAAGAACTGATCATCCGCCCTACAAGTGAAGCGATCATCTGGAATACGTATAAGGACTGGATCCAGTCATACCGCGACCTGCCTATACTCGTTAACCAATGGGCCAATGTGGTGCGCTGGGAAATGCGGACCCGCCTGTTTCTCCGGACGGCGGAGTTTCTCTGGCAGGAAGGGCATACGGCACATGCCACCCGGGAAGAAGCCATAGCAGAAGCAGAAAAAATGCTGGATGTCTATGCCGATTTTGCAGAGAACTGGATGGCCGTGCCGGTCATCAAAGGAGTGAAGTCGGCCAATGAACGCTTTGCCGGTGCGGAGGATACCTATTGTATTGAGGCTATGATGCAGGATGGCAAGGCCCTGCAGGCCGGTACTTCTCATTTCCTGGGGCAGAATTTTGCGAAAGCTTTTGATGTGAAGTTCAGCGATAAGGAAAATAAGCTGGAATATGTTTGGGCCACCAGCTGGGGAGTCAGCACCCGGCTGATCGGTGCCCTGGTGATGGCACACAGCGATGACCAGGGGCTAATCCTGCCGCCGCGTATCGCCCCGTTGCAGGTAGTGATCGTACCGATTTACAAAGGGGATGAACAAAAAGCCCTGATTGATGCCAGGGTACATGCGATCATAACTGAATTGAAGGCCCTGGGGATCCGTGTTAAATATGATGACAATGACAATGCAAGACCCGGCTGGAAATTTGCCGAATACGAAATGAAAGGTGTGCCGGTAAGGCTGGCCATCGGGGCAAGGGACCTGGAAAAAAATGTGGTGGAAGTGGCCCGGCGTGATACAAAGGAGAAAAATGTGGTGAGCCTGGAAGGGGTATCCGGGTATGTAAAAAGCCTGCTGGAAGAGATCCAGCAAAACATGTTCAATAGAGCGAAAGCATACCGTGATGCACATATCACCCCGGCCAACAACTGGGAGGAATTTGAAAAACTGCTGGATGAGAAAGGAGGATTTGTCTCCGCCCACTGGGATGGTACACCGGAAACGGAAGAGGCGATCAAAGAGAAGACCAAGGCCACGATCCGTTGCATTCCCTTAGATAACCCTGTTGAAGAAGGCGCTTGTATTCTGACCGGTAAACCTTCTTCCCAGCGCGTGCTTTTTGCAAGGGCTTATTAATTACCTGTCTGTCTTTTGTTCTCCGGTCGGGATCCTGCAGAATTATTTGCAGTATCCTGCCCGGAGTTTTATATTTACGAAAACCTAAAATCAACACATTATGGAACAACAGGAAAATTCTTTGTTTGGACTCAGCCTTGATGCAACCAGTACCTCACACCTTAAGGAAACAGCCTCCTGGGCCCGTCTGCTGGCAATTGTGGGCATGGTGATGTGTGTGCTTATGGTCCTTGGCGGGATACTGGCTTCCGTAGCGTTTTCAAAAGTCGGCGAACTTGAAAGGGATTACGGCCGCAGCGGGTATGGCAGCGGGGCTTCTGCCGGCATGGGGGCCGCGATTGTGGTAGTGTATATCATTGTGGCGCTTATTTATTTTTTCCCCTGTCTTTTTACGCTCCGGTTTGCCAATTATATCAAAACCGCCATCAATGCCAATGACCAGCAGGCGCTGAATGAGGGCTTGAGGAACCTGAAAGCCACGTTCCGTTATATGGGAATCATTACCATCATATTTATCGCCTTTTTCGTACTGGGCCTGTTATTGGGCGGGTTGGGAGCTATAATGTCTGCCTGAGGAACAGGTTTGGTTCAATTGGTGGAAAGGAAATTATAATCTCTCAGCAACACATCAAGAAAATCAAACGGAGGCATGCCTGATTCAATTTTCAGGTGTGCCTTTATTTTTGCGCAGGCCGCCTCGGCCATCGCGTAATCTCCTTTTTTCCGGGCGGTTTCCAGGATACTTTTGATGGCATTGATATCCTTATCACTCAGTTGCATGATCTGCGGAAAGGAGGGGATATAACTGTCTGCCACTTCTATAAACACGGTATCTTCAATATTGCTTTTGGCATGGGTACGGATCAGGATGGTCCTGGCCAGCAGGTCGCCGATGCGTTGCCCTTTTTTGGAGGACACAACGAGGATGATATCGGTGATGAAATAGGCGGCCACCATGAGGAAGAGGAACACGGATTCTGCTTTTTCGCCATGGTCTTCTTTTTGCAGGCCAATAAAAAGGATAATAATGAACCAGATATCCCGCAGCAGCCAGCGGATCAGGAACTGGCTGATGCTGGCCTTGCCGCCATTCTCATTCACCACCCGGATCTGCATCACTTTTTTACCGACGCTCTGCCCGTTCAGGGTGATTTCCATGAGTGCATGGTAGATCAAAACAGGTCCCAGTTTTATGACAACGGATATCCAGTACAGGTTTAACCAGTTGTCATCATCCTTATAGTCTATGTTCCAGGCCAGGGATCGCAGGATAGCATCTGCGATATTGATGTAAAAAATAAGGAGGATAAAATCAATGATCAGCGCAAACATCCTCCGGTAGAATTCAGGTATTTCGAATTCCAGGTCAATATTGAAATTGGTGGGGATCTTTAATACGGACATTTCACAGAATAGTTAATTGCGCAACTTGTCAGGTAAAATTAATGATAATACAGGGTGTTAGTTGTTTTAAAAATAGTATTTTACAAACAAAATTCAGCATTTGAGGGAAGCCCTTTTTATAAAGAAGAATAAGGACCGCTGGCTCCGGGACCAGCACCTGCCTCCGGATGATCCCGATGAGATGGCCGCTTCCTTTACCCAGTTAGTGGATGACCTGGCATATGCCAAGACCTTTTATCCTTCCGGGAAAGTAACCTCGTATATCAATGCCCAGGCTTCCAAAATTTACCTGGATATATATAAGAACCGTAAAGAGGAATCCAACCGGATCGTTACCTTCTGGCGCTATGATCTGCCGCTGACGATCCGCAAGCACCACGGGATACTGCTCTTCGCCTTCCTGCTGTTCACCCTTTTCTTCGTAATC
>JBBIGW010000027.1:0-32837 GCA_037447355.1 Bacteroidia bacterium | reverse complement strand
AACCGGTTAAAATAAAGGAGAGGTTCCGCCACGGCGGACGAAAGGGCCGGTTTGCTAAACCGGTAAGATAAAGGAGAGGTTCCGCCACGGCGGACGAAAGGGCCGGTTTGCTAAACCGGTTAAAATAAAGGAGAGGTGCCTGAGTGGCCGAAAGGGCCGGTTTGCTAAACCGTTGTACGGACTTAAATCTGTACCGAGGGTTCGAATCCCTCCCTCTCCGCAACCAAAATCACGATTGCCCCCGAAGGGGCAATTTTCATTTAGGACGCGTGGTAAGCTTGCTTACCAAAGCGGACTGAATGAAAATTGCAAAGGCGCGCTTAGCGCCGGCAATCGTGATTTTGGTTGAGCCCCCTCCCTCGGGATCACCGCAGGTAATCCCAGCTGATTCAGGAAATCAGTTAGCTGCGGCTTGCTTACCAAAGCGGACTGAATGAAAATTGCAAAGGTGCGCTTAGCGCCGGCAATGGTGATTTTGGTTGAGCCCCCTCCCTCGGGATCACCGGAGGTAATCCCAGTTGATACAGGAAATCAGTTAGCTGCGGCTTGCTTTTCAAAGCGGACTACAAACTCTATAGTCATGGTTAAGTTATAGACGGTAAGACGGGGAGATATTACAAAACTGCTTCCCGCTTTCTTTTCTTCCCGGCCAAAAAAAAGAACTGGCTTCTAAATAAAAATTGCGAAAGCACGATGCGTGCCGGCAATTCTGTCTGGGTTGACGCCCCTTGATTAACCCCCTGCTTTTCTCAGAAAGCGGTTTTCCCGGCCCATAATATACCCTCCCCGTGGTATTACGGATCCTGAAAAGGATATTATATTCGTATAAAATAACCGATATGAAGTACATAGTTTTTGCTATTACCAGCCTTATTAGCAGTACGGTGCTTGTAGCGCAACGTCTGCCCAAACCCGGCTGCACCACCATCCTGGCAGATGCGATGTTTTCAGAAGTGGATACTACCAAACCCCGTGGTGTGGCGGATAATTATCATACCTGGGAAAACGGGAAAGAATTGCTCGTGAAATTTATGCCGGGAGGCGGAAAAGTGCTGAGGGATAAAGTCATCCAGGGCGCCAAAGAATGGGAAAAATATGCCAATATCAGGTTCCGGTTTGTGCCCGATAATGATCCGAATGCGGTGATCCGGGTCCAGCTGGGCAAAGGGCGGGGGCATAATTCGGCAGTGGGTACAGAGGCAAAATTCCGGTCGAAGGATGAGCAAACCATCAATTTTGATACGATCTATTTGTCGGATATCTCCTATTATATTTCGAAGCTGCAAAAAAAAGGCAATAGCGGACCTTATAATGTGGGAAACATTGAAGATGAAATGGCGATTGAGCCAAACCGCTGGTCCGAAAAAGAGTTGCGCCGGGTAGTAGTGCATGAATTTGGTCATGCGCTGGGTTTACTGCATGAACAAAGTTTCCCCGGGGCCATAAACTGGAATAAATCAGACTCCGTGTATAACTATTACGAGGAAACTCAGGGGTGGAACAGGGAAAAGGTCGATTTCAATGTTTTTGAAGTGGCTGAGCAGTTCTATACCAATGGCACTACCTATGACCCCCGGTCCATTATGCACTATTCGGTTGAATCCTGGCAGACGACGGATGGCTACTCGCTCAAAGACAATTATGAATTATCAGCGGGGGACAAGGCCCTGATCGCCGCCCTGTATCCGAAGGGACAGAAAGAGGCGCTGAAGCTGGTTCCCAAAGTGGAGATTTCCAATTTTAACAAGCTTACCGTAATAACCAACAGCACGCGTAACGGGTTGGTGATCGAGCCGGTATTTGACCTGAAGACCAATTCCAAACTGGGAGAAGTATATTTTGTAGCCCGGCTGGCCACCGAGGACGGGTATTATGTCCGGACCAATGGCTTGTATTATAACTGGGGTGGTACAGTGGCGACCTATAAAAAAATGACCTTGTTGCCGAATTCAAAAGTGAGTTATAACAAAGCCAAAAAGAATATTGAATTGTTCCTGCCATTTGAATATATACCGGACCTGAAAGGGAAAAAAGTGATCGTGGAGTTTTCCGTGTACCTGGATGATGCGTCGAACAATCAGTACAATAAGCTCATGTATTATTCTGCCACCAATCCCCTGAGTTTGCCGCAGCAATAAAACAATTCCATTTTATTTTCAAAGGACCGGCACCTGCTGGTCCTTTTCTTTTAAAATGGGTAAATAGGGGGGAAGCCTGTATATTTGCACTCCTCTGAAAATGGGGTGTTCGGGAGGTAGTTCAGCCCGGTAGAATACCTGGTTTGGGACCAGGGGGTCGCAGGTTCGAATCCTGTCCTCCCGACTTTAAAGTAAAATAACCATCTGAATCTCAGGTGGTTATTTTCGTTTAAGATAATCTTATCTATCGAAATTGTAGAGAGGATTTTGTTGACTTGTAAGCGATAAGAACTATTTTTTTACAGGTCTTTTTACTGTAAGTTTAGGCTTTAGCGTTGTTGTATTCCTTCTGAAGAGTGTTAACGCATTCAGCGAGCACTTAATTAATTGCTCGAGGTGGTTTACTGAGTAATTTCTATCTAAAAAAAATCCCTGATTGTAGTTGACTCCGAAAAAGCGCGCCTGAATTTCTTTGGGTTACCAGGCTCATGAAACTCAATCGTGTGGGGGCCATATCATTCTGAGACACCCGTTACTCTTCCAAAGATGCCGGTGCGGCCTCGTATTTCTTGAAAAGCCGGGATTTTTTTCCTTATGGTCTTTTATTGTTTTCTGAAAGAACAGTCCATTTCAGAAGTGGATTCATTGACTAGGCGCCCTGAATTATTAAATATTCTTCAAATCATCAATGTTATAATGATTTAATTTTGGAGAGATATACCTGATAGGTGAAAGGTATATCTAAGATCCTGCCCGTACCGCCGAAAAGATCATGTATAAAGTATGATACCTGTTTGTGTATGCTATTGCCTGGTGTTTCTGAGCAATTTCGTCACAAAGTGAGCACCTGCTGCATAGGCCGGCAGGGAGATATTATCAGAAGAAACAACACTTAAACCTCTTAGTACAAGGGTGTCTCCATGGAAAGAACAGTTGAATTTTGCAATCCCATTCACAAACATAGGCTGCAATGCAAATACCGCTTTGGTGATCAGGATCGAGTCTTGCAGTTCGAAATAACCGGCATTAACTAATGATTGATTAAAGCGTTTCAATTTCAGGCTGTCAGCGATGTTCCAGTCACGGGTAGTGACAATATCACTTGTCCAGCAAAAACTGTAATGTTTTTTTGAGAAATATACGTCACTTCCGGCGGGTTTGGTGGATGTGGTTGTTCCGTCCGGTTTAACGTATTGCAATTCTACGATTGTCCAGGCGCCGTCAATTGAAATGTTGTTACTTTTACAGCTTGCCAGTAACAGGGTAATGAACAGGGCTACAATGGCGGTAACAGGTAGCAGGGGATTACGTTTCATATTGTGCAGCGGGTTTTTATGCATTTGCGGATTTACAGGCTTGCCGGCTCCATAAGCTAACAGATCAAAGGTATTAAAGGCACTTGCAAGATTATTTATAAACCCCGCAGGGACTTTCAGCAATTTCCGTAAAATTCACCATTGTTGCAGGGGGAGCAATAGGGATAGCCTGACATTGATAACAGTCAGGATCGGTACCTGGCGCATTTATTGGTTCGGCCTTTACATACAATGTCACGAATGCCCCGTTGGTAATCAATGCAATTTTGCAGGTATTGAAGTAGCTGGCTACATTAGTATATATGGTGCCGGTTTGTTCATCTTTCCAGCTGCTATCTCCTATTCTTTCAGGGGAAAGGAACTGAACTATAACGCGGTCACAGTCATAGCGAATAATTTTGGCAGGAACCAATTCACAATCACTCTCTTGCTTGTTGCATGCCACGATAAAAAATGCCATGCCCACAGCCGCAATGACAATAATTTGTTTCATATTTATATGTTTGTTACATGACAATTGAGGGTTTATTTCCGTTGCATCGCATTTCTAAATTGAGCAGGGGGAGGTGATTTTTTGAAAAACAAGGGGCGGATTTATTATTATTAGTGGAAATACAATCCGTGTTGGTACATTTTCCTGTACCCGGACGGTGTCAGGCCGGTAAGGTGCTTAAAAAATCTTGTGAGATTGCTTGGCTCCCTGAACCCTAAAAACCCGGCGATCTCGTTAATGGTTTGATTTGAATAAAGCAAGCCGGATTTTATTTCAAATACCAGGCGTTGCCTGACTAAATCGCCTGCATTTACGCCAAATACATGGTTGCAGTATTTATTTAAAGTTACACGGGTTGTTAAGAGTTTTTTGGCATAATGGTCCACTCCATAGTCTGCATTCAGCTCAGCGTCCAGCAGGTGACGGAACTGGTGAGCCAGATTATGTTCAGTATTGGCAACTGGTATTTTATACAGCCTGAGATATGATCTGCTGGAAATATTTAGCAGGTAAACTAATTGTGACTGAAGGAAGATATGGCTGTCTGCCTGCAGATGGTGGATTTCGGCGATGATTCTGTTTGTCAGCTCAGTCAGCTCTTTCCATTCCTTTACGGGCGGGAACAGGAAATGCTGGTGCTGATGATGAAAAAAGGGAAGATTACTGAGGAAGAGGTTATTTTTCAAATATTCATTAAGGAAGCTCTCCCGGAAAAGCAAAAACCGGCATTTTAGCGATTTTTTGTTAACCAGCCATTTCCGTTTCCGGAAAGGCGAAATGAAGATGATCATTTTCTTTGCAATCGTAATCTCCCTGTTGTCTATAAATAAACTCCCTGAACCGGATTCTATAAAAATCAGCTCATAAAAATCGGTGGCATGCTCTTCATATTCAAAAAAATAGCCTGCGAAGCTTTCTATGGAGCCGGCATCAACCTGCAATTCGCTGCCATATTTCCGGTTATTAAATTTAAATATCCGCATATCCTAATTCTGAATATAGCTGTTAAAACACTGGTTTTCCCTGTGCAAGGGCCGGCGGGTTAATACCGAGCAGTTTTGCAACAGTTGGCGCGATTTGTAGAGAGTAAATGTTTTTTAATTTTTTGACAGGCACATTTTTCCCCCAGGCATAAAAAATGGATTGTCCTTCTCTTACAGTGGACAGGCAGCCGTGCACAGCCCGGCCAGTTTCATTCATAGTGCCGGTCAATAAAAAATTCTTTATCTCATTTTTTTGGTTCCTGAACATTTCAGGGTCAAATGAATTGTTTATTATATGGGGGATAGCAGGGAGGAATCTCCCTGATATGGCATACCCTTTCCTGCAACTTACAAACAAATCTCCTGATTTTTCAGCATGGTAAAGGCCTAATTTTTTTTGGGTGAGAGAGTCTGCTATTAGCTCAAATACCGGCTCTCCCGTTTTGTCATCACATAAAGATGCCAGCTTATTTTTCAATCTTGAAAGATACATTGAATATTTGCCGGCCCCTATTTGTTCCCTGTTAATATATATATGTGCAGCATTGCCACTGGAAATAGCCTGAATTTCATTCTTGCTGAATAGAAAGCCGGATTTTTCCAGGTAGTTGTTCAGTACTAAAACAGAATGAATGGGGACCATGCCGTGATCTGAAAATATAATAAGGGAAGTACCCGGTGGGGCAGCATTCATGATTTCAAGCAGATAGTCATCAATAAGACGGAACCATTTTTGAATGATTTTTGCATACCTGCCCGGCCGTTGGCCGTTTTCCGCGCTGTAATCAATTTGTCGTTTATCTGAAAGAGTATAACGATGCTGGATATCATCCAATGTTGAAAAATAGCCAAATAAAGATCCCAGTTTTTTTTCTTTCATGCCAGCCAGGATAAGATTTTTTGAATACGCAGCGAGCCTTCCCACCTGTTCGAACCAGATTTCTTCAGAGATCATGCCGGAAGTTTGTTTTAAGTTATCTGGTTCCCCGGGCCATAACCCGCAGGTTGTTTGAATACGTTCCAAAAAGGATTGTGGAGATCCGTAAATTTCTGCAGCAGGCGATAAATATAGCTGAAAACTTCCTTCGCGCAAGGAAGATTGAAACAGCGTTGTGGAAACTGTAAATACTTTGCCAAATTCGTGAATGGGTAGCACAGTCCACCCGGTTTGTTCCAGTGAGCTTAAGTACCCGTTGCTTAGAAGCGAGTCGGTATCAAAAATTATCTTAAAAGACGGTTTTATAATATTGGCATCATTAACCGCCGTATCTTTTAAATATAGCCACAACTCTTTTTTTTGCCCTCCACCGAGCTGGATGCTGGCTTTGGTTGAATTTGAATCAACAATCAGCTTCGAATACTGACTATTCTTCCAAAGAATTTTTTCCTTACTGTCCACCAGGTTCAAAAGTGCCGATGTCCCGGAAATGACTGGATACATCAGCATATTGTCTGTCATTCTGCTGCTGTCTGAATAATCTATTCCTACACCGGCAAGCGTTATCACTTTTTTGCCTTGCCGCATGGCTGTTCTGAATAGGGTTTCAGCGGAAAAGGGCTGACGAAAGGCAGTTAATACCGGATCAGTCCAGTTTTGCTTCCTGCTTTTGAAGGAATTTCCGACGATCCCGGTAGTACCCGGATTGACACCGGTAAAAATTGAAATATGTGAAGGCCCTGTTGAGGCAACATTTACCGGGTAAACGGTGTTTGCATAGGCGCCTGTTTTTCTTATTCTGGCAAACGCACCGTTTGACGGTAGTACTCCATTTTTTAGAAACTTATCAATAAGATAATCCGGTGTGCCATCTAATGATATCAGTACAACCCTGCCTTGATCCTGTGTTTGGGATTTCAGGGCCGAATAGCTAAAAAGAAAAACTGTCAGTGCGGTTACCTTACAGACATATTTCATGCTTTTATGGAAACTGAACCATTTCGCGAACACCCTCATCTGTTTATTTTTAT
Organism: Bacteroidia bacterium; assembly: GCA_037447355.1. Lineage (GTDB taxonomy): Bacteria > Bacteroidota > Bacteroidia > Chitinophagales > Chitinophagaceae > JJ008. Next base: position 25,939 of record JBBIGW010000027.1, on the reverse strand, counting down.
GCAAAAGTAGCGTTGGTGGAAATCCGGGCATTATCAATATCGAAAAAAAACATTCATTTTGATAAGTTTGCCTTAATTGAGTTTGTAAGAGGAGGGTGCGGGCAAATGGTATTAACTTTGTATGTTGTTCATTTATAAAAGCCGGGGAATTTGTAGTGGTGTACATTCCGGGAACCGGATAAAAGATCGGGTATTTCTGCTTTTGCATTGAATTTGGTATGCAAATATGCGCCTGGCACTTTGAATTGCATGTTATACAAGGGTGGGTTGGTAACTTCATATCCGCAAACGATCTGCATGCAGGAGTACCTTGAATTAAAAGAGGAAACAAAGCCGGGAAATGAATGGCAACTATTTCACCGGTGGCGGCCTTTTCAGAAATGAGACCAAAGTGTGCACGCTCTTTATGTTATATTAATTTCAGTGGTACAGCCGGGTTAAAGGCATATTACTGGCAGGTAATACTTGTTGATGTCTCTGCATTAACGGGGCACCTATTTTTTATATTGGAGGGTCGCGGTATTACGTTATTTAATATATTAAGTATAAAAGTTATGCTGGGCCGAACCGGTATCTTTGCCAATTTATTTTGTTTTGCTTGGTTTGAAAATTTGTAAATTAGCGCTGACCTGTAGACGAAAGGCCGCTTTCTGTATACGGAAAGGCGTCAATCATTTACGATTGTATGAATCCACTGATTAATTTCCGAATTTTAGCGAATGAAAAGAAGGGCGCTGCTGCATTCATTATTCTGGATCATGTATATATTATTTGAAACTTACCTGGAGTATTCCTGGATAAGTGTCAAATATACCCAGCTTTCCCTGTGGCAGCACCTGAAAATGGCTTTCCTGGGGGAGGCCGCTATTTGTATAGCGAAAATACCACTGAGCTATTTTGTCTTATTTCTGTTAGACCTTTTTGCAAAAAGGATTTACCATTTTTTAGCATTGATCATTTTAACTATAGCCGGGTTTTCTGCCGCAATCGCATTGTACCGGGTTATTGCTTTTTTTTATGTATTGCCGGATGCTTATATGGGGCTTTATGAGGATCAGCCCCTGTTTGGACTGGAACAGAATATGAATGCATTCCTGGATTTGCTTTTCTGTGTGATGCTGGCGGTTGCTACAAAGCAATACCGGATCGCACAGCGTTCCAGGGAAAATGCTGAAAGACTTGAAAGAGAAAGGCTACAGGCTGAATTAAAGTTTTTGCGGGCACAAATTAACCCGCATTTTTTGTTTAATACACTGAATAATATTTACGCACTGGCGAGAAAGAAATCGGAGGATACGGCAGAAGTAGTGATGCGCTTGTCGAAATTGCTGCGTTTTATGTTATATGAGTCCGGGGGTGGGCGAATTAAGCTGGAGGAGGAGTTAAAGGTAATTGAGGATTATATAAGCCTGGAAAGAATCCGGTATGGTGACCGGTTGCTTTTTTCCTTTGATAAGGAAATAGGGAATGACAAGGAACTGATTGTGCCATTAATACTTTTGCCTTTTGTGGATAACGCGTTTAAGCATGGGGCGTCTGAGTCCTGGTTTCAGTCCTGGATACGGATGTCCTTAACTGAAAGAGAGGGCTGGCTGCATTTTGTGATAAAAAACTCTTTTGAAAACGCCCATGGTGATGAAATCAGCAAGGGGATCGGATTGTCAAATATAAAGAGGCAGCTGGAGCTTGTGTACCCGGAACATACCCTTGAAGTGCGGAAAGAGCGTGACCAGTTTATAGCGGATCTTCGGTTAAATTTAACGGCCTATGCGACTGTATAATTGTCTTATCGTTGAAGACGAACCCCTGGCTGCAGAGGTACTGCAGGACTATATTATGCAGGTGCCATTCCTGAGATTGAAGGGGACCTGCATTTCTGCATTTGAAGCGGCTGAAATAATTTCCGGCGGGGAGATTGACCTTATGTTCCTGGATATTCATCTTCCGCGGCTTAAAGGGCTTGATTTTTTAAGTACTTTGCACAATCCGCCGGCTGTCATCATTACTACCGCTTATCATGACTATGCTGTACTTGGATATGAATATAATGTGCTTGATTACCTGGTTAAGCCAATCGAGTTTTCCCGTTTTTTAGCTGCGGTAAAGAAAATTGAATCCGGGAATTCTCCGGGGCCTGTAAAGTATGCAGCAACCCGTAAAAGCCTTTTTTTCAATGTGAATAAGAAGAAAGTACGAATCTTTACGGATGATATATTGTATATAGAAAGTCTCCGGGAGTATATCCGTGTGGTAACTAGCCAAAAAAATATTATTACAAAAATGCCCCTGGTCCAGGTTGAAGAGATGCTTAAACAAGATAAATTTATCAAAGTTCACCGCTCTTTTATTGTGGCAATTGAAAAGATTGATACCTATACGGCTGTTGAAGTGGAAGTAAGTGGCGTTAGAATACCGGTGGCCCGGAATTGTAAGGACACGCTTTTTGCCCAACTGGGCGATAAGAGCCAATAGGAAACCGTGGTGTATAGCCGCGTCTCCGTCATCCTGGCGGCTGCTATGTTTCAGGACTTTGAATCAGTTTCCCAGGTATCAGTCCTTCCTGCTCTTTTCAGCAGCGCCCGGGAGACTCATCGATCACCTTTTATAAACACCTGCTGCCGCTTATACATTGAGGCTTATTTTTTTGGCTTATTGGATCTGTCTACTATTGTACGATTCCCGTCAACTGGAGATACATATAGTTCAATGAAAGGCTTTTGTTTTAGAGGAAGGAGCTGTAGGAATAGTTGCCGGATTTGCGCTATGCGCCTTTCTTTGCCGGGAGACCGGTTCTGATTGGCCCGTGGGGCTTTAAATATTTAAATCAAAATTATATGAGATCGTTTTTTCCCTTTTTAATATTGTGTTTGCTGCACTACCCATTATTTTCTCAAAAGACGGACACTGTTAGAATTTCGGCAAAGGATATCAATACATCGGTGCTGCATGACGGAACGCATCGTTATCTTGTTTATTTCCAAAGAGGAAAGGGAAGCCCGAGGTCAATGACCGAATTCTGGTCGAGAGATATTTCAAGGAAGGAGTATAACGGGAAAATGGCCATTGAAGTCATACAAACATGGGAGTCCAGGGATACCATTATTCACACAACAAAGTCGTTCTGCGATGCTACAACACTGCGACCCTTTTATCATGAATTCTGGTGGAATTCGAACAGAATGAATCCTAAGCCTTCGGCAACTGTTGTCAATTTTGAGACAAATTCTGTGGCGGTGGATGGCAAGGAACTTTCCGATACGGTAGCGGACCCCAGGCAAAAAAAAGTGTTTGCTTTTTTTAAAGGCGCACAGGACCAATATCTGCTGAACTGGCACCTGGACCTGGAAGTTTTCCCAACCCTTCCCTATAAGGAGGGGAGAACATTTATTGTCCCTTTCTATGACCCGGGAACCGGTTCGGGGCTTACTAACGCGATTTATACGGTTACCGGTTCATCCTTTCTGGACGGGACCGACAATCAAAAGATCGATTGTTGGGTGTTGAAGCTGGAGGAAAAAGGGAATAAGGAAATTTTCTATGTGAGTAAAAAGACCAGGGAAGTGCTTAAGCTGGTTCAGGAAATTAATGGTTCTTTATACAGGTATAAACTGAAGCTGTTCTGCAGCGAGTAAGTATTTAGCGATCATCCGTGAGCGCACTTTCGGGACATTTTACTGAGAGTGCGTTCTTGTTTATATTCATTTTTTACAGTGCCGCTGATGGAATGTTGTCTTTTTTTCAGCGGGATCGGTTTGTTAAAGGAAATGTGACAGAAATAGGATGTGGTTGATTCGTGATAATATCATTGGATTATCGGGTTGTATTAATTTTATGATGGGTATACCGTTTGTTTGCTTTTCCCGGAGGTTTTGAGTACAATTAGCGGGGTTCAGGGTCTCATTTATTGATAAGCTTTATAATTACTCCGGGACAATTCTCCAAATTTTATCAGACAGCATGCAGGTTATTGCCTGGATTACCCGCAATGGGGTGCACCGGGCAGGGAGTGACATACATTTTAAGTTGCCCCAATCCGGAGCAGATAAAAATCCACATGGGTATTACCCCCACAATACTGATTTAGCGGCAGGCATATTTCCGGACAGCCTGTTTGCTTGACTATTCGGGAGTTATTTGCTGTGAAAGAGACGGTTTAAGTTCAATTTTTTGAGCAGCTTTCATTAACAGCCTATTAGGGAATTTCTTAAAACTATTTCAGCAATAGGCGCTTTTGGTATACCCAATGGCGCTATTCGTAGAATAGGTTCATATATTATGCAGCGCTATAACTTATTTCGTGCTCATTGATAAAAATTCTTGACATTTAAAATCAACGAAATGAGAAAATTACTGTTTTTCATTTTTTATGTGCTTGTATTTCCGGTGGCATTGCTTAGCCAGGCGGTAAGTATTAACTGCACAGTAACCGATGAAAAAGGAGACCCCGTGCCGGGTGTTTCTGTTACTATTAAGGGAACCCAGACAGGAACGTCTGCCGACCAGCAAGGCCGTTTTATAATTCGTGCCAGAAAAGGGGATATCCTGCTTTTGACAGGTACCAGTATTGAGCCCATTGAATTCACGATCGGCGAGGAAAAGGGGTATACTATTGTGGCCAAATTAAAAGCCCGGACGGAGGCAGAGGTGATTGTGACCACTGCATTGGGGATTAAGCGGCAGCAAAGAGATTTGGGGTACGCAACAGCGCAAATTAAAAGTGATTTGTTGACCCAGAGCGCCCCGGTGAATGCAGCCAATGGTCTGCAGGGTAAAATTTCCGGGGTGAATATTGCTACAATGAACAACAGCGTATTTGAGAATGTGAAAATTAACATCCGGGGGATACGATCGCTTACCGGGAGCAATGACCCTTTACTGGTTATTGATGGAATCCAGACGTCCCTGCAGTATTTGGCTTCCATCAACCCAAATGATATTACTGATATTACTGTTTTAAAAGGATCTTCGGGAGCCGCCATCTATGGCCCCGACGCCAGGAATGGGGTATTACTCGTTACCACAAAAAAGGGAACGAGAAGCAATAAAACGGAAGTTTCTCTCACACAGACTTTCCAGTATTCGAAAATTTCTTTTTATCCGAAATTCCAGGAGGAGTTTGGTAGTGGCGGCTACGGCACCTATACTCCCTATGAAAACTGGTCATGGGGGCCTGCATTTGACGGATCCGTAAAAGTATTGGGCTCTCCGTTGGTAGACGGAACAGAACAACGGATCGTATATTCCCCGACTAACTCGAGAAAGGAGTTTTTCAATACCGGCGTTACCAGGCAGACTGATTTTTCCCTGAATGCCAAAGATTTATATTTTAGCGTGCAGCAGGTAAATATTCATGGTATTGTCCCGGGTGATGAAAATAAGCGAACCGGAATGCGGCTGAACAGCTCCCGTGAGTTTGGCCGGTTCAGGATCAGTGCCAATATTAATTATATAAGAGGCGACTACAGCGTATTTGATGATATTGGTATGGCGGGCTACAATGCCGCTAATAATATCGGGCTGAACTCCGGGTTGTTAAACCTGATTTTTAATACACCCGCCCAGGTTCCCCTTAAAAGATACAAGGACTGGAGAAATGCTCCCTTTGCAGGATTTGACACCTATTTCAACCATTATGGCCATAATCCTTATATGGCGCTTGAAACCTGGCGGGTAAATGGCCGGAGAGACGATTTGCTGACCAACCTTGAATTAACCTTTAAAGCTACGTCGTCACTTTTATTTACCTGGCGTGCCGGCAATACCTACAGGAATGAAGGTAATAAGAACTATTCCACCGGGCAGAGTGCAAATGCTGCAATAAATGTTAATGGGAATACTTCTATTCCGGGTTTTGTCAGTGAATCATCCGCATTGTCAAACAGGCTTTCCTCGGAGTTCTTTGGTACGTATTCCATGAAGGCAGGCGAATTTAAATTCAGTGCTGTTGCGGGAACTTATGTGAGGCAATCCGAGCTAAAGCGGATGGGTATTTCCAATACTTCCCTTGTTGTTCCGGGATTATACTCTGTAAACAACAGGGCGGGTGAGTTCGGCGGTGGCGGAGGTAACCTGTTTTCCAGGACAAGATTGTTCTCCCTGTTTGGTTCGCTCTCGGCCGGTTACCGTAACTGGGCTTCCATTGAATTTACCGGGCGTAATGATAAACTGTCCTGGCTTGCCGAAGGGAATAATTCATATTTCTATCCTGGTATAAATGCGGCACTTGTCTTAAGTGACGCTATTCCGGGCCTGAAAAGCAAAATACTCAGTTATGCAAAGCTCAGAATTTCCTGGAGCCGCACGATGAATGCCGACCTGGTTGGCCCCTATGAACTGAGTCCAACCTACCAGGCCAGTGGTGGCTTTCCCTACGGCACTTTGCCCGGTTATACAGCTTCAAATAATCTGACCAACCCCGGAATAAAACCGGAAAAGATTGAAACCTATGAAGCGGGAACCGAATTGAACCTGTTTCAGAATAAGCTATCAGCCACTATTACTTATTTCCGGAGCAACATGGAAGACCAGATTATTCCGGTCTCCGTATCCAGGTCAACCGGTTTCAGCACCACCAAAGTTAACTCCGCGTCATTTTATAATGAGGGACTGGAACTGGATCTGACGTATGCGCCGGTCATCACAAACGGAGATTGGAAAGTCAGTATTTCGGGTAATGCCACCTACAGCAAGAGTAAAGTACTTTCCATATACCCCGGATTGGAGCGGATCCAGATTGGCGGGTTTGCCAATGCATCGAATTATGCTTTTGCAGGGAAACCGGCTATGACTTTCATGGTAAAAGATTATAAACGCGACAGTCTTGGAAGGATAATTGTGGATCGCGTTACCGGGTTGCCTTCTGCAAATCCCAACCTGGTCCCGATGGGACGAACCGCACCAATATGGGTGATCGGCCTGACTCCATCAGTAGCCTGGAAGTCCCTTAGTTTGTCAGTAGTGGCTGAATATAAGGGGGGGCATCTTGCCTACGGCAGGATCGGCAATGAAATGGCTTGGACGGGTGTATCTGCTGCCACGGCTTATAATCACAGGGAACGGTTTGTGATCCCCAACTCGGTTTACCTCGATCCGTCTTCCGGCAAGTATGTGGAAAACAAGAATATTACAATAAATGACGTCAATGATTTCTACACCGGTGTGTTCAGGCAGGCGGAAACAAACTTTATATATAGTGCGGACAGCTGGCGGATACGGGAAGTCTCACTGAGTTATCAATTACCGGGCAGACTGCTCAAAAAGCAGAACCTGGTGAAATCAGCAGGCCTCACACTCAATGCACGGAATCTGTTCCTGTGGGTGCCTAAGTCGAACCAGTTTACAGATCCCGATTTCAATTTTGATGCAGGTAACTCAAATGGGGTAACCACCTCGTCTATCAACCCTCCTGTCAGGACAATGGGTTTAACACTCGATGTTAAATTTTAAAGTTTATTAGTATGAAAAAATCTATCTTCTTTATAGTATTTGCCTTTTTACTTAGCAGTTGTAAAAAATCATTTTTCGATATAAATGATAACCCCAATGATCCGGCGGACGGTTCAATTACGGCCAACCTGATTTTGCCGCAGGCCTTACATGAAACCGGGCGCATAATGGTATCGGATTACCCGACACTGGCCCACTGGATGGGTTGGTGGTCAAGGGGAGGTGATTATGGCCCTTCTCCCGAAAGTGAGACATATAATATCACAACCAATTTCGGGCAGACTGACTGGAACGACTGGTATAATAACCTGTACGATTACCAGGCGATCCTTAATAAAACAGAAGGATCACATCAATACTTTTACCAGGCTATTGCAAGGGTTATGAAAGTTGTGGGATTTATGCACCTGGTTGATACCTACAATAATATTCCATACACTGAGGCCTTCAGCATTTCAAACCATATTGCGCCCCGCTATGATAAGGGGAACATCATTTACCAGGAATTTTTCAGTGAACTGGATAAATCACTTGTCCTGCTCACGAAGATTGAGACGGGGGCTGATACGAAGATCAGTTCTTCAGATATCCTGTTTCACGGTTCTGTGACCAAATGGAAAAAATTTATCAATACTATTCGTTTGAAGCTGGTCTTGCGCCTTTCACAGACAACACTTGTAAATCACGGTACAGAGCTTCAGAAAGTCACTGCTGAAGGATTTTTGGGGAGCGGGGAAACAGCTGCAGTTAACCCTGGCTACAGGGCGGTATCCGGCAAGCAAAATCCATTTTGGGATAATTTCAGGTTTACGGCTGAAGGTGAAGTGGCTGACAATTTTAACCGGGCTAATAATTTCACGTTAAACAGCCTGCGCACAAACGGGGATATCAGGTATCAATACTACTATGCAAAGGCTAAAATCCCCTTGAACGGAAACGACTATTATGGATATAATTTCGGGGAGAATCTTCCGAACGGAGACCCGTATAAGTCTGTAAATTCCTCCGGTGTGGCCGGACCGGGACTGGTCACTGCTGCTTCGGATGACCAATGGATATTGACTTCAATTGAGAGTCTTTTTATGCAGGCGGAAGCAGTTCAGCGGGGATATATGAATGGCAACGCTAAGCAGTTATTTGAGAATGCCGTTTCGGAATCCTTTAACAAATTAAATGTTTTGAATGCGGCCAGTGAAGCGGCTTCTTACATAGCATCCGGAAACTCATTTGTTAACTGGGATGCGGCTACAGACAAGATCCAGCTGATTATTACGCAAAAATATTTTTCAACGGTGGGTATGCTACCTTTTGAAGCATGGACGGACTACAGGCGAACTGGTTTTCCGTCCAATGTGCCCTTAACCAGGGCGGCTAACGCAGGACCTAATATCCCTGTTCGGTTCAGGTATCCCCAGAACGAGTATAATTATAACCCCACGAATGTAGCTGCGGAAGGAGACCTGAGTCCGTTTAGTTCCAAAATATTCTGGGATCTGTAATTCACAATAAATACAACAAATATGCGTAAACTAATATATGCGATATCGCTTTCTGTCTTTCTTACCGGGTGTTTGAAGGATAAGCTGTCTAAGAACGGCAGCATTGGTCATTTCATCAATCCCCAAAAGATTATAGAATTGGCTGAACCCAATTCGACTGCATCATTCACGGCCATTGCGTTAAACCTGGTAAATAAGGATACGACCATCAATTTGCTTCCTGTTCGTCTTTCGTCTTCTGCCCCGGCGGAAACCGATTTATCCGTGACGGTTGATACGGCTGTCACTACCGCCTATATTTCTGCTCACCCGGAATTTACTCATTTCAAAAACAGCGCCGGTGCTGTGCTCACTATGAATGAAGTAATGATACCAAAAGGAGCTTTTGAATCGGCACCGTTACAGGTTCGTATTAATTCTGCACTGTTTGATCCTGCAGCGAGTTACCTGATTGGATTTAAGATCAAAGCAGTGAATAGCCCTGCTTATCTCATTTCTGCGAATTACCATACGCAGTATTACGCTTTTAGTGCAAAGAATATGTATGATGGGGTTTACACGCTTCAGTTCAGGAATTACCACCCCTCCTCAAATCCCGGCTATACCGGGGCTACCGTAGAAGTGGAAATGAGGACAACCGGTGCTGATAAAGTAAAGATTTATTACCCGGATTTTGCCGGGTTTTATTGCCCGGCTATTATAAGTGGAAACCTGACTGCCTTCGGGTCACAGGAGCCGGAGTATACAATTGACCCTGTTTCCCGGAATGTAACAGTCCGGAATTCATTTGCCGGTGCTACTACTTTTTATACGATGAACCCCGGATTTAATTCACATTATGACCTTGCGGAAAAGAAAATATATGCGAAATGGGGATATAATTATGTGAACGGAAATTTTTCACCCGTCAGTTCCAGGGAGTGGGAGCAGGTATTTACTTATAAGGGGCCCCGTTAATCCGGGCGACATTCTCATGTTAGTGTTGGTATAAAATTTACTGGACACTGGCGGGTAGTTTCCACTACCTGCTGTTTATATAAGCGATCTATGAAAAGGACATAGCACAAGCAGTGTGGTTTGGTTACTCCCCGCCGGTATTCCCGGGTAGCCGGGGAGTTTTTTCACTTTTGTGATTGAAAATTTACCAATAATTCGGTAATTAAATAGAATAGCAGAAAAAGATTTTCTATGCGTAAAATATTTTTATTTTTTTTCGCTTCGCTATCTATGCAGGTGTACGCGCGGGATAATGACGCTTTTTCTAAAGGCGATAAGCTGGTACCGGCCGGGGTTGGATTAAATCCCGGCTACGACAGGGGCGCCTTGTTCACGGCTTCTGCAAAGCATGGGGTTTCCAGGGATATTAATGCCGGTATCACTGTCGGACACCTGTTTGCAAAATATCAGACAGCATTCAAATTTGGTGTTATATACCGGGGTACGGGCAATTACCATATTAATAATCTGATAAAGCTCTATAATGGCAACGCTGACATCTACCGGGCCAGACCCTTGTATACGGGATATTCTATTGGAGGGGGCAGAGAATGGGGTATCAGTTTCCGGAAAGGATTGGGGTGGTATTTATCCGGGAGGATTAGTTGGAGACAAGTATTGCTTTTCTGAGCATGCAGGTATATTTCTTAAACAGGGCGTCGGGTAATTTAAATGGAAGGCTGGGGTTGGCACTCAGGTTTAGCGGTTGCGGAGATTTCTTTTCCGGGTGGGTGAACGCATTAACCGGGTTTAGTTGATTCAGGTGGTGTGGGGAGTGAAATTACAAATTGGTACTGGCTTTCTTTGCATTTGCCCGTTTGCGTAATTTGGTTAGTGCATACTGTAGCCGGGTGGCGGGATGTAATGCAGTTTGGTTGCGACAACTCCCCTCTGGTTAGCCCAGGTTTAAGGGGAGTTTTTTTTACCACCGCTCAGAGGCGGCAGGCACTTTTATATAGTCAGTGCCAATAAGGATAATTAGTTAAGTATTGTGTATAGTAAACTATTTTCTATCTATAAAACTCAACGTATGAAATCAAATGTGCTTTCAATTTTCGTCAGTGCTGTAATATTTATGGTACTATTTTCCTCCTGTAAAAGGGATAATGCGGGTGGTGGGAGCGGTACACATAAAATACAATTTAAAGGCCGCGGATCTGCAGGTGTGGTTATTCAAGCGGTTGTCTATACTGTTGGAACAAATCCTAGCTCGGTCACAGGTATTAGCGGGGCAACCTGGAGCAGTCCCGTGATAACATCTTCGGCAAAGGATCTTACCGTTGTGCTCTTCCGATCTGGTGCTACAGCCGGCTCTGCATTAACTGCTGAAATTTATGTAGATGGTGTTCTGAAAAAGGAGGCTACCAGTGTGGGAACTGTTTTGTCTTCACTGGCCAATTATTCTTTTTAATTATTGTATGATGAAATATTTAAAAGACAATTTAATGCTTCGTTTGGCGCTTGCGGTTATTCTTTTTGCGCATAGTTTTTTTTCCATATTCAGCGGTGATGTCAATGAGTTCGGAAGAGGGTATTTGAACGCTGCTGGTTTTGCCCCCTACGGGATTATACTGGCATGGGCAGTTAAATTAGCTCATCTGCTTTCATGCCCGTTATTATTGCTGAACAAATACCTGATTCCGGTTGCAGTATCCAATATTTTTATTCTCATAATGGGGATTATTATGGTTCACGGCCGTAATGGATGGTTTGTGGTTGGAGGAGGGAGCAATGGGATGGAGTACAATTTTCTTCTCATTTTTTGTTTTCTGCAAATTGTGGTAAACAGAAAGTGAGCCCAGGCGGTGTTCCTGGTTTATACGCCCGATGCCGGCTGGCTGGGAAGGCATGATTCTCCTCTTAACCAGCCTGCATCAGCAGATAGGGAATGACTTGCTTCAAAAAGCGGGCATTTTGTAACAGATAGTGGAGCGGATCAATTTTTTCAGTATATGGAATTATTGGAAAGGCAGAACGTTACCCGGGAAACAGCAAGGAATGATCATGATGAAGCTTTCGGTGGTTTAGCGGAACGGGAAATGCGGTTTCAGTAATTTTGTATAGGTAAATTTATAGTAAACAAGCATACGATGAATATAATAATCCGGTCAGCAGTTATTGTTTTTTGTATTGTAGCTTTCCCGGCCTTGCCGGAAGCGCAAACACTGGCGAGTAAAAACACCCGGGCGCAGGCGAGGTATAATAAGGAAAAGCTATTTGCGGATTCACAGCGGAAATTGTTTACCGTTACAAGCTGGGCGGGTGCAGCCATCGGGGATCTACTGGCGAGCTGGGGAAATTATACGGGGAAATCGGAACTGCCCAATGGAATGACCGTTTACACGTTTGAAAGCAGGTATTCCGGAAGCGGAGGCCGCTACACACCCGGTTATATTGTGACGGATCAGTCTGGCAATGTAGTGGCGCAAAAAGCGGCGAAAGACAATACCTATTCGTATGATTTTACCGAATATTATGAGTTCTATACAGATAAAAGTCAGCGTATTTTGCATGTTAAAACAGGTACCCGATGAAAAAGATAGTTGCAATTTATACACTCATTGCAGTTGCGAATACCTGTTTGGCGCAGGGATCTCAGTTTGCATGCGATGAATCCGGTATTTATCTTATTAATAAGTCAGTCACCATCAGCCTTCCCGGGTTATCCAGGGACCGGGTAAAGCAAAGGATCCTGTCGTTTATCCGCGACCGGCAGTATACAACCAGGCCTTTTTATTCCGGGTATAACCTGATTTCCTTTCGGGATTTTGTGAAATGTTGTGAAAAAAGTAACTGCGGATCTGATCTTTTCGCAAAGAATATATTCTATCTGAACTATGATTCAGGTGTTATTAAAATTAAAGCCGAAATTGAGATTTATTCTTCTTTTTATGGGGCAGAACTGATTATAAATGGAAACGATGATGTAGCCTCCAAAGGAGATGTCCCTTTTGCTCTTTATGAGTTCCAGGTACCGGAACAATATTCAGCAGAATATCCTGAAGCCATTTACACCTTCAGTAAAAAAGGGAAAATAAAAATGAAAAACCCGTATGTGCAGCAGACATTACTGGGCTTTTACAACCGGTACATTACCGACATGGAAACATACTTTGCGGCGGATCGATAATCAGTATGCGGTAGCCTGGTTGCAATAGATGGTAGCTTGTGATCAGTTGTAAACGGATTCCTGCCGGGGGCGGGTATCAATCGAAATTGTATTCATTTAATACAATGGTAGGGATATTTACAGCCCTGTTTCGTCTTTCCCCTTATATACCCGCCGGACTGAATAGGGTTTCTTATCCTGCGATTCGTAATAGGTGCGCATATTGATATCCGCCACAATCCCGATGCTGATCAGCTGGATGCCACCCAGCAATAATATCAATCCAAGGATCAAAAGGGGCTTACCACCGATATCATAACCCGTGAGTTTGAGGGCTAACAAGTACAGGTTGATCAGTAAACCCAGTCCGAAACTGGTAAAACCCACCGGGCCGAAAAGATGCATGGGTTTTTGCATATACCTGCGCATAAAGACCATCAGGACCAGGTCACTCAATACTTTAAAGCTGCGGTTCAGGCCGTACTTGCTCCTGCCATGCACCCGTGGATGATGCTGCACATCCACCTGGGTGATGCGGGCTCCCTCTATACTTGCCAGGACCGGGATAAACCGGTGCAGTTCACCGTACAAACCTAATTCAGCGGCGATTTCTCTTTTGAATACTTTCAATGTACAGCCATAGTCCCGGATATACACACCGGTCATCCTGCGAATCAGGGCATTGGCGATCCGGCTGGGAATCCTGCGAAGAAAAAATCCATCTTTCCGGTCTTTGCGGTTTCCGGCCACCACATCCCAATCTTCTTTTTGGAGTAATGCCAGCATAGCCGGAATATCAGCGGGGTCATTCTGCCCGTCGCCGTCGAGCAGGGCGATATATTTTCCACCGGCATGATCAATGCCCGCCGTCATGGCATTGCTCTGCCCGTAGTTCTTCCGGAGTTCCACCAGGATGGTTCTCTCATCTGCATGGGCCAGTACCTGTTGCCTGGTCTGGTCAGCGGAACCGTCATCCACCAGGATCACTTCATAGTCCATGCCCTGCAATGCAGACCGGACTGCCTCCAGCAGGGGCCGGATATTCTCCTCTTCATTCATCACTGGTATTACAACAGAAAGTTCCCTCATGCAGCCGTTTATAGACAAAGGTACAGGTTCAAAACAAAAGGGCCTGCGAAAGGCAGACCCTCTTAAACCAATAACAGTCAACAGCGTTTACAGGATACCGGCCAGCTCCAGGCTTTTTTTCTTGAGCTTCCGGATCTCGATATCTTCAATCACCGGGTCGGCGGTCAGCACCAGGGAGGTATTATTCTCTTTCCACCAGTTATTTCTCATCAGTTCATCAAAAGATACAACAGCTACCAGGTATTTCCGTTCTTCCTCTGCATGCCATTCCTCGATCCATTCGAAGCGTTCACGGGGAACGAGGCTGATATCATCAAAGCTGACATAAACCCGGAGAAAGAGTTCATGCCCCAGTTGCTGCGGTACATGGTGATAGAGTTTTTTATACTCGTATTTGTACTGGTAACGCAGGGCGGAGATATCACTCAGTACCGCGGAAGCAGTCGGGAAACTGCCGGCCCCTTTTCCATAGAAGAATTGTTTGTCGGCGAACCCGCTCTCAATCACCACCCCGTTGTATTCGTTTTTTACAAAAGCCAGGTGATCTTCCTGTTTTATGAATTGCGGTAATACAAAGGCGGCTACTTTGCCATTTTTCAGTTTCTGTGCCTGTGCCACTAACCGTATCGTCTGGCCTTTCGATCTGGCCACCGCCGCATCGGATGCCTGGATATGCCGGATACCATTGAAAAGAATGTTTCCCGGTGATTCAATTATGCCATAGGCATGGGTAAGCAGCAAGGTCCACTTATTTACGGCATCAAAGCCTTCCACATCCAGTTGGGGATTGCTTTCCGCAAAACCCAGTTGCTGGGCCAGCACCAGGGCCTGTTTAAAATCCAGTCCCTCGTCAAACATTTTGGTCAGGATGAAATTGGTGGATCCGTTTACGATGGCCTTGATGGAATGGAGCAGGTCGTTGTCATAGTATTCCTCCAGGTTCCGGATCACCGGGATGGAAGCGCAGGCTGCTGCTTCATAGAGGAAGGAACGCCCGGTTTGCGCCTGCAGTTCCAGCAGGGCGGGTAAATGTTCCGCGATCATTTTCTTACTGGCGCTCACCACATCTTTCCCGTTCTTCAGCGCATCAGAAACGATGCTGAAAGCCGCATCGGCATCATCAATGACTTCCACAATCACATTGATATCCCGGTCATTCAGCAGTTCATCCCGGTCCGTGGTGAACAGGGTGGCCGGCGCCGTTCTTTTTTTCCCGTAATTTTTGATGCAGACTTTCTTGATACGGGCCTGCAGGGAAGGGGTTTGCTGAAGGATTTTATACAGACCTTCTCCCACCACCCCGAATCCAAATAGCCCGATCGTTAATTGTTTATGCGTTTCCATAGCTTATCCGTTCACAATTTTTAAATGAGATAATTTCCGGTCATCAATAAATTTTGAGAGAGCGGTTTCGATCTTCTCGTATTCAAGCAGGAACCCGTCATGGCCGAATTCACTGTGTATAGTGAGCAGCTCCGATCCGGGGATATGCTGCTGCAGGTACTGCTGTTCGGTGATCGGGTAGAGAACATCGGAGCTGATCCCGATGACCAGGGTCCTGGCCCGGATCCGTCCCAGGGCTTCAGCCACACTGCCCCGGTTTTTACCTACATCGTGATTGTCCATGCTCTGGGTCAGCCGGTAATAACAGATCACATTGAAGCGGTTTACCAGTTTTAGTCCCTGGTAACGCTGGTAATTATCCGCGGCATACCCGGTATTATCACTGAGCGGCACAAAGGCCTTATCCCTTCGCTGGGTTATTTCATACCCGTTATAATGACGGTAGGAGAGCAGGGCAATGGAGCGGGCGGCGGCCAGCCCTTTTTGTCCGGCATCGGGTCTTCTTTCCTGCCAGCTGCTGTCGGCTTCAATCGCCATTCTTTGTGAAGTGTTGAACGCAATGCCCCAGGGAGAGAGGACCGCGTTGGTGGCAATGGGGACAATATGCTCAAATAATTCCGGTTCTTCTATAGCCCATTCCAGCAACTGCATCCCGCCGGTACTGCCCCCGAGTCCCACGAATATTTTCTTTATCCCGAGAAAATCTTTCAGGTGCTGGTACATCCGGATCATATCCCGGATGGTTAATACCGGGAAATCGTCGTAATAGGGTTGTCCCGTCAGCGGATTTTTGCTCAGCGGTGAGATACTGCCATAAGGGCTCCCGGGTTTATTCACGCAAATGATGAAATAGCGGGACGGGTCAAAGAATTTACCATCACCCACCAGGCCGGGCCACCATTCCACGGGATTGCTGTTGGCGGTTAAGGCATGGAAGATCCAGACCACATTATTTTTTGCCGCATTCAGCTTACCATGCGTGGTATAGGCCAGGTGAAAACCCGGGAGGGTTTCACCTGACGCTAATGTAAATAACTGGTTATATTGAAACGTACTTGTCATGATTAACTCACTAATTCTTTTGCCAATACTTTTTCGAAAGCCTGTTCAAAATCCGCTTTGATGTCATCAATATGTTCAATGCCCACACTGATGCGGACCTGGTTGGGCAATACGCCGGCTGCTTCCTGTTCTGCCGCACTTAACTGTTCGTGCGTGGTGGATGCGGGGTGGATGGCCAGTGATTTGGCATCGCCCACATTGGCTAAATGACTGACCAGCTTCAGTGAATCAATGAACTTGCTCGCGTTTTCTTTGGAGCCTTTGATCCCGAAATTGAGCACCCCGCCAAAACCATGCTGCAGGTATTTTCTTGCCAGTTCATGGTAGGGACTGCTTTTTAAGCCGGGATAGAGTACAAACTCCACCGCCGGGTGTTGCTCCAGCCACTGTGCCAGGGCCAGTGCATTGTCCACATGGCGCTGCACCCTGAGACTTAATGTTTCCAGTCCCTGCAGCAGCAGGAAGGAATTGAAGGGGCTTTGTGAAGTGCCGAAATCACGAAGTCCTTCCACGCGGGCCCGGATCACAAAAGCGATATTGGGTAAACCCAGGGGATTGCCTTCGCCGAATACTTCCCAGAATTTTAAACCATGATAGCCCTCGGAAGGTTCAGTGAATTGCGGAAATTTTCCATTCCCCCAGTTATAATTGCCCCCGTCCACGATCACGCCACCGATACTGGTACCATGACCACCGATCCATTTGGTAGCGGATTCCACCACGATATTGGCGCCATGTTCCAGCGGGCGGAACAAATAGCCGCCCGCACCGAAAGTGTTGTCCACGATCAGGGGGAGATCATATTCTTTGGCCAGTCCGGCGAATTTTTCGAAATCGGGAATATTCAAACGGGGATTACCGATCGTTTCCAGGTAAATGGCTTTTGTGTTTTTATCAATGTGCTTTACAAAACTTTCCACATTGTCCGCATCGGCAAAACGGGCTTCAATACCCAGTCGTTTAAAAGTGACTTTGAACTGGTTAAACGTACCGCCGTACAGGTAGGAAGAGGTAACGAAATTATCACCGGCCTGGAGAATATTGGTCAGTGCAAGGAACTGCGCTGCCTGGCCGGAACCGGTGGCCAGCGCGGCAACCCCGCCTTCCAGCGCCGCGATACGTTGTTCAAATACATCGGTGGTGGGATTCATGATCCGGGTATAGATATTGCCAAATTCTTTCAGCCCGAACAGGTTGGCGGCATGTTCCGCGTTATTGAATCCATAGGAAGTAGTCTGGTAAATGGGAACGGCCCTGGATTTGGTCGTAGGATCAATTTGTTGCCCGGCATGCAGCTGGAGTGTTTCGAAATGAAGGGTTGTGCTCATAAATAGATTTTAAGAATGAAAAATTCAGGTTGAATAAAATGGCAGGCAATAAAAAAGGGTGAAGCACCCTTATCGGGGGTAGAGTATAGTATGCCTTACGGCATACAACAACGGCAACAAATACACAGGGTCGCTGTGCAGGTAGTATTTTTGTATGTTGCGGTTCTGTTCATGATTACCCGATAAAAGTAGCGGACTTTTCAATTTCCTTCCAAATTTATTTTTTGATTTCTGTTTAATGATTTGTTAAGGATGTTATAGACGAATGATTGTTTGTTCCGCCGGGACGGAATTTACTTTTGTATGACGATACCCGCATGGAAGAACCGCCTGTTTCCTGTTTGAATTTTTTGGGTTCATTTTTTTTCGTTTAAATGGGATAAAAATTTTGCAAGGCATTTCCCGGGGCAGGGGATACTTAACAAGAACAGGAGCTGGATGAACCAGTGCCTGAAGCATACTACCCAGCAGGATTACAGGGATAACCCTGTCTTCACCACTGCAGTAAGGCTATGCCAAAGCGGGTAAGCCCGGCATCGCAAAAACAGCAGCGGACTGCTATGGTGGGCAAGCAAAAAGCTCACCCGATAAATCAGATGAGCTTTGAATATGTTGTAAACTATTTGAAGCTTTTTATCTGGCTTATCTTTCCCGCACCTGCGGGATGGAATTGGCACCTTTTCTGAATGTCATCCCAGGCTGTCACGCGTGACAGGAGGAGACAAGCAGAGAGGTTGTCAAGGCTTCACCGGGCCATTACCCTCAGCCTTTCTTGATAAGTACCCGGTTGCTACCGGGAGTAAAAGAACTGGCGCAAATATAGCAACTGTTGATTATACGGGGAAACAAAATAGCCGGTTTCTTTCCAAACACCTGTTTGGTTGTCAGGTGAAACCCGCTTCCGGCAAGGGTTTCAGGGCTTGTAATTTTTTTCGATCCAGTCTTCCTGGGAACGGGCTGACAGGTCGATCCGGGTCTTCTGTTCAATTTTTTCCTGGGCCTGCCGGATTGCTTTGCTGATCATGCTGTGCCCGATCACTTCATCTTCCTTCATGCCGAGCTGCTGCATAAGTTGAATGATCTTCTCTCCCCCGAACTGGCGGAACAGGGGTTCCCGGAGGGAAGAGTACACGGTCACATTCTCCAGGCCAAGGGCCCGGTACAATTCCTCTTCTTTACTACGAAGCGGATAATGCTCGGCGAAAAGGAGATCGCTCCCGGCCCGGTGAGGAGCCAGGGCCTCACGCGCCATCAGCATGGTAACCGGTTCACTGGTTTTATTTCTGAAATAATCTTCGGCCTGCCGGAGACTCTCATCAAACCAGAAAACCAGCACACTGTTTTTATTTTTATCCCAGGCGCCGAACAGGGCATTCCATTTGGCTGATTCACTGATGACTACTTTGTCTGTGACTGCTGCAGATGCATCTTTTTTTCTGAAGAGACCGAACATGGCTGGTATTTGGCACTAAAATAAGAAAGGGATGCAAATGCCAATTAATTTTTCTCCCGCCCCGACCGGGACAGTGCCGGTAATCATCAATAAAAAAGGCCGGAGCAAAAATGCTTCAGCCTTTTCGTTACTGTGTAAACCGTCCTCTATTAATTAGTTCATCGCTGTCTCTTTGGACTGTTTGGTTCCGGTATAGATCCATGCCTTGGGCGTAACCGGTTTTTGGGATTTTGCATTTTTCGCGGTGGCGGGTACTGGTTCTGCTGCCGTGGGAGCAAAAGCAGCAGCGGGATCCTCCGGGTTATACGCTTTGCCAATACAGATGCTCAGGGTATTGGTCGTTTTATCAAAGATCAGGGTGCCTTCGGCCACCTCATTGCCTTCCGCGGTTTTTTGAGCGGGAATTTTGTAAGTAGCCGGGGATTTTCTCAGCATGATCTTAATTTTTCCCTGGGGCAGACCTTCCACCCAGGCCAGTCCCTTGTTTTGCTCATCCACTGTAATACTCAGGTGCGCGGCATCGGTATTGGTCCCGGATTCATATTTCCCGATCACAGGGAAAATATCTTCCCGGGTGGGAGGAGCCGGTGCGGTCACCAATTTATCGCGGTACAGGGCTGAAATGGAATCAACGGTTGGATTCTTTTTAGCATCCCAGGTTTGCTGGGCCTGTGCAGAAATGGAAAGAAAGGTCAATACAAATCCGCCCATTGCAACAATGGTCTTTTTCATAAGAAAATTTTTTAATGATTAAATTGGTACTCGGTGAGTACTTCAAAATACTGTGCCAGAATAAAATTTTGTGGATAACTTGAAAACTTCTTTATACCCATAGCAGTTCATGCCGGTGGATAATTGCCGGCCAGGTTCTCATTTTTTGGGCTATCAGCGTTGTGGTGAATGGCAGGACGGGAGCAAAACTGAATCAGTATCTTCGTTCCCCCAGTATGGCAAAGCGTAAAACAAGCAACAGAACCCCGCCTGTTCCCGGTCAGGAAATGATCGAAGTGTACGGGGCCCGGGTACACAACCTGAAAAATATTGATATTTCCATTCCGAAGAATAAACTGGTGGTGATCACAGGTATCAGCGGAAGTGGCAAATCTTCCCTGGCTTTTGATACGATCTATTCAGAAGGCCAGCGCCGGTACATGGAAACCTTCGGGGCCTATGCGCGGCAGTTTATCGGGGATATGGAACGACCCGATGTAGACAAGATCACGGGTCTCTCCCCGGTTATTTCCATTGAGCAAAAGACCACCAATAAAAACCCGCGTTCCACCGTGGGTACGGTAACGGAGATCTATGATTTTCTGCGTTTATTATTTGCCCGTATCGGGGAAGCATATTCCTACAATACCCGGAAGCGGATGGTAAAATGGAGCGAAGAGGAAATCGTGGAGAATATTTTTACAAAATACAAAGGGAAACGGATCATCCTGCTGGCCCCGCTGGTCAGGGGCCGGAAAGGACACTACCGCGAGCTTTTTGAAGATGTCCGGAAAAAAGGGTTTTTAAAAGTAAGGGTGGACGGGGAGGTCAAAGACCTCGTACCGAAAATGCAGGTGGACCGTTATATGATCCATGATATAGAACTGGTGGTGGATCGCCTGCAGGTAACGGATGAGTTGCGTGCGCGGCTGAGCCAGAGTGTGCAGCAGACACTGAAGCTGGGAAAAGACCTGATGTTTGTGGCCCCGCCGCCCCCCGAAAAAGAGAAAGAAAACCCCGGGAAGAAAAAAAACAATTCGCTGTTTGATGATCCGGACAATACGAATGAATTTGGGGAAGCCCGTTATTCCAAACTGCTGATGTGTGAGGATACCGGGATCAGTTACGAGGAGCCCTCTCCCAATGCGTTTTCGTTCAACTCACCTTATGGAGCCTGCCCGGTTTGCAAGGGGTTAGGCACCAAACACCATATCAATATGGAGGCCGTGATTGCGGATCCTTCCCTGAGCATCAGCGAGGGCGGGATTGCTCCTCTGGGAGAGGAACGGGATGCCTGGGTGTACAAGGCGGCACAGGAAGCGGCCCGGAAAAATAAGATCCCCCTGACCACGGCAGTGAATAAGCTGACAAAGAAACAGCTCAATCTCATGCTCTATGGCAATGAAGAAGGGCAGCAGGAGGACCGGGATTTTGAGAACATGAAATTTGATCCGCAGAGCCCGTTTGAAGGTGTAATCAATATGCTGCAGCGCTGGTTTGCCAACCCGTACAGTGAAGCCATCCGCGAGTGGACGGAGGATTATATGATCGTAAAACCCTGTGATGCCTGTAACGGTACCCGGTTGAAAAAGGAAAGTCTCTGGTTCAGGGTAAACGGCCGGAATATTGCGGAGCTGAGCCGGCTGAACCTGGATAATCTTGCCGCCTGGTTTGACGGGATCGAACTGATGCTGGACAACAAACAAAAAGCCATTGCCAAAGATGTACTGAAAGAGATCCGGGAGCGGCTGCAGTTTTTGCTGGATGTGGGACTGACCTACCTGACACTGGACCGTCCGTCAAGAACGCTCAGCGGCGGGGAATCGCAACGGATCCGGCTGGCCACACAGATCGGCTCGCAATTGCAGGGGATCACGTATATCCTGGACGAACCTTCGATCGGGCTGCACCAGCGGGATAACCACCGGCTGATCGATGCGCTGAAAAATTTACGCGATATCGGCAACAGTGTGCTGGTGGTGGAGCATGACAAGGATATTATGCTGGCGGCCGATCACCTGATCGATATCGGCCCGAAAGCCGGGTTTCACGGGGGCCGCATCGTGGCACAGGGAATACCCGGGGAATTATTGAAACTCGATACGCTTACCTCCGGGTACCTTAACGGCCACCGGTTGATCGAAGTACCAGCCGAACGGAGAAAGGGGAACGGGAAAATTTTAGAACTCAACGGGGCCAAAGGAAATAACCTGCAGCAGGTGAATGTTAAATTCCCATTGGGGAAATTCATCTGTGTGACCGGTGTCAGCGGCAGCGGGAAGTCCACGCTGATCAACGAGACCCTGTACCCCATTCTGTCGAAACATGCGTATGGCTCGAAGATGACACCGCTGGAATACAAATCTGTCAAAGGCCTGGAGCATATTGATAAGGTCATTGAGATTGACCAGTCGCCGATCGGCCGTACACCGAGGAGCAACCCGGCTACCTATTGTGGATTCTTTACAGAGATCAGGACCTTGTTCGCCTCGATCCCCGAAGCAAAGATCCGTGGCTATAATGCGGGTCGTTTTTCCTTTAATGTAAAAAACGGCCGTTGTGATGTGTGTGAAGGCGGGGGAATGCGGGTGATCGAGATGAATTTCCTGCCGGATGTTTATGTGCATTGTGAAAAATGCAATGGCAAACGCTATAACCGGGAAACACTCGAGATCCGGTACAAGGGGAAATCAATAGCGGATGTATTGGAGATGACGGTGGAAGAAGCGGTGGAATTTTTCCAGCCTGTTCCTTATCTCTACCGCAAGATCAAAGTGCTGGAAGAAGTGGGGCTGGGGTATATCACCCTGGGACAGTCGGCCGTAACCCTCAGCGGGGGAGAAGCCCAGCGGGTCAAACTTTCTACTGAGCTGGCCAAGCGCGATACCGGTAAAACTTTTTATATACTGGACGAACCCACCACCGGTTTGCATTTTGAGGATATCCGGCATTTGCTGGACGTATTGAATAAACTGGCGGACCGGGGCAATACGGTGCTGGTGATCGAGCACAATATGGATGTGATCAAAGTGGCGGACCATGTGATTGATATCGGTCCGGAAGGGGGCGACGGGGGAGGCCGTGTATTGTTTGAAGGGACGCCGGAGGAATTAAGTAAGAATAAGCTAAGTTATACGGCACAATACCTGAAGTTGGAATTATAAAAAAAACACCCGGTTGGTCCGGGTGTTTTTTTATAATATCATGCAATACTATTTATCCAAGACTAAAATTTCCGTAGCCATATGATAATCCGAAGGCAGACATGAGTATTTTGGTGAGGATGAAGCCAATAACCATAAATACAACAATGATGACGATAAGAGATACTACGAAGTATCCTACTTTTTTATCTTCCGGGGTCTTCTTGAGTCTGGGTAATCCTTCGTATAATAAATACAAACCGTACAAACCAGCTAATGAACCAATAATGCCCAGTGATGGAATGATTGCCAGCAGGCCACCTACCCAGCCTGGTGTCCAGGAATATGCAACAAGTTGGACTGATTTACCCAGGTTTTTTTCTGACCCAAAACTCGGTGCCAATGCATCTATTACAAAAGCACTGACAAAAACACTTAATAAGGCACTGGCCAGTACTGTGATCCCCTGGTAGAGGCCCCAATCCATTCCTTTAAACCGGACACCGAGTACACTTACCCCGATGAAGGCGTAACCAATAAAGGCTGCTGCAGCGGCCGCCCCTGCCAGCGGCACAACATAACCTGTAATAATGCCCGGAATATTTGCTTCTTCTCCGTTTACAACATCCCATTCAGTTTTGGGGGTAAACATAATGTTCTTTGCTCTTTCAATTAAGTTCATGTTGGTTGATTTTGGTTGAAGGCCTACTCGTTTGGCTTTTCGGCATTCGCCCCTGATAATCGGGTTCAGGTTGCCCTTCTGCTTATACAAAACTAATATAGGACAGTTTCACCTAACGGGGGCTATGCTGGGGTTATTTTTTTAATATGAAATACGAAAATCCCTGTTTTAGGGGAGGGGGTTGGGTTATAAGTTCGGAGCCTGCCTGCCGGTAGGCAGGTTCAGCGTTCGGAGTTTAGCGTGGGCAGGTTTGTTTTCTAAGACCCGAAGGTAAAGGCAGGAAGTGATTGCAAAAATTTACGATAGGGTCGTTTCAGTTTTTCACCCGGATACCGGATTTGAACAATTTCCCTGCCCAGTTACCAGGTGCAATACATACACCGGGCATACCTTTTTCGGGTTTCTTAGTTATGACAATTAAAAGAGCTCAGGGTTGGGTCGGTTGCCCGTAAGCAGGGCAGGGAGTTTTTAATAAAATTGTATACGAATGAGAGTACCAATAGAGAACGGATTAGGTTTATTCAACCAGGTATCAGATTTTATTAATCTCCCTGCCGCTTTCGGGACGGCATTTATTGATCAGCGTATTTCAAATTTTCCGGAGGCGGTTTCTTCGTCTCCCTGGAACACGCTGTATACATATTGTCCTTTTTTTAAACCGGTCAGTTTATAATGACTTTTTGGTTTCATTTTGTAATGCCGGAGCAGGGTGCCCTGCAGGTCAAATACAAAGAAATCCACTTCAGTCCCTTCGTTTTCCTTGGCCACCACATGCATCTGTCTTTTGATGATTGCCGGGTGGATTTTTACGGATTGGTTATTCAGGGAAGTGAAATTCTTTGCCCTTGCCGCTTCTTTTTTAGCGGGTTCTTCTGTTGAAGACGGCGGGCTGACCAGGATTGAATCTCCGTACGATTTACCGGAGGCCAGGGCCGGGGGAGTCATAAAGAACCCGGAGACAATTACCAGCCCTGCCAGGTTACGGAAGGTGCTTGTTCGTTTCATAGTGGTTCGGATTAGGTGGTTTACTTATTAATAAAACACCGGGCATTTCAGGTGCCTCGTGGCACTGTTGCCGCCCAGCCGCCAGCCCATCCGGAGAATACTGGAGAAAAAGGCATCGTTTTGTTTAGGATCACCTCTTTCCGCGAATTCCTGGTAAGGCCTTGTGCTGGGGAAGCTGTAGGTGCCGCGGTAATACAAACGTCTTGCTTTTACAGCATCTGCTGCCGGCAGATAGGAATCAAAATAAATCGGGTCGATGTAGTAGTTATGGCTTACATCATCCACATAATCGGTAAATAATTTACGGTGCAGTATCTCAAACCCGAGATACATGTTTTCCTTGAGATAATATTTAAAGCCTACACCCAGCAACAGGTTGAACTGGGTCAGCTTATACGGCTTACTGTCGGGATATTCGGCAAAGCCCTGACCTTCGAGGTGAAGGGGAGCCGTTTTTACCCAACTTCCATCCACGTCTTTTGTTTCCGGGTTAAAATGATATACCCCGGCACCCCCCAGTACATAGGGGCGGATCTTGCCTAAAAGGCCATCATATTTTTCCAGGAAAAAAGTGGGATAGAGTTCCACTGCCAGGTAGGCTTCACTGATCCTGGAACGGAAGTTCAGGTTTCTTTCTTTCCGGTCCATTTCTTCACCTCCTTTTGACGGGGCCTGTGCATCATCTCCTTCCACATAACCGAGGTTACCGGCAAGCCGGAATCCAAACCATTCGGCCGGGTAATAATTTACATACAGGCCTTTGTTCAGTTTGGTAAGCGGGAAGTCAAGGTCCTTGACGAATGTTTTTCCTTTACCGGCACTGCCACCCAGGTCGCCAAGGAAGAACATCGGGCCTATGCCGAGACCCAGTTCAACTTTGCCATTACCAGTGGTGATTGATTGTGCGTGTGAGGTCAGGGAAAAAAAAGTGAAGAAGCAAACAAGCGCGGTCAGCCGCACTTTGAGTAAACTTGTTCTCATTGGTATCAGATTTCTGGTTTTTCTACTATTGGATTTCAGGACTAAGGTAGGCGAATAGTAAAATACAGGTTAATCTTTTAACCGTTTTTTT